>DATFNV010000070.1:0-2583 GCA_035266225.1 Gemmataceae bacterium
CCTCCTGGCCGAGCAGCTGGCGGCCGTGGGTCAGCTGGCCGCCGGCATGGCCCACGAGCTGCGGAACCCTCTGACCTCGATGAAGCTCCTCGTCCAGGGCGCCCAGGCCGGGGCCAGCGGCGAGGGGGGCGGCGCGGATGCCTGGGCCGCCCCCGGCCTGAGCAGCCGGGACCTTAGCGTCCTCGAAGAGGAGATCACACGCCTGGAGCAACTCGTCCAGTCGTTCCTCGATTTCGCCCAGCCGCCGAAGCCCGAGAAGCGCGCCCTGGACGTCCTCCCTCTGATCGAGCAAACCCTCGCGTTCGTCGCCGGCCGGGCGGCGGCCGCTTCGACCCGGATCGAGTTCACCAGCACCGCAAGGCCAGCGATCACCTCCGTCGATCCCGGACAATTTCGCCAGGTGCTGCTCAACCTGGTGTTGAACGCGCTGGACGCGATGGCCGGCGGGGGTGCCATCACGGTGACACTCGAGCGGGAAGGGGAGAGCTGGCTGACGCTTCGGGTACTCGACCAGGGCAGCGGCCTGCCGGCCGCCCTGGGAGAGCGGATTTTTGACCCGTTTACCACCACCAAGGAGACCGGCCTCGGCCTGGGACTCTCGATCTGCCGGCGCATCGCCGCCGCCCACGGCGGCACCCTCACCGGGGCCAACCGAGCGGGCGGCGGGGCCGTCTTCACCCTCCGGCTGCCCGCGGCGCAGGTTGCCGTGTTGTGCAGTTGACGTTCGCCGGCGCTGGGAGCGATCCCAGGCCGACCGGGCACGCCATTTGCTTCCCTCCCGCCGCTGCCGGGCGGCGCCGCCCGGCAGCAAGCAGGAGAGCTAAGCATGGCACGGCTTCTCGTGGTGGATGACGAGCCCAACGTTCGCTACTCGATCAAGAAACAGTTCGAGTCCGACGCGCTGGAAGTCGCCGTGGCGGAAACGGGCCGGCAAGGACTCGAACTGGCCCGGCAGTTTCGCCCGGACGCCGTGATCCTGGACGTCCGGCTTGCGGACACGTCGGGGATCGAGGTCTTCGACCGCATCCGCGAACTCGACCCCCGGTTGCCGGTGATCATCATCACCGCCTACGCCGCCACTGAAACCGCCATCGAGGCGACCAAGCGCGGCGCCTTCGAGTATTTGCTCAAGCCGGTGGACTTCCACCAGTTGCGCGAGGTGGTGCAGCGAGCCCTTGAGCTGAGTCGCTTCCGCCACGTCCCGGCCGTGTTCGGGGACGAGGAGCAGATCGAGGATGCCGAGCGCATCGTCGGGCGCAGTTCGGCCATGCAGGAGGTGTACAAGGCCGTCGGCCGGGTGGCGCCGCGCGACGTGACGGTGTTGATCCTGGGGGAGAGTGGGACGGGAAAGGAGTTGGTGGCCCGCGCCCTCTTTCACCACAGCGCTCGCACTGCGGCCCCGTTCCTGGCGCTGAACTGCGCCGCCATCCCGGAGACCCTGCTGGAGAGCGAGCTGTTCGGCCACGAGCGCGGCGCCTTCACGGGGGCGGACCGCCGCCGCATCGGCAAGTTCGAGCAAGCGCACGGCGGCACGCTGTTCCTGGACGAGATCGGCGACATGAGCGCCGCCACCCAGGCCAAGGTCCTCCGGCTCCTTCAGGAACAGCGCTTCGAGCGGTTGGGCGGCAACGAGACCATTCAGACGGACGTCCGGCTGATTGCGGCCACCAACAAAGAACTGGACGAGGAGGTAGCCGCCGGTCGGTTCCGCGTGGACCTGCTCTACCGGCTCAACGTCTTCGCCATTCGCGTCCCCCCTCTCCGCGAACGTCGTGAGGACATCCCCCTGTTGATCGAGTACTTCCTCCCCCGTTTCAGCCGCAGCCTGGGCCGCAACGTCCATTCCGTCGCCCCAGAAGCGCAGCGGTGTCTCCTCTCCTACAGTTGGCCGGGGAACGTGCGCCAGCTGCAAAGCGTCCTCAAGTATGCCATCATCCAGGGTTCCGGCGACGTGCTCACGCTGGACTGCCTGCCCGAGAACCTGCGCGGCAACCCGGCCCCATCGGGTACACGGCCGCTCACGCCCGACGCTTACCTGGCAGGCCTTGCCGAATTCACCGAGGGACTGCTGCGCGCCGGGGAACTGGATCTTTACCGGCGCGTTAGCCTCGAAATGGACCGTGTCGTCCTCGTCACGGTGTTGCGGCACGTGAAAGGGAACCAGGTGAAGGCGAGCGAGATGCTGGGCATCTCGCGCACCACACTCCGTGCCAAGCTGCGTGCCCTGAAGAGGACGGGCACCGATACGCAACTCTCTCCCGACCCGGACTGAACCGGGCGCTGGTGTGGAGTCAAGGGATCTCTGTTTGGACCCCTGCCGGCTTGCCCGGCAGGTGAAGGAGGTCGGCGGGCTAGACGATCGGGGCGCGGCGCACTCGTCTCGACCCCTGCCGGCTTGCCCGGCAGGGGTCGGGGAACAGAGGAAAGAGGGCGCCGTCGGCGCTAGCCGGCGACCTGCTTCACCTGCCGGGCAAGGAGATCGTCCAGCTTATGGAGCGTTTCGTGCCAACGGTTTACGTCGATCCGGGGTGGACAAAGATGGGGGGAGCAGCTGCCATGACGGGGTTGCTACACCATCGTCCC
>DATFNV010000071.1:0-11915 GCA_035266225.1 Gemmataceae bacterium
CGGGGGGTGGGCGCGGCGAGGGTGTGGTGGCCGCGCCGGCGTAAGGGAGGGCCGGCGCGGCGTAAGCCCAAGCCCAGTCCCCGCCGCCCCCGCAATGGCCCTGCGCGCCAGGCCAGCAGATCGAACTTACCAAGAACTATAGCCCGTTACAGATGACCTTGCACTCGTGGTATCAATAAACAACCTGCAATCCAGCCGGAAGCTGCCAGGTCACTGGTGCAAGGTCATCTGTAACGGGCTATAGTGAGCCGTTACCTGTGTCCTGGTCCAAGAATTCTTGCCCCGCGCGCGCTCCATTCTCCCCGGAACCACGCTCAGAAAGGAGAGGGCCACCGATGACCCGAAATCCGACGGAACGACCCGACGACTGGGAACGCTTCCGCGACTTCCTCGCCGTGCTGGCGCGCGTCCAGTGCGACGCCCGCTGGCAGGGCAAACTCGACCTGTCGGGCGTCGTTCAGCAGACGCTGCTGGAGGCGTTCCAGGCCGGGTCGCGACTGGCGGGCGCCATCGACGCCCAGAAGGCCGCCTGGTTGAAGCAGGCGCTGACGAACAACCTGGCCGACGAGATCCGCAAGCTGACAGCGGCCCGGCGCGACGCCGGGCGCGAGCGCTCGCTGGAGGCGCAGATGGCCGAGTCGATGTCGCGCCTGGAGCGGCTGCTGCCCGGCGGGTGCTCCACGCCCAGCCGGCAGGCGATCCGCGAAGAACGCATGCTCCAGGTGGCCCGGGCGTTGTCCGCCTTACCGGAGGCTCAACGTCGGGTGATCGAACTGCATTACCTGGAGGAGAGGCCCCTGGCCGAGGTGGCCGAGATGCTGGGGACGACCCGCCCCGGCGCGGCCGGCCTGCTGCACCGCGGCCTGAAGAAACTGAGACGGCTGTTGACCGAGGACGAGGCGGCCGAGTGACCGCCGCCCTCGATTCACCCTTACCCCAGACGGAGATTGACGTGATGACTCGTTCCCTGCTCGTGACCACCGTGTTCACCGCCCTGGCCGTGCTGGGCCTGGGCGCGCCCCGTGCCGCGGCCGAGGAACACCCTCGCCTCCACGCCGCACTCTACGAGCTGCGCCACGCGCGGACGGAGCTGAAAGAGGCCAGGCACGACTTCGGCGGCCACCGCGCGAAGGCCCTCGAGGCACTGGACGACGCCATCACCCAGGTCGAGAAGGCCCTCAAGGCGGTCGATGACAACGTCAAGGGCGTGGACCCCGGCAAGGACGCCTACAAAGGGTACGCCAATCACCCGCACATCCGCCACGCCCTGGTCGAGGCCAAGGAAGCACGGACCGAGCTGAAGGAGGCCGCTCACGATTACAAGGGCCACCGCGCGAAGGCCGTCGAAGCCCTCGACGCGGTCGTTGACCAGCTCGACAAGGCCCTCAAATTCGCCAGGGGATGAGCGACCCGCGGACCTCCCCGTGAACCGAGCCGGAAAATCTTTCCACATTTCCGTTGCCGCCGGCAGGTACGCGCTGTTAGAATTGTGCGTACCTGTCGTCTACTCTTTTCACCTCACGGAGGCCGACCATGTTGACCAGCTACTGGGTTACTTGCCCCCGTCTCGGCTGCCACTGGTCCGGAGATCTGCTGCCGCACGACGATCAGCGGGCCTGGGCCGCGGCGGTGCCGGCGAAGCGAGTCGTCACCTTCCTCTGCCCCAAGTGCGACTGCGAGTTCCATGCGCGCGTCAAGGGCGACGACGTCATCCCGCTGCAACCGCAGGAAGAACTTGCCCTGCCCGTTGCCTGAGTTGATACAATAAGGGCAGTACCCCAGCCGGCGAGCGGGAGCGCGGGCCCCCGCTCGCCCTGGTGGAGGGACTGCCATGGCCATCATTCCGATCAACTTCTCCACGCCCAGTACCCAGCCCAACGCGCTCGTCCAGGCTCAACTCGCTGCCAACGCGGCCGCCCGGCTGCAACCCACGGCCAACGCAACTGCCGCGGCTGCCGTGACGGGGACCAACCAGGCGACCCTCGGCGCCTTCGGCGGCGTCCTCGGGCAGGTGTTGGCCCAACTCGGGCCCCTGGCCTTCGACACGACCCTGACCACGATCGGCGGCGGGGCCAACGGCACCACCGGCGGCGGGGCCGTCGGCAGCCTCACCAACACGGTCTTCGACCTGCTGTTGCTCAACACGCTCGGGGTGGGGCCGACCGCCAACCAGCCTGGGGTCCAGCAGCTGCTGGTGACGCAATTGCTCCTCGGCGCGGTGAACTCGACCGACTCGACCGGCCTTGGCAGCCTGGCGGCGGAGGAACTGGCCGCCTCCCTGACCCAGCAGCAGCAGGGGACCACCGTTAATCCCCTGCTGGCGCAGCTGGCGACCGCGAGCACCCAACCCAACCCGATCGTCTTCTCGGCCGGCGCCCTGGCCCAGGCGTTCCAGATGGGCAACGGTCTCGGCTTGCCGGCATGAAGACCCTTCGCATCAGCAACGGCCGCATTATCGACCCCGCCCAGGGGATCGACCAGGTCGCCGACCTCTGGCTCCGCGGCGACCGCGTCCTGGGAATCGGCCCACAGCCCGGGGCCGTCGCCGATCAGGCCCTCGACGCGGCGGACCGAATCGTCTGCCCGGGCCTCATCGACATGCACGTCCACCTGCGCGAGCCGGGCCGCGAGGAAGACGAAACGGTCGCCACCGGCACGACGGCGGCCCTGGCGGGCGGCGTCACCTCGGTCGCCTGCATGCCCAACACCGAGCCGCCCCTCGACAGTCCCGCCCAGGTCGAATTCGTGCTGGGCAAGGCCCGGGAGGCGAGCCGAGCCAACGTCTGGCCGACGGCGTGCGTCACGAAGGGACGGCGGGGGACGGAGGCTGTCGATTTCCGCGCGCTGGCCGACGCGGGCGCCGTCGCCTTCACCGACGACGGGTCGCCGGTGTTCAACGGGGCGATCATGCGGCAGGCGCTCGAAGAGACGGCGAAGATCGGCAGGACGGTCCTGGTCCACGCGGAAATCCCCGAACTGTCCAACGGCACCATCATGGCCGAGGGGGCCGTCAGTCGGGCGCTGGGCGTCCGCGGGATGCCGGGCGCAGCGGAGGACGTGATGGTCTACCGCGACGTCGCCCTCGCCGAATTGACCGGCGGCCGCGTCCACATCCTGCACGTCTCGACGGCCGAGAGCGTCGATCTGCTCCGCCGCGGCCGCCGCCGCGGGGCGCGCGTCAGCGGCGAGGCGTGCCCGCACCACTTCACGCTGACCGACGAATGTCTGCGCGGCCGCGACACGAATTACAAGATGGCGCCGCCGCTGCGGACCCCGGCCGACGTGGCGGCGATCATCGAGGGGCTGAAGGACGGCACCCTGGAAGTGATCACGACCGACCACGCCCCCCACGCGGCGGCGAAGAAGGCGCGGCCCTTCGAGCAGGCGCCCAACGGCATCATCGGGTTGGAGACACTGCTGCCGGTCTGCGTGACGGCCCTGGTCGAGCCGGGCCACCTGACCTGGCCGCAGCTGATCGCCAAGCTGACGATCAACCCGGCGCGCGTCCTCGACATCGACCGCGGCACGCTGCGGCCGGGCGCCGTCGCCGACGTCACGGTCATCGACCCCGGCGCGGAATGGAGGATCGATCCGGCGACGTTTCGCTCGAAGAGCCGCAACTGCCCGTTCGGGGGGTGGAAGGTGCGCGGCCGCGCGGCCGCCGTGATCGTGAGCGGCGAGGTGAAGGTCGTTTGACCCCCGGTTACTTGGCGGCCGCCGGTTCGAGTTCCTTGCTCATCTGGTGCCAAACGCGGCCGTCTTTGAGCTTCAGGTGCAGGTCCGGAGAATGGCACTTCTCGCACTCGTATCCGGTGAGGCCGTGGGCCATCGGCCCCTGGTAGGCGCACGCCCGGCAGGTGCCTTCCGGGCCGCCGGAGCCCTTCCGCTCGTAGTCGCCGTAACTGGGAATGTTACCGATCATGACTCCTCGCCCAACAGGTGCGAAGCCGCAAGCGGCTCAGGGGTGAACGAATTCGTGCTCCGGGTCGCGGATCGTCAGCACCGGGCACGGCGACTTGCGGACCACCTTCTCGGTGACGCTGCCAAGCAGGACGTGTACCAGGCCTGTGTGGCCGTGCGTGCCCATGATGATCAGGTCGATGTCGCTCTCCTTCGCGTACTGAATGATCTCGTAGAACGGCGTCCCCTCGCGCACGTCGCAATGAACGGTGAAGCGCCCGAGGTCGTTCTCGCGCACGATGCGCTGCAGGGCCTCATGCACGGCGGCGGTCATCTGTTCGACGGCCGGCGCGACCGGGGGCGCGACGCTGACCGCCTCGGGGATGAACAGGGCCAGGTCCTGCACGACGTGCAGCAGGTACAATTCGGCGCCGAACTTGTCGGCGAAGGCGACTGCGTAGTTCAGCGCGTTGTGTGAGTGCTTGCTGAAGTCGGTCGGCACTAGGATGCGGTGTAGGTCAATCATGCGATCCGTCCCGTTTAGCGGCCGCCCTCGGGGCGGCGCGGATTCATCGGTTCGCGAAACGATAAATCGGGGCGGCGGCTAAACTTAGCGTCGCGTCAGTTGATGGAACGCCTCGCGCAGCTGCCGGGTGATGGGTCCGGGCTTGCCGGTGCCGATCGGCCGGCCGTCCACCTTGACGATCGGAATCACCTCGGCGGCGGTGCCGGTCAGGAAACACTCGTCCGCGGTGTAGACGTCGTGGCGCGTCAGCGCCGGCTCCTGCACGGGGATGCCGGCAGCTTGGGCCAGCTCCATGACGGCGTTGCGCGTCACTCCTTCCAGGATGCCGGCGTCCGGCGGCGGCGTCTTCAGGACGCCGTGCTTGACCAGGAAGATGTTGTCGCCGGTACACTCGGCCACCTCGCCCTTGTGGTTGAGCATCAGCGCCTCGTGACAGCCGGCGCGAACGCCCTCCACCTTGGCCATGATATTATTGAGGTAGTTCAGCGACTTGATGCGCGGGTTGAGGGCGTTGGGGTGGTTGCGGATGGTGGCGGCCGTCACGATCTCCATGCCGTTCTCGTACAGCTCCTGCGGGTACATGACGATGTCATCGACGATGATGATGACCTGCGGGTCGCTGGTCTTGCGCGGGTCGAGGCCGAGCGAGCCGGCCCCGCGCGTGACGACGAGGCGGATGTAGCCTTCTTGCTTGGCGTTGGCCTTGACGGTGGCCTCGACGGCCTCGGCCATCTGCTTCGGCGTCAGCGGGATTTCGAGGGCGATGGAGCGGGCGCTGTCATAGAGGCGCTCGACGTGCTCGCGGAGGCGGAAGACCTTGCCGCCGTAGACGCGGAGGCCCTCGAAGACGCCGTCGCCGTAGAGCAGGCCGTGGTCGTAGACGCTGATTTTCGCGTCAGCCTTGTCGTAGAGCTTGCCGTTGATGTAGGTCTTCGGGGCCATCACTCCACCCGCCTCGCTTCAGTCGGCGCCGGCGTGAACGGCCGGCAGCGGTTGGGCCTCTTCCACCCGCCCCGAAACGAGGCGCACCACGCGGTCGGTTTCGGCGACGAGATCCAGGTTGTGAGTCACCATTACGATAGTGAGCCCTTCCTGGTGGTTCAAGTCGCGCAGCAGGCGGACAATCTCGGCCCCCGTGTCGGCGTCGAGGTTGCCGGTCGGCTCGTCGGCCAGCAGCACGCGCGGCCGATTGACCAGGGCGCGGGCGATGGCCGCGCGCTGCATCTCGCCGCCGGACAGTTCGCTCGGCTTGTGCTTCAGCCGCGGCCCCAGGCCGACGCGCTCCAGCAGTTCGGCGCCGCGCTGCCGCAACTCGCGCCGCCGCGACCACCAACCGAAGACCGACTGCTCGATCATCAACGGCATCAGGACGTTTTCCAGGGCCGTCAGCTCCGGCAGCAGGTGGTAGAACTGGAAGATGAAGCCGAAGGTGCGGTTGCGCAGCTCGTCGCGCTGTTTCGCCGGTACGTTGTCGATGCGGCGGCCTTCGAGGTAGATGCGGCCCTCGTCGGGTCGGTCGAGGGTGCCGAGCAGGTGCAGCAGCGTGCTCTTGCCGGAGCCGGAAGCGCCGACAATGCTGAGGAACTCGCCGGAATGAACCGTGAGGTCCAACCCGCCGAGCACCGGCACGACGACGGCGTTCTTGCGGTAGGTCTTGTGCAGGTTGACGGCCGACAGCAGCATGAGAAGTTCTCCGCAACAGCCGCTTGCGGCTTCGCAATCTGCGAAGCCGCAAGCGGCGAAACTCATTCGTACCGCAGCGCCCGCACCGGGTGCAGCATCGCGGCCCGCAGCGCCGGCATGATGCTGAACACCACCGCGATCGACACCGCGCCGAGGACGATCAGGAGCACGTTGGACGCTTGAATGTCCGTCGGGATGTCCTTGAAGTAGTAGACGCTGCGGTCGAAGATTTCCTGCCCCGTCCAGTCGGTCAACTTCTTCTCGATCTGGTTGATGTACACCGTGAAGGCCACGCCGAGGCCGGTGCCGAGCAGGGCGCCGACGAGGCCCAACAGCAGGCCGTAGCCGAGGAAGATCTTCATGACGCCGCCGTTGGACGCCCCCAGCGCCTTCAGGACGCCGATGTCGCGCGTCTTCTCCACGACGATCATCGAGAAGATGGCCAGGATGCCGAAGCCGGCCACGCCGATGATCATGAAGAGGAGGAGGTTGAGGATCCCTTTTTCAATGGAGATGGCCGCCAGCAGCGGGCCCTGCTTCTGCTCCCACGTCGAAACCACGCACGACGGAAACATCTCCGTCAAGCGCTTGCTCACCTCCCCCTTGTCTCGTTCGTAGTCCTTCAGCTTGATCTGGATGCTCGTCGCCCGGGAGTGCATGGTGCGCAGGTGCTGCAGGTCCTCCAGCGCGATGTAGACGTAATTGGCGTCGTACTCGCTCATCTCCGTCTTGATGTAATCGACGACGGCGCCGCGGAAGGACACCGGCTCGATGCGCTGCCCGCTGATCGTGGTCAGCACGACCTCGTCGCCTGGGTGAATGAGTTCGCGTTCCTCGGTCACGGGCTTGCCGTCCTTGAGAACGGGCTTGCCGTGCTCGTCCAACACGGGGATCCGGGCGTGTGCGATCGCGTGACCGATCATGATGCCTTTCGGCTTGAAGTCGCTCGGCACCGGCGGGGCGGGCGGCGGCAGGCCGTCCTTCGGCGGCGGCGCGAACGGCTCTCGCTCGAGCAGGCGCTCACGCTCCTGGTTGCGCTCCCAGACCTTCAGCGCCTCCTCGCGGAGCTGGAAAGATGGGGGATCGCGGTGGTCCTTGTTCTCGATGTACTCGGCGAAGCCTCCGAGGCGGGCGCGGCCCTGGGCATCGACGCCGATGAGGCGCACCGGTTTGAGGATGGTTTCGCCGTTGATCTCGAACTGGAGCATGGCGAAGACTTCCATCATCGGCGTCATCGCCTCAATGCGCTCGGCGAGGAACGGGTCGCGGCGGATGCGCTCGATCTTCTCGTCGGGGTGGTCGATGCCGTGGAAGGTCGTCGCCTCGACGTCGATGTCGGAGAGGAGGCCGTGCAGGCGGTCCTTCAGCTTGGTGCTGAAGCCGGTCATGACGCTGTTGACGACGATGAGCGTCGCCACCCCCAGCATGACGCTGACGATGCACACCAGCGCCAGGTAGCGCGTCAGCAGGTAGCGCCAGCACAGAACGAGCTTGTACACGGGGATCCTCCACGATTTATCGTTTCGCGAAACGATGAATCAGCGCTAAACGAGTGGTCGCAACAGCGGGAACAGGATCACGTCGCGGATCGTCTGCGTGTTGGTCAGCAGCATCACCAGGCGGTCGATGCCGATGCCGAGCCCGCCGGCCGGCGGCATGCCGTGCCGCAGCGCCCGCACGAAATCCTCGTCCATCCTGGCCATCGACTCGTCCGCCGGCAGCCCGGCCAACTGCTGGCGGAACGTCTGCTCCTGCACCACCGGGTCATTCAACTCGGTGTAGGCGTTGCCCAGCTCCATCCCCAGGACGAACGGCTCGAAACGCTCGGCGATTTCCGGCTGGCCGCGCTTCCGCTTCGTCAGCGGGCAGAGCGAGGCCGGGTAGTCGTAGACGAACACCGGGCCGACGAGCTTATCCTCGACGTGTTCCTCGAACAGGTGCTGGATGACCACGTCGGGGTGCTTGTTCGACGTCGGAAAGCCAGCGGCATCGGCCTTCTTCAGCACGGCGGCGGTGTCGGCCATCGGCACGCCGACGTACTGCTCGAACAGGTCGGCGTAGGTCGCGCGCTGCCAGGGCGGCGTGAAGTCCACCGTCGCCTCGCCATACGGCAGTCGGCGGCCGGCGCCGAGGGCATCGACGGCGGCGACGACGAGCCCTTCGGTGAGGTCCATCATCGTGCGGTAGTCGCCGTAAGCCTGGTACAGCTCCAGCATGGTGAATTCCGGGTTGTGCCGCGCGTCGATGCCCTCGTTGCGGAACACCCGGCCGATCTCGTACACCTTCTCGACGCCGCCGACGAGCAGGCGCTTGAGCGGCAGTTCCAGGGCGATGCGCAGGAACAGGTCGATGTCCAGGGCGTTGTGGTGCGTCACGAACGGCCGCGCCGCGGCCCCGCCGGCGATGGCATGCAAGGTCGGCGTTTCCACCTCGCAATATCCCTGATCGTCGAGGTGGCGGCGGATCGTCTGGATGATCTTGATGCGCTTGCGTGCCCGGTCGAGCGTTTCCGGGGTGTAAATCAGGTCGAGGTAGCGGTGGCGCAGGCGGAACTCGATCTCCTGCATCCCGCTGTGCTTGTCCGGGTGCGGTTGCAGCGACTTCGTCAGGAAGTGCAACTGCGTGGCGAAGATCGTCGGCTCGCGGGTCTTCGTCTGGCCGAAGGAGCCGTCCACGCCGACGAGGTCGCCGAGGTCGAGTTCCTGGGCGACCTTCCAACCGACGTCGCCGATCTGCTTCTGGCCGAGCATCACCTGCACTTCGCCGGTCCAGTCCCAGAGGGTGAGGAAGTGGACCTTGCCCATGGTGCGGCGGAGCTTGATGCGGCCGGCGGCGCGCACCTTCGGCCGCTGGTCGTCGGCCAGGTCGATCGGCAGGGCGCGGACGGCGGCGATGGGCTGATGGTTGTCGAAACGCCCGCCCCAGGGGTCGAGACCCAGTTCCTCAATCCGGCGCAGCTTCTCGGCTCGACTCTGCTCGAAATCGTCTTGTGGTGCTGACACGGTTGTGGCTTTCTCGTGAAGGATCGGGCAAAGGAGAGGCGTCCCAGGTGAGGACACGGATTGTAGCGGGAGGTTCTGTCGTGTCAATTCCAGCCGCTTGCGGCTTAGCGTTCGCGCAACCCCGGTTGCGCGAACGCTAAGCCGCAAGCGGCATTGTAAACTGTTGACGCACGCGCCGCGACGGCTTACGCTGGCCCACATTGATCTCTCCGCCCCGACAAGGAACCCCGCCATGAGACGACTCCTGGGCCTCGTTCTCCTCTCCCTCCTCATCACCCCGGCGGCGCGGGCCGCCGATGACGCCGACATCCGCGTCCTGCCGCCGGGCAAAACGCCGCAGGACAGCCGGTTGGGCAAGCCGCGCGACCTGAACGACTACTTCCCCATGACCGTGCCGCAGAGCAAGGAGGAATGGGAAGCCCGGCGTCAGCGGATCCGCGAGCGGGTGCTGGTCGCCAACGGCCTGTGGCCGCTGCCGGAGAAGACGCCGCTGGGCGCCGTGATCCACGGCAAGATCGACCGCGACGATTACACCATCGAGAAGGTCTTCTTCGCCAGTTACCCCGGCCACTACGTCAGCGGCAACCTCTACCGGCCCAAGGGCAAGACCGCCAAGGTGCCGGGCGTCCTGTGCCCGCACGGGCACTGGCAGGATGGCCGTTTGTTCGACGCCGGCGAGAAGGCCGCCCAGGAACTGGTCAAGGGTGGGGGTGAGAAGACCCTGGAATCGGCCCGCTACCACCTCCAGGCGCGATGCGCCGGACTCGCCCGCATGGGCTGTGTCGTCTTCCACTACGACATGGTGGGCGTCGCCGACAGCAAACAGATCGACCACCGGGCCGGCTTCACCGACGTCGCCGCCGAGCTGCGTCTGCAAAGCTTCATGGGTTTGCAGACGTGGAACAGCATCCGGGCCCTCGACTTCCTGCTGAGCCTGCCGGACGTGGACGCCAAGCGCATCGGCGTGACCGGGGCCAGCGGCGGCGGCACGCAGACGTTCATCCTCTGTGCCGTGGATGACCGGCCGGCCGTCGCCTTCCCCGCGGTGATGGTTTCGACGGGGATGCAGGGCGGCTGCATCTGCGAGAACGCCTCTTGCCTGCGCCAGGGCATCGGCAACGTCGATATCGCCGGCGCGTTCGCCCCGAAGCCGCTCGCGATGACCGGGGCCAACGACTGGACCCGGGAGATCGAGACCAAGGGGCTCCCGGAGTTGAAGGCGCTATACAAGCTCTACGGGGCCGAGGATCGGGTGACGGCGAAGTACCTGAACTTCGCCCACAACTACAACCAGGTCAGCCGCGAGATGATGTACAACTGGTTCAACAAGCACCTCGACCTGGGGCTAACGGGGCCGGTCGTCGAGAAGCCGTTCGTGCCGGTGCCGCCGAAGGAACTATCCGTCTACGACGAGCAGCACCCCCGCCCGAAGGACGCCGTCGGTGCCGAGCGGCTGCGGGAGTACATGACCGAGGCGTCGGACAAGCAGATCAAGGCGCTGATGCCAAAGGACGCCGACTCGCTGAAGGAGTTCCGCCGCGTCATCGGCACCGCCCTGCGCGTCGTGATTCACGACGAGCTTCCGAAGCGAGAGGAGGTGGTGGTGAAGGAGGTCGGCGGCGCGGCCAAGCGTGGCGACCTAATGTTGGAGCGTTTCTTGATCGGCCGCAAGGGCGCCGGTGAAGAGATTCCGGCCATCGCCCTCACGGGCAAGGGGTTCGACGGTACCTCGGTCGTCTGGATTCATCCGCAGGGCAAGGCGAGCCTGTTCCAGGACGGCAAGCTGGTTCCGGCGGCGCAGCGGATCATCGACGGCAAGGCGGCGATCTTCGCGCCGGACGTGCTGCTGACCGGCGAGTTCGGCGATGCGAAAATGCAGCCGGTGGCGAAGCAGTGGGCGAACTATGCCGGATACTACTACGGCTACAACCGTCCGCTGCTGGCCGAGCGGGTCCACGACATTCTGACGGCGGTGGCGGCGATGAAGGGGGCCGAGACGGTGAAGAAAGTGCACCTCATCGGATTCGACAAGGCCGGCCCGTGGGTGCTGCTGGCGCGCGGCCTTTGCGGCGACGCCGTGGTGAGGACGGCGGCCGACGTCGATGGCTTCCGCTTCGAGAACGTGGGGACCCTTTATAATGAGATGATGCTGCCCGGGGCCGTGAAGTATGGCGGTCTACCGGCGTTCATCGCCTTGACGGCGCCGGGCGAGTTGTACCTGCACAACCATCGCGGCACCGGGGTGGGGCAGTGGGTGAAGGCGGCCTACGATGCGGCGAAGGCAAAGGACCGTGTCGAACGATCCGGGGAGAAAGTCGAGGCAGTGAAGGTCGCGGAGTGGCTGGTGCGCTGAAAAAGAGAAGAGGCTCACGCAAAGGCGCAAAGAAGTTGGATTATCTTTGTTTCTTTGCGCTTTTGCGCCTTTGCGTGAGCCATTGGTAGTCATCATGTCCCAGACGTGCGACATTCTCATCGTCGGCGGCGGCGTCATCGGCAGCAGCGTCGCCTATCACCTGGCCGCCCGCCGCGCCGGCCGCGTGCTGCTGCTGGAGAAGTCGTACCTCGGCGCCGGCTCCAGCGGCAAGTCGGGGGCCATCGTTCGCCAGCATTACAGCAACCGCCTCACCGCGGCCATGGCGCAGCAGAGCCTGCGCGTCTTCGAGCGCTTCGCCGAGCAGTTCGGCGGACCGCCCGTCTTCACGCGCACGGGGATGGCCCTCATCGTCAACGACCGCGACCGCGCCGGTCTGGAGGCGAACCTGGTCGTGCAGCACGAGCTGGGCATTGACGTCAAGCTCGTCTCG
>DATFNV010000072.1:0-21860 GCA_035266225.1 Gemmataceae bacterium
GCTGGGGACCGGCGGGTTGGCGTTGTTCAGCTCGACGAGGTAGATGTGCTGGGCATCGCCGAACAGCCGGCAGCGCATCGGAACGTCATTACGGGTCCACAGCGTCTTGCCGGTCAGCGGGTCGAGCGCCTCCAGGCCCTCGCGGGTCAGCACGCAGACGTAGGTCGCCTCGACCGGACCGCCCTGCGCGATGGCCAGGTACGTGCCGTCGGTGAAGTACATGTGCAGACTTTCCTCGGCTGCGTCGTAGTGCAGGCTCTGGTTGGTGCCCCGGTTGTCAGCGCCGAGGAGGTTCTTCTGCCACAGGAGCTTATGCGTGATGGCATCGACGGCCACCACGTACTGGCCGAGGTTGGCGACGATCAGGTGCCCCACCGAGCGGTAGCCGAAGCGGTTCGTCGCCGCCGGGTTCGGGTAGATCACACCCAAGCCGGGGGTCATCACCGTCTGCGGGTTTATGAACCAGGCGAAATTCTCGTTCAGCGGCTCGGTCAGCAACTCCCTGCCGCTGAGGCGGTCGATGAGCTTGAGCTGATTGTTGCCGGGATTGACCCCGAAGCGGTGCTGCCTCAGCGACGGCAGCGGCTCGTTGATCGGGTCGAAGGTGTAGATCTGCTGCTCAGGGCCGGGGTTGAAGTTCTTGTCGCGCTCCAGCACCCCCTTGAAGCGGAGTTTGCCCACCACGTCGCCCGCCTCGTCCATGAACTGGAGGAAGCGCTTGTCGGTCGCGAGTCCCTCGAGGAGTTGCGTGCCGGTCTTGCCGTCGCGCACCGGGGTGGTGGGGAAGCGAGCCTTCAGCGCCTTGTAATAGTGGAAGGCGTCTGCGAGTTCGCCCTTGCGCGTCATGAGGCGCGCCAGGCCGTCGAGGGCACGGGCGACCAAGGCCGGATCGTCATCGTTGGCCAGCTGGTAGAACTGGAGTTCGGTGTCGAGCAGCGCGGCGTTGCTCTCTCGCTCCATGAGGCGGTCGGCGAGGTAGAGCCGACCCTCCTTGCCGCTGGCCGCCGTCGAGCCGAACATCTCGACGAAGCGGCGCTGCTTGTCGAGGTCGCCGCTGTCCTTGACTTCCTTCCACTTGCCTTTGCTGAGTTCTTCGAGGGGCTTACGCTGCTCGGGGGTGGCGCGCTCGAGCATGGCCTTGATGCGGCCCTGGGCCCAGACGCTCGCCTTGGTCTTCACCGCCGGCTCATCGACGACGCTGAGCAACTCGTCCGGCCCCATCGGCAGCGAGCCGAATTCCAGGTAGCTCGCCAGCGCCTCGCCGAGTTTGCCCTGGGCCTCGCGGCCCCTGGCCACCAGGCACAGGAAGTTGGCCCGGCGCCGCTGCGACTCCTTCTTCGCCTCCTGAGGGTTGGGCAGCTCGACGACGCACAACTTCTGGTACTGGTCGAGGTACTTCTCGCCGTTGTTGAAATCGCGCTGGAGCAGGTCCGTCATGGCGTCGAACAGCTTGGCCTCGGCCCTGGGCTTCAGCTCGGGCGGCGGCTCGTTGTTCAGCGCCGCGCGGAAGTCCTCGACGGCGCCGGCCAGGTCGCCCTTGTCCAGGCGCAGCTCGCCGCGCTCGAAGCGCCCTCTTGGGTTATTGGGATCCTTCTTCAGTTCCTCATCGATCTCTTTGAGCTTGGCCTTCATGAGCGGGTAGGCGGTCAGGTCGCTCGCGCTCTGGGAGATGACCTGTCCGTCGAAGAAGGTCAGGTTGCCGGGCACCTCGAGGGCGCCCTCCCGGTTCTTCTTGGAGCGGGTCTGGGCGACGATCTTGCCATGCACAATGTCGATGGCGAAGATGCCGGGCCCCTTCTCCTTGTCGGAGAAGAGGGCTTCCTTGAGCGGCAAGTAGTAGACGTTGTCGGCGGCGGCGCCGCGGCCGGACGGCATCCCGGTCGGCACGCGCCAGACTTCGGTGCCGTCGTCGAGTTTCAGGGCGCGCACTTCCTTCTTGCCGACGATGACCACCTTGCCGGCGAAGACGGCAGCGAGGTAGACGTCGTCGTCGCGGCGCTTGCTGCCCCACAGCAAGCGCCCGTCGCGGAGGTTGAGGCAATTCAGCGCAGGGCTATCGTGGGCGGCGAACACCACCTTGCCGGCCTGGACGACGGGGGCCGACGCCTTCCACTCGTCGGAGACGACGGGCGAAGTCCCCGCAAAGCCCGGCGGAGGCGACGGCCGGCCCGGCGGAGCGGGGGGGAGGGGGGCGGGCGGCTCGGCGTAGGTATGCACCCAGAGGAGGCTGTGCGTGAGCAGGTCCACGCCGACGAGGGCGCCGGTGTTGAGAGGACACACCAGGATGCCTTCGCCGTAGGCGATGTGGACGGCGGTGATGCGCCGGCGATAATCGACGAGGATCTTCTCCTTGGCGGTGCCGAGCGGCTGCACCCAGGCGATGGCTGCATCGAGATCCTTCGCCTGCGGATCCCTGGCGGGGAGCTTGCGGGTGTCCAGGCAGATCAGGCGAATTTCTCGATCCTTCTCGTTGAGGAAGTACAGCTTGCCGTCGAGAGGCAACGGAACACCGAGGAAGTGCGTGTCGCGGAAGTCGTGCTTGTGGGCAACCGGACCGTCGTCGTCACCAGGGGTCTTGGGGCCGCCGAGCAACCAGGAGAGTTTGCCGCTGCCGATGTTGATCGCTTGCAGGGTGTTGGCCTGCACGCCGGGGTTGACCCACTGGTTGTAAGCGCCCGTGCCTCCCCCCGGCATGCCGCCGCCCCATTGGTTAAACTGCTGCATGGGGGGAAATGGCGGCAACTGCAGGTCGTCGATGAGGTAGACGCGCTGGCCGTCGCTGCTCAAGGTGCCGACCGTGGAATTCTCGAGCAGCGCGGTGGGTTTGCTGTACTGGTCCTTGAACTGGCCGACCCACGCGGTGAGGGTTGGCTGCTTCTGGCCGTCCTTGTGCATCCGCTCCAGGCTCCAGGGCGAGTACGATATCCACTCGCGCTTGCCTCTCTTCAACTCGATGGCTGCGACGCCCTCGTAACCGCGGTAGACGACGAGAGTTTTCTGCTTGCCGTCGGCGGTGGTGACGGTGGCGGTCACGGGGGCGAAGGGGGGGATGACCGCCTCACCCTTGCCCTCCAGGCGCCGCACCGCACTGGACTCGTTGCCGTCAATCCACATCTTGATCGGACTGGTGTCCCCGGAGAACAGGCTGGTGCGCCACAGCGGTTGAAGGAACGCGGCCCCGCCGTCGCCCTGCCCGTCGCGGCTCGGCGTCCCGCCGACGAGGAGCCAGTCCTGCACGTTGGTCGGCTTGGCCTTGGCGGGCTCGCGGAGGTCTTCCTCCAGGTCCTTGAGGCTGCGGTCGCGGCCGTCGATGCGGAGACCCTTGGGAGCCTTGACCGTGAGCCGCTTCCAGACCTTCTCCTTGTTCTCCTGGTCTTCCTTGGTGCCGCCCCTGGCGAAGGCACGGGCCGCGTTGTACAGCGTCAGGGGCTCGAATTGCTCGACCCCGTCGCGCTCGATGAGGCGCTCGTAGGTCCGTGCGGCGGCGGCCGTGTCGCCTCGCGCGAGGAGGATGACGGCGAGGCGCTCGGCGGCCTCGCGGCCGGCGTCGGTGTAGAGGAAGCGCTCGGCCGCCTCGGCGAGGAGTCCGACGTCGGGCTCTTTCTCCTTCTTCGCGTCGTCGAGGAGTTTCTTGGCCGCCGGCCCGTGGAAGTTGTTGTAGACGTCGCGGCCGACGCCGGGCTTGTCGCGGGGCAGGCCGGCGAGGATGCGGTTGGCGGCGGTGCGGACGCTAACGATCGGCTTGATCGGCTTGCCGTCCGGTCCCTTCACGGACACCTCGACGAGGCCGTCCGCGGGTCGGTCGAGGAGCCCCTGCACGGCGTCGGCCACCGTCGTCCAGTCCTCCGAATCGACGTAGTCCCGGATCGCCTGCAGCTGCTTCTGGACCTTCACGTCGGTCTGCGCCGGGGCGTGAGGCGCCGAACCCAGCCAGAAGCAGGCGATGGTGAGGGCGGTGAGGAGGCAACGGCATCGGGTCATGGAGGTTCCCTTCCAGCTGAGAGAGGTTTCCTGAATCGAAGGGACGGTCCCCGCCCAGGCGCGACGGGACTTGAAAGAGGAGACGGCCGGCGCCCGACCGGCTAACCGGAATTGTTACACGGCGGCGGCGCCGTGGCCAGGGGAAGGAGGGCCATCGGGTGTCGCGGAATGGGATTCGGGCGGGAACCTGCTGGGCTGGGGCAGGAAGAAGGAGAATTCACGAAAGGCGACCTGGAAATGAAGTGTCCCGTCGTAGCTCCCTCGGTGTCGCCCAATCACCGAAGACGCTGCCGACGGGACGAGATTGAGCTTACAGCATCTGGGGGAGGAGTCAAGAAAAATGTGCGGGTCAACTTGCGTAGGGCCCGGGGGTTCCGCAGGTAAAAGCGTTGCAACCGTTCCTTCGGGTGGGTAAGCTATACCCTCGCGGTTGCCAAACTGACGTTTAGCGGCCGCCCTCGGGGCGGCGCGGATTGATCGTTTCGCGCAACGATCAATAGGCGGCCGCTAAACAACCGGCAATCGAATGGCGTGAGTATGACCCGCTGGCGTCGCAGCCAAGGCCCCGGGTGCCTCCCTCTGGGAAAGATTGGCTGGTGCAGGCAGTGGCTCCAGGCGCCATTCGGGTTCCGGGCCAAGGGGCCCGGTCGCGTTGGCTGACCGACCGGGTGACCGAGCACCACGGCTGGTTTCCCTAAGCCCGAATTTTTTGCACGTTATTCCCTGGCTCTACTCTCTGCTTTTCTAGCGACAGCGGGGTCGGTAATCATCGCGGCGCGATCGGCCGCCGCTGCTGCTAAGGCCGGAAGGCCGGGCGGCGAGCCAGCATCATTTCAGGACCTTGTGATGAGCTTCCGTCAATTGCGCCTCGTCCCGGTGTCCCCCAGGCCGGCCGCCTTCGCGGCCGGCCACGGCGCCGTCCCGCCCGGCGGCGCCGCCGAGCCGATGAAGATCGTCCGCGATCCCGAGTTGACGACCCATCAATACGCCGGATCCCTCCTGAAGGTGAAGGACCTGGCGCTGCGCGCGCTGCGCATCATCGCGGAACAGGGCGAAGGACTGGCCGCGACACCCCTGACGCCGCCCACGGGATTCCTAGACCAATCGCACTTCGCGCGCTTCCTCGCCATCTACAACCAGTTCCCCGACGGCTTCAACCCGGCCAGGCCGGTACCCACCAACCCCAACACCACCGAAGCGCCGACCCCTACCGCTGCCGGCGGTCGCGCCGGCGACCGGGAACCGCTCCTGGAGATCGGCGACATCCAGGGGAACGTCCTGGTCGGTTTCAACAAGGACTACCAGCAGCTGCTGGGGCTGCGCCTCCACGATGTGGCGGCGGCCCGGCGATGGCTGGCCCGGGTCGAGCCGGAGCTGGCCAGCACCGCGGAGGTCCTCCAGTTCCGCATCCTGTTCCAGATGCAGCGCGACCGCCGCGGCCGCGACCCGGCCGGCATGGTGGCCACGTGGGCGAACATCGCCTTCTCCGCCGGGGGGCTCCGCCGGCTCACCTCGGACGAGGAGGTCCGCAAAGTCCCGGACCGCGCCTTTCTGGCGGGCCTGCTTCGCCGGTCGGCCAACCCCCTGCACGACCCAAGCACCCCGGGGGCGCCCGGCGCCCCCGACCGGTGGGTAGTGGGCGGGCCCGCGAAGCGGCCGGGCGAGCCCGGCGGCGAGCCCGATGTCCTGCTGATCATCGCCAGCGACGACCCCGCCCACCTCCGGGCCGCCGTCGCCCGGCTCCGGCCGAACGACGCCGACGGCAGTCCGGCGGCCAGGCCGCCCGAGGTGGTCTGGGAAGAGCTGGGCGAAACGCGCCGCGACCTCCCGGGCCACGAGCACTTCGGCTTCAAGGACGGCATCTCCCAGCCCGGGGTGCGGGGCCTGATCGCCCGCGACCCCGACGTCTTTCTCGAGCCGCGGGTGATCGCCCCGGGCCAGCCCGGGGCCGACGACCTGGCCCGTCCCGGCCAACCGCTGGTGTGGCCGGGCCATTTCGTGCTCGGCTACCCGGCGCAAAGTCGAGTGGACGGGGCGCCGCTGCCGCCGCTGCCCTTGCCCCTGAGTTGGCTCAAGAACGGCTCGTTCCTGGTGTTCCGCCGACTCAGCCAAAACGTCCGCGCCTTCCGCGACTTCGTTCGCGACCAGGCCGCGGCCCTGGCGCGGCAGCCCGGCCTGGGGCACCTGTCGGCCGACCGGTTGGCGGCCATGCTCATCGGCCGCTGGCCCAGCGGCGCCCCGCTCCTTCGCGCCCCCGGGCAGGACGACGTCCGACTCGGCCAGGACGAGTTCGCCAACAACCACTTCGAGTATGAAACGTCCCTCCCGCCGCTGTCGCCGCGTCCGGGGTCCGGGCAACACCCGGACGCCTTCCCCCCGGGTCAGGCCGACCCCCTGGGCCTGATCTGTCCCCACGCGGCCCACGTCCGCAAGGTCAACCCACGCGACCAGGACACGGAACTCGGCGACCGTAACGACACGCTGACGCGGCGGATCCTGCGCCGCGGCATCCCTTTCGGCCCGCCCCTGCCCGACCCCACCCCGGCCGAGGACCCCCACGAGCGCGGCCTGCACTTCCTCTGCTACCAGGCCTCGATCGAGCAGCAGTTCGAGGTTATCATGCAGAACTGGGCCAACGCCGCGCTCACGCCCAAGCCGGGCGGCCACGACCCCATCATCGGCCAGAACGTGACCGCCGACGGCGGGCGCGAGCGCTACCTCGACCTGGCGTCGCTCGCGGGCCCCCCCACGCGCGTCCGGCTCCTTACCGAATGGGTCACCCCCACTGGCGGGGGGTACTTCTTCGCGCCGTCGCTGACTGCCATCCGGGACCGCCTGTGTCGTGTCGATCCGCACGCCTAGCATGAGCACGGGGGCACTCCCATGCCGAACGCGATTCCCGCGCCGGACGCGCTGGCCAAGCAACTCCGCTGGGAACAGACCCGGCGGGAATTCAACCGCCTCGCGACGGAATTTGGCGGCTGGCACAAGGACGCGGTAGACGCGGACGAGCGCAATCGCTACACGCAGTACAAGACCCAGCTGAAGGCCATCGAGGACCTCATGACGGGGGCGCATCGGCGGCTGGTGCAGGAATTCGACAGGCCGGCCCTGCTCGGGCTGGAGACCGGCGACCTGTATGAGGTCTGCAAGACGTACGACCTGCGGATCGTCTGGCTCCGGCGGGTCTGGCAATTCTTCCGCGAGAAGTTCGACCAGCGCCACGACACGGAGGGGGTCGGCGCGGTGCTCCGGGCGGCGGACGAGGTGGTCTGGAGTTGCTACCGCCAGCCCTTCGCCTGGGCGGAGGAGAATGGCGTGCCCCTCGGCGCTCCCCAGGGGGCCGCGCCCCTGCCGTTCATCGAGTCGCGCTACTCCCCCGAGGCCTTCCCCACGCAATTCATCCCCGAGGACCTGGAACGCGAGATCGATCCCGTCTTCAAGGCCCAGGTCTTGACCCGTCTGCCGATCCCGGTCATGCGCCTCTCGCCCGCGTGCGTCTCCGCCCCCTGGTGGCTCGTGTTCGTCGCCCACGAGGTGGGCCACCACCTCCAGTACGACCTCTGCCCGGCGGCGGGCCTGGTCGATGCTTACAAGCAACTGGTGAAGGCGGCCGTCGGCGGGCACGCCGACCCGAAAGCGGCCGACGAGTGGGCCGGCTGGTCGCGCGAGCTTTTCGCCGACGTCGTTTCAGTCCTGCTGATGGGCAGCGCCGCCGTCTGGGGGATGGTCGAGCTGGAATGGGCCAACCCGTGGCTCATGCTCCGGCGCCGCAACGCCGCCACGGCGGCCGGCGAAGCGAACGGTTATCCTCCCGCGGTGGTGCGCCTGGCCTTCTTGCGGGAAGTGGCCAACCAGGTCGGGCTCGACGGGACCAGCGCCCTGCGCGGCATCCAGCCCAAGACGCTGGCCGCGGCGGACGACGTCGCCCTGCGTGACCTGACGTTGGCTCCGCACGTCGCGCGCGCCTCGCTGGGCTCGATCCCCTGTCTCCCCGCCAAGCTCCCGGAATTGCTGGCCTTCAGCCTCCAGGACCATTTGCCCGGGCCGAACAGCCGCGTCGAGCACTGGAAAAACGCCCTGCCGGTCGGGCCGCCCGAGCCCACCCCCGAGGAATCGCTGCGCGCGGCTCGGCAGATCACGAGCGGGGCGCTGGAGGCCTGGGCCGCCCTCACCCGGAACGAAGCCTCGAAGGCCGACCGGGACGGGCGCCGTGAGAAATTGGTCGAGCAGGTGCCGGCCGTCATCCGCAAGAGCCGTGAGCCCAGGAGCCGTGCGAGTCAGCGGCCCCCGGCCCCGTCCGAGGACCTCGGCAAGGAACTGGCCGACGCCCTGCTCGGGGCCGACCTGGCCGCGCTGCAACGAGGAGGCGTGATTACCCATGCGCTTTGACGTCCACGTCGAATGGGCCGACGCCAATCACTGGAAGGTCGAAGTGCGCCCCGAGAAGCAGGCCGCCCTTGAGGCGCGAACCATCCGGCGCCTGGCCGGCGGCGAAGTCCACGGCGCCTTCCCGCTACCGCCCGAAGAAGAAGTCGCGCGGATGCTGCAGAAGGTCAACGGGCAGGACGGCCCGTTCGCGGAGTGCGCGAATCTGTGCGCGTCCGGGGACGCGGCACCCCTCTACAAGAGCTTCGTTGATTCCCGCAAGCCACTGGAGGGTTCACCCGGGGTACGCAAGGCCTTCGGGCGCTACCTGTTCGCGACCCTCCTCGGCGAAGCGACGTGGAAGAAAATCGAGGAGCTTGCCGGGGGTGACTTGATCGACCTGGTCTTGCACCTGCCGGGCGGCAAGCCGAGCGACGAGCGGGACCTGTACCGCCTCCCCTGGGAGATGATGCACGGCCCGGGGGAGTACCTCGCGCAGCAACTGCGGCCCTCCGTGGCCCTCTCGCGGGCCGTGGCCAACTCCGCCTGGTCGGCGAAGGAGGGCACGGTTACAGTCACGCCGCGCGTGCTGTTCGTGATCAGCCGGCTCAACGATCCGGAAGTCCGCGCCGGCTCGGAGTTCGTCGGCCTGCTGCAGCAACTCGACTACAAGGGGCTGACCTTCCACTGGCGCGTCCTGCTCGGCGCGACGACCGTGAGCCTGCACGACGCTGTAACGTCTTTCAATCCTTCCATTGTCCATTTCATCTGCCACGGCGGCTTTGAGAACGACCAGGGATACCTCGACTTGATGAAGCTGAAAGACCCGGAAACGACCGAGCACTGCGGGATCGACTCCCTGTACCCGAACCTGAAGGACGGGCAGGGTCGTCTGCCGCCGGTCGTGGTCCTGAACGCCTGCTGGTCGGGCGCGGCGCCCCCCTTTTTCGCGCTGCCGGCCACACCGTTGGCGGTGCGGCTGGTGGAGAAGGGGGTGCCGGTCGTGGTCGGCATGGCCGGTAAGGTGGCGGATGACGCCTGCCGCCTGTTCACCCGCTCCTTCTACGAGGCACTGCTGGAGGGCACGGCCATCACCGACGCCGCCGCCCGCGGCCGCCGGGCGGCGCTCACGCACTGGGGAGGGATCTTCCCCGGCCCGGACTGGGCCTTCCCCACCATCTTTCAGGCCGAAGGGGTCCCCGCCTCGGTTACGATGTCCGACCGGGAGCGGCTCACCAAGCTTCAGGAGATCGCCACCGGTTATCGGAAGCGGATCCAGCCGAAAGCCTTCTGCGGCCGCCTGGACCTCCTGGAGAACGCCTATTACGAGCTGATGACCCCAAAGGGCAAGAAGTCAGTCCTGGCCGTGGGTATCGCCGAGCCCGACCAGAACGACGACGACCCGCGCTACGGCAAGACCCGTTTGTTGGAACAGGTGGCCGCCAAGGCGGTGCGGGACGGGCACGTTCCCTGCCTGGTCACCTTCGAGAAAGGGGACAAGATTCCCGCGACGGTCCTCGACATAGCTTGTGAGTTGGTCCGGGCCATGCATACGACCGAGGGCCGCTTTGAAATGACGCCCCCGGCGGACTACGAGGTCTTGAAGTTGAACGACGTAGCGCGGGGTGGCCCGAGCATCGCCGCCCTGCACGCTGACGTACAGAATGAGATGCGGACGCAGCGCGTCACTGGCGAGAGCCTATCTACCAACGGCCCCGTTGTCGCCAAGGCCCTTGAACTTGACCTGGCGAAGTTTGTCACCAATGCGCCGTCGTCGCCCTATCTCCGCGGGACCGCGGCGCCGCCCACCGTCCTGCTGTTGGTGGATGACGTCCATAGGTTCGGCCTGGCCGCGCACGCCTTCTGCGACGTGCTGCTCCACACCGATCATTTGACCCGGCACGACGGGCTAGTGCGGGTCATCTTCACCTTCTCGGAGAAGGCCCGTGACGAGTACAAGGAGGGGAAGAACGCCGTTTTCACCTTCGTCGGCAGGACAGCGCCCGATTACGCCTTCCCCGGGACGCCGCCCGATCGGGTCATCGCGGTCCAGATCCACAAGTTCGCCGCACCCGCCGTGGACCCGCTGCCTTATCGTCAGTTCCTGATCCAGTACACTCCGCCTTACGTGGTCCGTGACGGGGAGGCCAAGAGGTCGGACGTCGAGAAGTTTTACGTGGCCCTGCACCGCGCCGTCCAGGGCGCGCCAACGTCGTTGACCAGCAGCGACACGGGGCAGACGATCTTCATCTACCGCCAGTTTGAGGTTCTTGCCGAAGCGAGCGATGCCGAACTTATGAAGGCGCTGGCGAACCCGCCGGCCAGCGGGGCCCGTGTGGGGGCCAACTGAGAGGGAACCATGACCAATATCCTAGCCCTGCTCGCCGATTTTCCCGAGGCCGACCGAAACAAGATCCTCGAGGCGTTCCAGGAGCAACAGGCGAGGCGCCCGCCGGGCGTCCCGGAAGCGGCGCAGGAGTGGATGGCCCTGGCGCCGGCCTGGACGCCCCCGCTGGCGGAGCGAGCGCAGTTCCCCACCGGCGGCGAGGACGTCGTCGAGGTCTTCGAGCGGGCGCGCGGCCAGGGACTCTGCCTCAGGGAAGCGACGGGAAACGACCCGGCCGCCTGGACTTACTGGATGACCGCGCCGGCGCGCGCCGAGGTGATCAATCGCGCCAGCGACGACCCGGCGCGGGGCCTCCCCCACCTCCGCCGTCAGCTCGTCCGGATTGCCGACGGCCTCAGGAAGGCACACGACGCGAAAGTCGAAGTCCCCGAGCCCGTGGCGGTCTGGGGCGAGCTGGCGGCCCTTGCCGGCCCGGAGGGGGCCGACCCGGGCCTCGTGGAGGGCCTCTTGCGGGCCCACGTCCTGGAGCCGCTCGACCCGGGCGTGGCCGCCACGGCCCCCCCTGACCAGACGGCCCGGACGGCCGGACAGGTCCTCCGCTGGATCGAGGCGGCCCGGTCGCTGCAACCCCTGCTGGGCCCGGCCTTCTCCGCGGTCGTCGAGCGCGCCAGCCGCCGCCTGGCGCTGTTCGCCCGCCGCCTGGACGACCTCAACCGCCTGCGCCCCTTCCTCGAGCGGCCCGAGCAGACGGCCGCCTTCAACGCCCTGATCGAGGGCGACGACAAGCAATGGGCCTTGCATTACTGCGGCGACGCCGGCGTGGGCAAGACGATGTTCCTGCGCTACCTCAACGCCCGGCTGGGGCCGGCACGAGGTCTGGCGACCGTCCGCATCGACTTCGACGACCTCGACCCCGACTACCCCCGCCACACCCCGGCCCTGCTCCTGGAGTGCCTCGCCGACGACCTGCGCCTTCAGGACGAGACGGTGCCGCAGACTTCCTTCAGCCACTTCGACGACAAAGTCAGGGTGCTGAACACCCGGCGGGGTGGATCGACCGCGCCGCCGCTGGTGGGCGTGGAAGCGATCAGGGACCCGGAATTTCAAGGCCTGCTCTCCACCTTCGCCGACGCGCTGCGGCCCCTGGGGCACCCCGGGAAGCCGGTCGTCCTGCTGCTCGACACCTGCGAGGAACTGGACCGGCTCCGCGAGGACGGCACCCTTCCCGACAGCGTCACCGCGACCTTTGAGATCCTGGAGGGCCTCCAGAAGCAGCTCTCCTACCTCCGCGTGGTCTTCTCCGGCCGCCGCCCGCTAGCCTCCCGGGGGGCCGGATGGTCCTACGGCTCGAAGGCCCCGTCCGCCCTGCCGAAGCGCGAGTACCTCCGCCTCCATGAGGTCCGCGGGTTCACCCGGGGGGAGGCGGAGCAGTTCCTCGCCCGCTTCCGGGCGTCGTCGGAGGAGGAGGCGCGCCGTCGCCTGATCCCGGGGGACAACCCGCTGCCGGCCGAGGACCTGTGGAAGCTCCAGGCTGGCGCCATCATACGCCGGAGCCAGTTCAACGAGACGCCCGACCGACTGGCCGGCGAACCCCCCGAAAACCTCTTCATTTACGACCCGGGCCGGCACCCTCCCGCTGCCGGCGATCGTTACAACCCCTTCGAGTTGGACCGATTTGCGTCCTGGGTGCGCGACGACCCAAAGATGCGGCCCGAGGAGATCCGCGACGCCAGCCCCGCCGAGTACGTCGAGAAGCGGATTCTCGGGCGGCTCAAGTACCCACCGCTGCGTGACCTGATACCCGTCGTGGCCCTGCTGGGGCGGTTCGACCGCGACCTGTTACAGTCGGCCACGAACAGCGCCTCTTTCCCGCAGGCCTTCGAGGAGCTTCGGAATCAGGAGTGGATCGAGCTTAAGGGCCCGTTCCTGGAAGTCAAGCCCGGACTCCGAAAGGACCTCGAGGCCTATTACCGGCAGCCGGAGAAAGCCGGCCTGCTGGCCGGCCCCCGGCGCCGGGCCGCCGACTACCTCGAGCGGTTCACCGCCGACGACGGCGCCTGGGATCGCCTCAACGTCCGCCACCTGGACGTGACCTTGCGGCTGCTCGAAGAACTCGACCCGGGCCGGGCGGCCGATTGGTGGCAGCAGTTTGAGGCGCGGATCGCCGCCAGGCGGGCCTACGTCCGCGCCCGGGCGTGGACCGACCAGTTGCTCGGCCCCGACGGGGCGGCGGCCGCCCGCGCCGAAGGGGCCAGCGGGCTCCCGGAAAGCCGGTTGCGCGCTGCGGTCCTGGCCACTCGGGCGGCGGCCTTGCTCCACACCGGGGCCGAGTCGATGCTTGGGGTGACGTGGGACGAAGTGGCGCGGAAGGCGGGCCGACACCCCCGCGCGGCCGAGGGCGAACGGCTCCGGCGCAGGGCGGTGGCCGGCGCGGTTGGCGCGGCACGCTTCGACGGCAGGGAGATGCACCCGGAGCGAATCCTCGCCTTGTGGCAGGACCTCAACTCCCTCACGAAGGTCGAGCTTCTTCACGACCAGCAGCTGAGGGGGGCGTACCTGGCCGCCGTCGAGGCGGTCCTGGAATTCGTGGAAGGGGCGGTCACCGTTTTCGGCCACCTCGGCCAGGTGCGCGAGGACCTCCGCCGTACGATCGACGTGCCGGCGGTCCTTCGTCTGGCCGACGTGCCGGCCGGGGAACGGCGGGACCTGAGGGCCTTCGCCGCGGCACTCGCCGGCCGCGCCCTCGCCCTCGGGGGCCGCCGCGCGGAGGGGCTCAGGCGGATCGAGGAGGAGATCGACCGGCGCCTCGGGCCGGGTGCCGGGCCGGAGGGCTGGTTGGACTGGCGCGCGCCGGCCGACGTCAGCGCCCGCGTCCGGCTGGAATTCGTCCGCCTGGCCTACCCCGCGCTGTTGCCTCCCGCCGAGGTCCTCGAGCGGATAGGGCGTTCGACCCCGGCGGCCTCGTCGGCCGACACCGACCGACTCGCCGGCGCGATCCTTCTCCTGCGCGGCGCCCTCGCCCCCCCCTCCGACGACTTTGAAGACCGCTCCGTCGCCGACCCGCCCGCGGCCGAGCGCCCGCCGTGCAACGCCCACGCCGCCTTCCCGCGCCGCCTGGTGGCCGAAGCCGAGGCCCTGGCCGGGCGGGGGGAGGTGGACCGGGCGCTCGGCGTGCTGCGGGGGCGCTCGATCAAGGCCGAGGAAGCGTTCGAGACCGACGGCACCCTTGAGGACCTCGGCCGCGCGGCCTTGCGCATCAGCCGGCGAATGCGACTCTTCGACACGGACCCGGTGCCCTACCGCAGGTTGTTGTCGTCGCTGAACGAGGAGGATCAGGCCCTGCTCTGGGCCCTTTCGGGCCTGGACCGGTTCGGGCTCGACCCGACCGCGCGCGACGACGGAGTGCGGAGCGGGCCCCTGGAGGACCGGGTCGCCTCCTGGCACCTGCGCTGGCGCGGCGTGGACGCGCTCCGTCGGGAGGCGGCGCTCGCCGCCGTGCGGTGGGCCGTCGATAACGGCCGGCCGGTGAGGCCGGGCGGCGGCGGCCCGGCCGCGCTGCGCTTCGTCGATTTTTCCTGGTTGCTGGACCTCAAGGAGGCGGACCTGGTGAGCCGGCGGGAAGGGGGACCGGCCGCGGAACCAGGACAGGGCCTTGCGCCCGAGGACGCCGCCGCGTGGTGGGGCGCTCACGCCGAACAGCCCGCAGAGGCCCTCCCCTTGTTGCTCCGCACCCAGGCCCTGGCGCTTCACCCCGGGCGCGCCCTGCCGCCGACCCACGCGGCGGTCCGCTTGCTCGGCGTGCGCCGGGCGGCGGAGATCGCCCTGGACGAGGGGGAGTTACTGGCCCTCCGGCTCCCGGACCGGGCCGTCGGCCTGCTGGAGTGCGCTTACGACTGGTTCTTCCTGGCGGAGGATATCACCGGGGAGGTGCTCGCCCGGGCCTGCGCCGTGCTGTGCCGGGCCCGCCTCGGCCAGCGCAAACAGGTCGAGAAGGGGTTGAAAGCACTGCGCGGCCGGTACAACGCACTCCGCGAATCCAAAATTGAAGATACCGACGTGCCCCTCGCCTGGGATCAGCTGAAGGGCCTAGCCGCAGGGCCCGAGGGGCGCGGGCTCGATCAGCTGGGCCCCCGTGGCTGGAAGCCCTGGCTGATCCGCATCGTCGCCTGCCTGGCCTGGGAGGCCGACAGGGGCCGAATCGGCGAGCGCTGCCGCCGACTCGCCTCCTGGCTGCTGGCCAATTACGGCACCCGGGGCAGCGGCGGCAGGGTCCCCCTGCCGGTCGAGCTAAACGGCTGGCTGTGGGACGGTCGGGAAGGGGGCGAGTCGGCGACCGCCGGCGGGGCGCCGGGCGAGGTCGCCGACCTCGCGGAGGTGACCGTCGACATCGAGCCGTCGCGGCAGACGGCGGAGGTGGGATGGGCGGGCGGCAAGGTCCGTGCCGTCCTCGCGCACGAGAGCGATTCCGGCACGGTGCGCGTGGAGGTAGACGTAAACGGGGTCGCCCCCTACGCCACCGCCCTGGCCTTCACCCCGGAGCTGCCGAATTGGCCGGAGCGAATCGCCCGTGCCCTGGCGCCTGGCGGCGCCCTGCGCCTGCGCGTCGGCGAGCCCCTGAGCGCCATCTGCTGGGAAGGACTGCTCGAAGCGACTCTGGTGCAATTCGCGCCGACCTCCCTGCGGCGCCTGCGCTGTTACCGCTCGGCGTACGGCTCCGGGGGCAAGCGGACGGCGAACTGGAGCCAGGTCGAGAGGGTGTTGCTGCTGACGAACGACCCGTCGCAGCGCGACATGGCCCACGAAGGCTGGAAGCGTCTGGGGTGGAAGCGTCTGGGGGAGGAGCCTCGTCTTTCCGTGCGGTATCAAGACGGGCTCAGGGGCAGAGACGACCTCTCCGACCTGGCCTCGTTCCGGCCTCAGGTGCTCCATCTGATCGGCACGCCGGTTGAGACGAGCGTGGGCGTTCGCTTCCGTTTAGGGCGGGACGAAGGCAGCTCCAAGTCTTCGGGCTCCGGCCAGGACGTGCTGCTCCGCCCCGAAGAGCTGGCGCAGTCGTTGCCGGACCTGAGCCTATGCGTGCTGCAAGCCGCGCCCGCGCCGGTCCTCAGTCGCAGCGGCTCCGACCGCGAGCGGGCCGGCTCCCTGCGCCGGTTTGCGAGCGAGTTGCTCATCCGAGGCGTGCCCGCCGCCGTGGCGGTCCCCCCGCTGCCCCACGATCTGGCAGCGTCCGTCCTGGGGCGGATTGCCGCCGCCCTGCTCCGCCGCGACGTCGAGGCCCTGAGCACGCTGCTCGACGCCATCGCCATGGCCCAGGAGGACGTCCAGGGCAGGCTGAAGACGATTGACGACGTGTCTCGAGTCGAGGTGACTTGCGACTTCTGCCTCTTCCACGCGGGGTCGCGGAAGCGTTAGATGCGAAGAGCGGTTTGAGAACGTGGGGCAGGCCGCCGGCCTGCCCCACGTTCTGAAAGGGCGGTAGCACGGGCAGCGATACCCGGCCCGCCGCCTTGGCCGACTCATTCGGCGCTTTCTCGCTTGAGGTGGCGGCGCTTGGGGACGCGCGGCGGGCGCGCCCTGTCCGGCGAGCCGCCGGGCTTGCCCCGCCGCTGGGGACGGAGGGGAGGAATCTCGCCGCTCGCTTCGGAGGGCGGCCCTTCAACTCCCGCCTTCCCCGCGCTGCGCCGCAGGGCGTTGATCTCGTCCAGACTCAGCTTACGCGCCTTGCCCTTGGCCAGCTTGTCGAGCTGCACCGGGCCGATGGCGACCCGCCGCAGGCGCAGCACCTTGTGATTCAGCCGGGCGAGCATGCGCCGGACCTCGCGGTTCTTGCCCTCGCTGAGCACGACCTGCATCCAGGTGCTGTCGCCCTGGCTCTTCATCACCTTGACGCGCCGGGCCCGGACGTGGCCGTCGCTGAGCCAGACCCCTTTGAGCAGCTGCTGCACGTCGTCGCGCGACGGGTGGCCGGCCACCTGAACGAGGTAGGTCTTCTCGACGCCGAAGCGCGGGTGCATCAGGCGGTGGGCCAGATCGCCGTCGTTGGTCAGCAGGAGGAGCCCTTCGCTGTCCTCGTCGAGCCGGCCGACCGTGTAGACCCGTTGCTCGACGTGCGGCACCAGGTCGATGGCGCGCGGCCGGCCGGCGGGGTCGTCGTTGGTGCAGAGGTAGCCGCGCGGCTTGTTCACCACCCAGTAGACCGGCCGCTCCAGCTTGACCGGCTGGCCATCGACGCTGACACGCTGCGCCTGCGGATCGACCTTGGTGCCCAGCTCGCGCACCTTCTCGCCGTCCACCGTGACGCGGCCGGCGGCGATCAGCTCCTCGACGTGGCGGCGTGAGCCGACGCCGGCGTGGGCCAGCAGTTTGTTGAGGCGTTCCATGATGCCATGAGGGGGTTAATGACGAGGCGCCCAAGTTGTTGTATCCGGCCGGCGGCCCTGGTGCAAGCCATCGTGCGGGGGCACACCCACGCATTGAACGATAGAACGATAGAGGCCCCCGGTTTTCTCATTTCCTTCTGCCGCCCTGCTTGCTACGCTTTACAGAAACAGCCGCCGAACGCACGGCTCCCTTCGGAGCGCCGGCCGATGTCCGCCTCCCCCGACTTCGCCGAATTCCTGCGGCGCATCCGCTCCGGTGACGCCCAAGCGGCCGAGGAGTTGGTGCGCCGCTACGAGTCGGCCATCCGCCAGGCCGGCCTGGCGGTCGTGCTCCTGGCCCGGCCCCGCACCCCCGCCGCCGACCTGTCCCACGGCCTGGCCGCCGGGCTGGTGGCGGCCTACGTCTCCTCCCTGCTCGGCGGCGTGTGGGCGTTCGCCGGGGTCGAGGTGGAGGGCACCTTCTATGGTTTTCGCGAGAACGAGAACTCGCTCGCCTTCAAATGGAACTGGTTGCACCGCGTGGACGAGACGCGGGTCCTCGACCTCGGCGAGTTTGGCCAGGAAGTCTACGAGCCGGACTGGCAGGAAAAACGCTACCCGGACCTCAAGGGGCTGCCGGCACAGGACCAGCGGCGCATCCTGTACGACAAGATGGCCTGCGACGCGGTGATCGGCGTGCAGACCGGCCTGCTGAAGGCGTTGCCCCTCTACTTCACCGCCCTGCTGCTTCTTCCCGCCCTGCAAGCGCTGGCGGCGGGCCACCTGTTGCGGCGCTATCAGCGGCCCTGGCCCGCGACGGTCGCCTACGCCGAGCGGATCATCCCCCTGGGCTTGACGCTGATTTGGTCGGTGGCCCTCGTCTGGGCAGCCTTCTGGTATCGGGCCACAGGCGCGCTGGACTGGTTCGCGACGATGCAGCGCATGGGCTGGCGTATGGAAGTCGCGATCGCCGCGGCAGTCGTGGCTCAGGTGGCGGCGTGGCGCGGCTGGTACTGGCCGCTGCGGCTGCTCTTGCACGCCGCCTGGATCGCCCCCGTTGTCTCTGCGAGGATGTGATAGATTTGACGCGGGCGCGAGGTCACATCCCAGGCGCGCGCCGGCAAATCTTTCAAAAAACTCTGCTCCCCTGTGCCCTCCGCCCGCCGACGGCGATGAGAATGGTGGAGCAACGGGCCTGTCACGCGAGAAGCCGGCCCGGCAACAACAAAGCAAGAGGGAGGTCGCACATGAGTGTCGAGAAACTGCGGGACGTGCTGCTGTGGAGCGGGGTCATCAACTACGCGATGCTGGTGCTGTGGGCGGCGCTGTACTACCTGGCGCCGGGGGTCCTCCACTGGTTCGGCCGCCGATTCCGGTTGTCGGCCGAGCAATTCGACGCCATCCAGTATGGCGGGATGATGCTGTACAAGCTCGCCATCCTGCTGTTCCACCTGGGCCCGTACATCGCCCTACGCATCGTGGGATGAGGGTAGCCGCTTGCGGGTTAGCGCTCGGGGGATCAGGGATGACGCAGCATCCCTGATCCCCCGAGCGCTAACCCGCAAGCGGCTTACTGCACTTCGCCGACCTTGTAGCGGACGAAGCGCACGACCTTCAGCCCGGCCGTTTGCAAGAGTTGGCCGACCGTCCTGGTCGAATCCTTGACGAACGGCTGGTCGATGAGCACGTTCTCCGCGAAAAACGTCTTGAGCTTGCCCTCGGCGATCTTCTCGAGGATGTTCGCCGGCTTGCCGGCGTTCTTCGGGTCGTTGGCGATCTGCGCCTTGGCGATCTCCTTCTCCTTCTCGACCACCTCGGCCGGCACCTCCTCGCGCCGGGCGGCGATCGGCCGGGTCGCGGTGATGTGCATGCATACGTCGCGCAGCACTTGCGGGTCGGGGTTGTTGCCCTCGACCTGGAGCAGCACGCCGATGCTGCCGTCGTGGTGGACGTAGGAGCCCAGCTGGCCTTGCAGGCGAACCATGCGGCCCGGCTTCATCGCCTCGCGGATGACGCCGATCACGTCGCCAATGCGCTCCTGTACCGTCCGGGTCGGGTCGCCGACGAACTTCTGGCCGAGCAGCTGCTCGGGCGTGGTGGCCCCTTCCAGGGCGACCTGCTTCGCCAGGTCGTTGGCCAGAGCGACGAAGTGCTCGCCCTTGGCGACCGGGGCGCTCTCGCAGAGCACCTCGATCAGGGCGCCGACGTGCTTGGCGGGGTCGATGTAGACGGCGATGCGGCCCTCGCCGGTGGCGCGGTCGGACTTGGCGATGCCGCCCTTCTTGCGGAGGTCCTCTTCCGCCTTCTTGACGTCACCGCCGGCCTCGACGAGGGCATTCTTGCACTCCATCATCGGCCGGCTGGTGCGCTGGCGCAGCTCGTTCACCAGCGCCGCGGTAATCGGGGTGCTCATACTCTGCGTATCCTTTGTCCTTTACAACCGGGGACACAACCGCCCCACACAAGCCCGACGCGCCAGCGAGGTAAGGTCAACCCTCGCTGGCGCGTCGGGCTTGTGTGGGTAGCGTTACGCCGCAAGCGGCCGGAGGTGGCCTTACTCAACGACGGCCGGCGCGGGTTTGGGGTTCGCGGGCGGCCGCGGTCGGGGCTGGGCGTCGGGCGCCGACGCGGGCAGCGCGGCCTTCCCTTCCAGCACGGCGTCGGACAGCTTCCCCAGGATCAGTTCGATGGAGCGGATGCTGTCGTCGTTGCCCGGGATGGGCAGATCGACCGTGTCGGGGTCGCTGTCGGTGTCGATCAGCGCCACGGTGCTGACGCCCATGCGCTGCGCCTCCTTGACGGCGATGTGCTCGCGGTGCGGATCGACCACGACCATCGCGTCGGGCAGCCGGTTCATGTCGCGGATGCCGGAGAGGTTGCGCTGGATCTTGCTCAACTCGCGGCTGAGGGTGGCGACCATCTTCTTGCTGTAGCCGCGGATCGGCGCCGTCTCGGGGGCCTTGGTCAGGTCGAGTTTGCCGGCCTCGTTGAGCATGCCCTTCATGTAGGAGGGGAGATCGACCTTGGTCGGGTTCTCGCCGGCGGGCAGCCACATCATCTCCAGTTCCTGGAGGCGCTTGAGGCGGTCACGGATGGTGCGGTAGTTCGTCAGGGTGCCGCCCAGCCAGCGCTCGCTGACGAAGGGCATGCCGCAGCGGCCGGCCTCGCGCTCGATGGTCTCCTTGGCCTGGCGCTTGGTGCCGACGAAAACGACCAGGCTGCCGCCGCTGGTCACCTTCGCCAGGTAGCGGTAAGCGCGGAGCAGGCCGCGCACCGTCTCACGCAGGTCGATGATGTGAATCAGATTGCGCTTGCCGTAGATGTACGGCCGCATCTTCGGGTTCCAGCGGCTGGCGCGGTGCCCGAAATGGACGCCGGCCTCGATGAGGTCCTTCACCTGGACAATGGCCACGCAATTCCCTCCCGCCCACAGGCTGGTTAGACAAGTAAAAAGGGGTTAGATGGAAAACACCGCCAACGACTGTATCCGTAACGCCTTGCGGCGTCATGAACTTCGCGATCCCCGCCGGCGCGGGGGGAAGAGTCATCGTAGCAATCGGGTTCGGGATGTCAAAGGGTTTTCTCGGCAATTTCGGGGCCGGCGCGGCCGTGAACCAACGAAACGACCCCGCCCGGCAGGTGGGGGGAACACTGCCGCACGAGGTCGGTCGCGGACGAGACGGGGTCGCCTCTTCTCTGGAAGTTTCGGCCCCACGTGAACATTATAGCATCAGTGGTAAGAGCGGTGGGCCGCCGGACGGCAGCACCGGCATGGCGACCGTACGTCCACGGTGATGATTGGCGTTGATTTCGTCCTTTCCCCCGACGAGGAGTGATGCTGTGGAACATCTCCTGATCCTACTGTTCATCGACCTCGTGGTGGCGATCGACCGCGGCCTCCAGAAGCCGCTGCGATCGATGGTCCCGTCTGACGATCCGTTGTGGTATGACCCCGAAGGTCGCCTGGCGCGAGAGGAGGTGGTCATTGGCCCACGGCGCTCCTACGCGGTTTCCGCCGTCCTGGGCGTTCTTGTCGGCTGCGTGTTCTCCTGCGGGTTTGCCTTCTACCAGCTGGAGCACCCGCGCGCGCAACGCGGCCCCCTGCCGTGGCCGGAATTGGTCCTCTTCGTCGCCGCCCTGCTCCTGCCGCCTGTGCTTGGCTTCGGGCTTTTCTGGCACTGGCTGCGCGGCGGCCGGTTGGTGCTGCGACCCACGGGCGTGCTCTTCGGCTACCGAAAGGACCGGGTCTTTTGCCCGTGGGCCCTGTTTCAGGTGCCGGAAGATTCGTGGTGGATGAAGGAACGTCGCTTCTTTCTGCTGGCCTGGCCCCCAGCGGTCCCTTCGGTGGTTCACGTGCGAGCAGACACCGTCGTCGCTCGTGGCGAGGAGGTTTGCACCAAGCCGCTTTACTTCAGGCGGAACGGGGAGTTGGTCCTGCGCGACCTCTACGCCGTCCGTCTCGATCAGGTCGGCGGCCTCCTCCTTCACCTCGGGCAACAGCTCGGACCAAAACAGAAGTTGGCGAGTCCTCCCGACTGCGGCGACCCGGTACCACACGACATGGATTGACTTGAGCGGACGACTCCGCGGCGGAACACTCCCCGCGTGGTATCCCCTACTTCAAATCGCGATCACCTTTCTCCCGACACGGCCGCCGAGCGGCGCTCAGCTCGATGCCCGAAGGGAGTCGGACGGCCCGATCCCGCGTTGATCGAGGGGCGAATCTTCATTTACGTGACCCGAAAGATGAAGCGCTGTTCGCCCACGCGGAACTGGCAGGCACTGGCGAGCGGCATCGGCTCCAT
>DATFNV010000073.1:0-5081 GCA_035266225.1 Gemmataceae bacterium
GGAAGATGCTCCGCCGCCTCATTGGGGAGGACGTCGAACTCCGCACCGACCTGGACCCTTCGCCGGGTAACGTCAGGGCCGACGCCGGCCAGCTGGAGCAGGTCCTCCTGAACCTCACGGTCAACGCCCGGGACGCCATGCCCCGGGGCGGCACCCTCACCCTCCAGACCAGGAACGCCGGCGGGGGGCAGGGTCCGGACGGGGCCGGCACCCGGCCTGGCCAATACGTGATGCTTGCGGTGACGGACACGGGCTGCGGGATGGCGGACGAGGTTCAGGAGCACCTTTTCGAGCCGTTCTTCACCACCAAGGGGCGGGACCAGGGGACGGGGCTGGGACTCGCCACCGTCTACGGCATCGTCACGCAGGCGGGGGGCCACATCGAGGTCGTGAGTGCGCCGGGGCGGGGCTCGACGTTTCGCATCTACCTGCCGCGCGTCGAGGAGGGGCTCGAGGCGGTGAGTTCCGCGCCGGCGCTGGCGGCCTCGCCGCAGGGCACCGAGACCGTCCTCTTGCTGGAAGACGAGCCGGCCGTCCGCGCGCTGGTCGCCCACATCCTGCGCGGCAGCGGCTACAGCGTGCTGGAGGCTGCGGAGGGGGAGGAGGCCCTCCGCGTCTGTCGCCAGCACGGCGGGCCGATCCACCTGCTCGTGTCGGACGTGGTCCTGCCCGGTGGCGGCGGGCCCGGGGTGGCCGAGCGGCTGCTGCCGCTGCACCCCGGCCTGAGGGTGTTGTACCTGTCGGGGTACGCCGACGACGCGGTGTTCCGCCACGGGGTCGTCCCGGAGAACGGCCATTTCCTGGCCAAACCGTTCGCGGCCGCGGCCCTGGCGCGCAAGGTCCGGGAGGTGCTGGACGCCTCGCCGGCGAAGGACGTGGCGGCGGGCGAAGGCGCGGGCACTGAATCGTCGCCCTTGGCCCCAATCCGTCAGCCCGGCTCAGGAACTTCCTGACCCCGTTCCCGGGCGCCTCGCCCCCGCCCCGCGCGAACCGGGCCTACACTTCAAGGTAGGGATTATTCCGGTACGATAACGACGGGATGAGTTGGCACAGCTCCCCCCGCCGTGGGCGCCCGTTCCAGGAGGCTGTCATGAAACCGCTTCGCACTCTGCTGGTGGATGATAACGAGACGTTCCTGAATTCCGTGGCACGGTTTCTCTCGACCTTGCCCGAGGTTCAGCTGGTGGGGAAGGCCGGCTCCGCCGAGGCCGCCCTCGGGCAACTCGAAGCGCTGGCCCCCGACCTGATTATCTCCGACATCGTGATGCCGGGGGTGAACGGGTTGGACCTGCTGCGGCGACTGCCGCACGAGGGGCGACCTCGGGTCGTGATGCTCACCGCGCATGGGATCGAGGACTATGCACTGCTGAGCCGCCTGGCCGGGGCGGACGGGTTCGTGGTCAAGTCCCAGGTGGCCACCGACCTGCCCCCCTTGCTGCGCCGGCTCGCCGGACAACACCCGGCGGACGAGGGGGAATTCGACGCGTACACTGCCGAGGCCGCAGTGCCCGTCCTGCTCGTCGAGCCCGACCCGGCCTACCAGCTCGACATCAAGGAGATGCTCGACGGCCTCGGCACCTCCGTCGTAACCGTCGGGACCTGCACGGAGGCCCTCGAGCGCGAGGCCCATGCGGACTTCGCCCTCGTTCTGGTCGGCGCGTCGGCGGAGGACGGCGACGTCTACGACACCGCGAGGGCCAGAGAGTCCCCGCAAGCCTACCGCCCGCCGGTGGTCGTACTGGCCCGGCCGGGGCGCGATTGGGAGAGTGTCCCGCGCCGCGACCCCGAGGGGAGGGTGGAGTACGTGGCCTGGCCCACGTCGCCCGCCAAGCTCCGCGCCAGGGTGGCCTCCATCGTGGACGAGTACCGGCTGAGTCAGGATCCGGGCGGAAGGACGCGGCGTCTGCGCGACCCGCGGATGGGGTCACTCACGCGCCGACGCCACCCCAGCAGCGATCCTGCCCGCGTGCGGTGAAGGCCAGGCCGCGGCGCGATACCGAGGACGGCCTGGAGGAGGTTGGGGGCCTCAGAAGGAGGGAGAAATGAGCGTCGAAACGACTTACGTGCCGATGTACCGTATCCAGTGCGACTTCTGCGATCTAGGTCCGGCGGACGTCGTTCCGGACCTCGCGCGCGCCAAGGAACGGGCGAAGGACCTCGACATCAGCGAATGCCTGGTCTTCGCTCATGAGATGGCTGAGCCGACAACACACTGGTGCTGCGAGGGCTGCAAGAAGACGTTCTTCAGGGTACAGCCCGCCGACTCGGACAGGGCCTCGGCGTTCCAGCGGCCGCACCGGCCGACCGCGGTCGGTTTGATGCGGTCCGGCGTTGACCCCTTGCAAAGGTCGGAAGCGAGCACGTAGCAGTCTCCAGGCCGGGCCCAGGAAACGAGAACGACCTCCGGTTGCTCAGGCCGGGGGTCGTTCTTCGTCTTGAATGGAGGCGCCGGGGACGGGGCTCCGCTCTCATTGCCTGTCGTAAGTTGTTTATTATCAATGTCTTGCGACAATTAACCATGCGCGGAGGAGTTGGGTGGTGTCGGCCGATCATTGGGTGGTGTCCGGCGATCATTGCCAGGGGCCGTTTTCCCAAGGAATTGCCAGGGGCTGCCAGGCAACAACGCCGATATTTCGGCACTTGGCAATGATCGGCCGACACCGCCGACGGTACGGGCTTTGCACCCTCCGACCCGGTGACAACACTGGCCGCCCCGGACACCCATCAGGAAGCGGGGCACCATGCCCGGCCCGGAACGACGCTCCTTGACCCGGCGCACCTTCCTCGCCGCCGGTCCCAGGAAACGAGAGAACGGGCGGCACGTCAGTCCGTAGCGATGGACGGGATCGAGTTGCCCAGGCGCCCACAACAAGGGGAGCGACGATGAGCGACACGAGCGGGATGCTGCCCAACTGGCTGTCCGAGGCGGTCGGCGACAGCCACGACCCGAAGGAGATCGCCCAGGCCGTCTTCCGGTCCAGGGAGTGGGTGGAGGTCATCGCTGAGGGTGTCCGGGAGGGCGAGCAGGCCATGCAGGGCAAACAAGCCGGCGTCGGACCGGCCGGGGGCTACCCGAGCTACAACCAGGAAGTGGCGAGGGCCATCGTCATCCGGCTGGCCACGCTCTACCCCGACGTTTCTCTCCCGCCGGCCGGGAAGGTCACCCCTCATGAGAGTCGTTGACGGCGTATTCGCCGGTCCCTATTGGCGCTACAACCGGCAAAGTTGCTCTGCATGTCTCATCCATGTTTGACCTAAAGTGTTGCTACCGCCTGGAGACGAGGAGTACGATATGCGCCGTGGGACACCGACGATTTCACCCAGCACACTTCATAGAGGGGGACACGCATGCCACGGGGAATACCGAAGAAGAAGCCGGACGAGCAAGAGCAAGGGCAGCAGAACGGGGCGGGGAGGACCAAGGGCGGTCGCATCAACAAGTTGCAGTGCGTCCGGGATGCGCTCGCCGAACTCGGCAACGACGCCCAGCCCAAGGACATTCAGGACTTCCTGAAGCGCCGGTTCGACCTCGACATGAACACGAAGTTCATCGGCACCTACAAGGGGACCATCTTGAGGGGGAAGTCGGGACAGAGGGGCATCATGCGCACACCGGCGGCAACAGCGCCTGCCGAGGTGCCGGCGGCAACAGCGCCCGCTCCGGTGCCGGCCCCGCCGAAGGCATCTCCCCAGGTCGAGGGGACGAACGGCGGCATCAGCGTCGAGGACATCCGGGCGGTCAAAGCGCTCGTCGATAGGCTCGGGGCGGACGGCGTGCGGGAACTGGCCGAAGTGCTGTCGGAGTGAGCGCCCAAGCGCTGTCGTCTGTCGCAGCCCTCCTGCCCACCGGGAGGGCTTTTTCGTCACTCGGCCGCAGGGCCAGGCAGGGCGGCCCTCCGCTCATGCGCACAAGTCGATCCACTTCTGCATGTCGTGAATGCGGCATGGCTCGGCAGACGGCGGGAGGTAGCCGCTGCGCCGACTTTCCAGGCAATCGGCGCCTTCCCTGCCTGCCGGACGCTTCTGCGCGCCGAAGTCCTCCTCCGCCCAATCCAGGCAGCACGCCGCTGCACACACCGAGAGTGCGCACTCTTCGGCACACCCGTGGGCAGTTCTGCCACACGGCCGAATTCGACCCGGGAAGCCAGGGAAACTGCGGGACCTCGCCGCAACCGCCGCTGGACGGCCAAAAGGTGTCCTACCTTGCGAATGCGGCTGTCGATGCCGGCTGCAAACTTCTGTCCTTCGTGGACGAGTGGATGATCAACAATCCCGCGTCCCCACCTGACGTGCCGGCGCCGGCAACAGAAGGGACATGAGGGCAGAGCGCTCGGCATCGACCGTGCGCCCGGTAGAGTTCGACGGCCTCCGAGCCGCCCGACGCCAGCCGCACGGCGAAGCCGTAGTGCCGCAGGGCTGCTGCTGCTGCGGTTCATCGAGGGGATGGCCGACGAGGACATCGCCCGCGTCACCTGCTGTCAGCTGGGCACGGTCCGGTCGCGAATCCACTATGCCAAGCGGGCACGGGACAGGTTAGACAACCGCAAGTGTACTCTGCGGTTGTGTACACGAAGCCAAAACCTCGCTAATCAAGGTAAGCAACAAGCAATACGTCTGGCTTCAAGGGAGTGTATTGGGTGAAGAGTAGAGTCAAGTGGGGTGCGAAAAGCGGCCATAAGGGTAAGCCGCACCTCCTCGGCTATTTCACTGACTCTGGTGAGGCAGCGCACGCCTACGACAGCGCAGCCGTCGCCCTGTTCAGTCCCTAGCACCAAACGGTTTTTCGAGGGTTTCGTGTATCGCTTGACGGGCGACGGTTTTTGGCGAGCGGGGGGCGTCAGCCCCCCGGTTGGACGCCCTCACCGGGGGGTTGACGCCCCCCGCTCGCCAACGTGTCGTATCTCATGCTTTACAGAAAACGGCACGAAAACCGTTTGGTGCTAGTTCTACTGTAACCCTTTTTCCTGGTCTTGCAGCTGGCCTTGGGATAGGTTGACGGAAGGGGTAACGCGGGAGGACCATCCATGTCCCGTCTCCTGGAACACCCCGCGGCGCAGGCGCTGCTTGAGGACGCCACCTTG
>DATFNV010000074.1:0-8265 GCA_035266225.1 Gemmataceae bacterium
CTCGATTCCTCATCGACACCTGCCATGTGCGGGCAGTTGGTGGCGGGGCGCAAACTGGTCCCAGTCCTGTGGATAGGGCGAAGCTCGGGAGCAAGATCGAACTCATCACCGATGCCCAAGGTGTTCTAAAGGAACCCGAACCCCGTACCCCAATGCGCGCCCGGTCCTATTCCCCCCCGATGTGCTCGCCCTTCTCGGCCACCGAGCGCTTCATCAGCAGGACCAGAAGGACGAGGGCCGCCGACAGGGCGGCGCACAGCCAGAAGACGTCGAAGTAGGCCATCGACACGGCCTGCTGCTGGCGCAGGTCGTCCAGCGATTGCACCCCCAGCTGGAGCGACCGGGCCACGTCGCCGGTTTTCTGCAGGTAGAGCCCGTGGGCCCTCGTCAGGAAATCGTGGACGTGGGAGTTCAGCGGGCCGAGGTAGTCGTTCAGGCGGGCCAGGTGGAACTGCTCGCGCCGCTCCCGGATAGTCGAGGCCATCGAGGTGCCGACGCTTCCCCCCTCGGTGCGGAGCAGGCTGAGCAGCCCGACCGCCGCCCCGCGCAGGCGGGGCGGGACGTACTTGTAGGCGGCCACGCTCATCGGGGCGAACAGCAGCCCCAGGCCGAGGGTCAGCCCCATCCGCGGCCCGACCACCTGCCAGGGGCTGATCTGGAGGTTCATCACCGCCATCCAGTAGCTGGCAGCGGCCATGGCGACCAACCCGGCCGCGACCAGCCAGCGGGCGTCCCACCCGCGGCCCATCAGGACGCCGACGAGTACCATCGCCGCCAGCGAGGAAACCCCCGAGGGGGACATTACCAGCCCGGCGCGCAGGGCGTCGTAGCCGAACAGCGTCTGGAGCATCCCCGGCAGCGCGATGCTGGAGGCGTAGACCACGGCGAAGGCGCAGAACAGGACGACGCAGGCGATCGTGAAGTTCCGCTCGCCGAGCACCCGGAAGTCGATGATCGGGTTGGCGATCCGCATCTCCCGGAAGACCAGCAGGCCCAGCCCCACCACGAACACGGTCACGAGCACCTGGACCCGGCCGAACGGGTCGCCCAGCCAGTCCCACTCCTGCCCCTTGCTGAGCATGATCTCCCAGGCGGCCATGACCAGCGCCAGCAGCCCCAGGCCGATGTAGTCGAAGTTCAGCGGCTGCTTGCTAAACTCCGCCCGCTCCCGCTTGAGGTAGTCGGGATCATCGACCACGGCGTGGGCGGCGACCAGCGAAAACAGGCCGATCGGAACGTTGATGAGGAAGATCCACCGCCAGTCGTAATCGACGCACAGCCAGCCGCCAAGCGTCGGGCCGACGATGGGCGCGATGATGGCGGCCACGGCGAACAGCGTCATGGCCGTGCCCTGCTTCTCGGGCGGGAAGCTGTCCATCAGCACCCCCTGGCTGCACGGCTGGAGCCCGCCGCCGGCCAGCCCCTGGATCACCCGGAACAGGATCATCTGCCCCAGGCTGGTGGCGAAGCCGCACGCCGCCGAGGCGAGCGTGAAGACGGCGATGGACAGCAGGAAGTAGTTGCGGCGGCCAAGGTGGGCCGACAGCCAGCCGGTGATCGGCAGCACGATGGCGTTGGCGGCCAGGTAGCTGGTGATGACCCAGTCGGCGTCGGACTGCGCGGCCGACAGGCCGCCGGCGATGTACCGCAGCGCCACGTTGGCGACCGTGGTGTCCAGGATCTCCATGAAGGTGGGCACCACGACCACGAGGGCAACGATCCAGTGGTTGACCGCCGGCCGGCTGACCCCGGCGGGGCTCAGTGCCATGCTGCTCATGAGGCGTCCTCCTTCGAGTGACGAGCCAGTGTCACTCGTCAATTGGTCGTGGGTCCGGTCGGAAGGGTGGCCCGCGGCTGCAAGACCTCCCCGGCGTGCGGCCCCGTGGGCGGCTCCTTGTAGTACACGTAAGGCGTGACCGACAGGCCCACGAACAGCGGCGCCTTGTCCGGGTCGTAGTCGGTCAACTCGACGCGGACGGGCAGTCGCTGGACGATCTTGACGAAGTTGCCGGTGGCGTTCTGCGGCGGCAGCAGGGCCAGCGTCTGGCCGGTGCCCATCGTGAAGCCGGTGATGCGGCCCTCGTACTCCTTGCGGCTGCCGTACATGTCCACCTCGCAGCGCACGCGCTGGCCGATGCGCAGGTCCGCCAGCTGCGTCTCCTTGAAGTTGGCGTCGATCCAGATCTCCGTGAGCGAGCGGACGGCCAGGAGCTGCTGCCCGGCCTGGACGTCGTTGCCGGGGTTGACGTTGCGGCTGGTCACCACGCCGTCGATCTCGCTGACGATGTCGCAATAGCGGAGGTTCAGCTCCGCCTGCGCCAGGTCGTGCCGCGCCTGCTCCAGCTCGGCCTTGGCCTGCATCACGGCAGGAACCCGGGGAACCAGATCCTGAAGGATGCGGTCAATGTTTCCGTCCGCGTCGAGGCGGCGAAACTTTTCGAGGACCTGGTTCGGCGTCAGGTTAGTGGACTCCAGCGGCAGGCCGAGCTGGGCCATCGTCTGAATGCCGTCGGTCAGGGCCGCTCGAACCGCGGAGTAGTTCTGATTCAGGTTCGGCGGCACGTCGGTGAGGCTCTTATCGCTTGCCGGCACGGGGGCGAGTCCGAGGGTCGCGCGGACCTGGGCGACCTCCTCCCGCGCCTGTTTCACCTGGGCCTCAGCCACTCGCAGCTGCTGCTGTCGCTGGTCGAAGTCCTCACGGCTCATGGCCGACGTCCCCAGCATCACCCGGCCGCGCTCGTAATCGGCCCGGGCCCGGTCGAGGATGGCCTGCTGCGTCCGCAGGTTGGCGGCCTTGACCTTCAATTGAGCGACCAGGGCATCGACCTGTTCGGAGGCGAACTGGAGCTTCCAGCGCTGGCTGCCGAGTTGGGCCTCCAGGCCGCGGGCCTTGGCCTCGGCCGCCGCCAGGTTCGCCTCCGCCACGCGGACGGCGGCGCGCTTCAGCGCCACTTGCACCTGGAACGGTTCCTTGTCGAGTAGGACGAGCAAATCCCCCTTCTTCACACGGTAGTTGTCATCCACCAGCACCTTGGCCACCTGGCCGGAGACCCGGGGGGCCACCATGGTCACGTGACCGTTGACGTAGGCGTCATCGGTGCTCACCGTGTTCAGGGCCGTATCCACCCACGGGACCAGGAAGTAACCGCCCACCGCCAGCGCGGCCACAGCTCCGGCCAACAGCAGCCACTTGCGGGAGCGGTGCGCAGGCGGCGTGGCGACGGGCGGCTGGGGCTGTGGGGCGCCAGGCACACCGTCTTTCGGCGCGGCCGGTGCTTCGTAGGGCGAGGGGGGATCGGCCGCGGCTGGCGTCGCTCGGGCCGAAGGACCTGACGTCGGAGCAATCTTGCCATCGGCAACATTCTCGCGGTCGGTCCCATTGACCGGGGCATCGATGTCCGTCATGGGGTAGTCCTCCTTTGCAGTTGGGTCACAAAGAGCTTTCACGCGAAAAGCAGAGTCACTTCGCTGATCCCTCCCGCAGCCGGCAGACGGCCGTGTGACGCCCGCCCGTCATGGGCCGCACCTCTTGTAGGGGGCAGCTTCCCGGGGCCCGCGTGCAAATCACGGCGTCCGCGCCGGTGAGCAGCCGCCCCTTCACCCGATAGGGGCAAGGCCGGCGGTGGGACGTCCTCGGGGCCTCCAGCCCCCTGCTTCGCCAGTTCCTGTTCCCCGCAATGATCCAGCGCAGCCCGCCACCGCCTCTCGGAGCGGGCCCGAGGCAGGTACCACGCGACGCCGGCCAGCGCGGCGAGAGCCTGAACCGCGACGAGCCAAACCACCCTCAAGGCCGGGCCGTCCGCCGAGAAGAGCCCGAGCCAGACGATGAGCCCGAAGATCGACAATCCGGCAGCCCGGAAGACGGCCGACCAGGCCAGAGACGATCGCCATTTGTGAGCCGCTGCGTTGGTCCTCATGTTGCACCTCGTTCGGTTACTGATCACTCCCCGCCCAGTGGTGGGGTTGCCAGGGCGTCAGGTCGGCGGGCGGGTTGGGTCCCAGGCGGTGCAGGGCGGGGGCGGCCTGGTAGATCGCGAAGCCGGCGGGCGGCAGCGTCATCCGCACGGCCAACGGCCCGCCGTCCCGGCGCTCCACGGTCAACGAGGGCGGGGGTGCGGCGCCGGGCCGCGGGGCGTACCAGAAGATCCGGTTGAACCGGTCCCCCGCGACGCGGAACGTCGGCGCCACCGTCGAGTAGGCCGTGACGGGCTGCCCCTCGTCGGTGTTCACCGCGACCAGGACTTCCTGATCGACCAGCAGCCGCGACCAGCACACCAGCGAGCGCATCCGCTCGCCCACGCGGCGCGGCAGGCCGAAGTGGACACCGTCCCCGGAGATGCGGTGCAGCGCCTGCCGCCCCCGCCGCAGCGGCAGCAGCTTCTTGCGCAGGTCGGCGAGCGCCGCCAGGGCGCGGTACAGCTCGCTGTCCTCGTTGAAGAAGTGGCGGCCCTGCGTACACAGCCCGCCGAACCGGCCGCCGAACATGGTCTCGCGGAGCACCAGGTCCGAGCCGCCGGGCCGCCCGCCGCTGTCGAAGCCCTGCTCCGACCCGTAGTAGAGGCAGGGGATGCCCATTGTGGTCAGCTGCGCGGCCAGCACGTTGAAGGCCAGGTCGCGGAACCGGCCGTCGCCGCAGAAGCGGCACTTGGCGTCGCCCTTGCGGACCTGGTCGTGGTCGTCCACCAGGGTCACCACCTGGTTGCGATACCAGCGGTGTCCGTCCGGCTCCTCCAGCACCCAGTTGCGGAATAGGGAGAAGTAATCGGCCGGGTCGGCGTAGCCGGTGACCATGCGCTCCAGCTTGCCCGGCACGTCGTCGATGCCCAAGGCCGCGTCCAGCCCGGTCCTCTCCACGACCTCCCAGGCGTGCTCGCGGCTGCCCCCGATTTCTCCAACCAGCAGGAAGTTCTCCTTGCCGATGCTCTGGGCGAACTCGCGGATGATGTCGCAGAAGGCCCGCAGCGCACCTTCCCCCATGTGCTTGGCGGCGTCGATGCGGAAGCCGTCGAGGTCGGCGTAGGCGATCCAGAAGCCGTAAACCAGGGCCAGGCAGGCCAGGGCCGACGAGACCTGCGGGTATTGCCCGTCCCACCGGACTTGGAGGTCCAGCGTCTTCAGGCCGAACATGTCCCCCTCGAGGTACTCGGGGGCGTAGTCCCAGTTGGTGATGTGCCCCTTGCGGAGATACAACTCGGGGTGCTGGAACTCGCGGGGCCAGATCGCCCCGTCCGGCCAGGACTGCTCCAGGCGGTCGCCGTCGGGCGTGGCGAACGGCAGCGTCGGCCGGCCGTCGCGGTCGTTGAAGCCCTTGACGGCGTAGGGCCGGCCGTCCCAGCGCGGGTCGTCGTACCACCGCCCCGAGGCCGGGTCGTGCGTCGCGTAGCGGTTCGGGTCGTAACTGAAGACGTTCCCCGTATGGTGAGCGACGATGTCGAGGATGACGTAGATGCCCTGCTCGTGGGCGGCGCGGACGAAGTGGCGGAACTCCTCGCGCGTGCCGAAGTGGGGGTCCACGTCGAGGAAGTTCTGGATGCCGTAGCCGTGGTAGCTCGGCTCGAAGGCGACCTGCCGGAAAGGGGGACTGACCCATAGCGCGGTGATGCCGAGCCGCCGCAAATAGCCGAGCTTGCTGCGCAGCCCCCGCAGCGTGCCGCCCTGCCAGCCGCCGCCGGCGCGGAACCAGGTGTCGTAATCGACGCGGCCGGGGTCCTCGGGCCGGTACAGCGGCGTGCTGCCGCCGGACGCCGGGCGGCCGTCGCCGTCGCGGTAGCCGCCCTGCTCGTTGCCGTCGGAGAAGCGGTCCAACAGCAGGAAGTACAGCACCTGATCCTCCCAGGCGGCCGGCGACGGGGTGAATTCCCGCCGCGTCAGCGAGGCGAAGTCCAGGTCCAGCAGGCTTTTCTCGATCGTTTCAGCCATCGCTAAACTCCTCTTCCGGCGCGCCACTCGTGGGCGAGCGGGTGATCTCGGCGACGACGGCTTTTGTCAGGCAATCGGCGGCGATGAACTCGGCCCCCTGCTGGTGCAGGGCTGCCAGGCAGGCCCGGCCCGCGGCGTCGATGGAGGTGACTCCTGTCAGGTCGAGGCGGAGAAATTGGACGCGCCGGCCGGCCAGTGTGCTCTGCCAGCACTCCTGAAGCACCCGCACCCACGGCCCGGCCAGCCTCCCTTCGAGCTGGAACGTCAGGGCCCCCGGCTTCTCGTGGACCGTGATTCGCAGCATCGGTCACCGCCCTTTCCTGCGTGTCCCTGCACACCCCAAAGCAGGGGCCGTGCCGGCGCAGGCGCCTCCGAGGAGGCTTCTCGCAAGTCAAGGAAGAATAGCGACTTGCGGACAGGGCGGGGCGAGACGAGCTGGGGACCAGGCGAGGAGCGCCACGCGGGGAGCGCCGCCCGGGGGGCGCGGGCGCCGCCCCGGGGGCGCGACTCGTGGCGTCGTGCAGGAACAGGGCCGGGGATCGGTAGGAGTCTCCGGTGACAGATGCGTGTCCTATGTGAGCGCTGGTCATGGCGAAACTCCTGGTCGGTCAATCAGCTCACCCGCGACCACCTATCGAATCCCTCCCGGACGTACTGTTAAGCGTGGCGGCGTTGCACCGGCGCGCGGTAGAATCGCCCGATCCCGCCGCTCTCCCGCCGAGCAGGTGGCCTGGTTCACCAGCGGGGAGCTTGGGGTAATACAGCGGGCGGAGTTGTGTGCCACGGGGGGAGTTCTCTGCCAGCGCTTGGCACAGAACTATCTCCTAGGCGCCCTTCGACTTACGGCGAAAAAATGAGTTGTGTGCCACGCCCCCAGGGTGCCTGGGGGGTGGCACACGACTCCTTCAGGCGTGTTACCCCGGCCTGAACCAGGCCGAGAAGGCCGCATGGAAGAGGGACGCACCACGGCCGTCGTCCAGCGCCACCTGGACGACCTGACTGGCGACGGACCCGCCGAGCAGGCCGTCCGCGCCCTGCTCGAGCGGGCGGTCAGCCGACCGAAATGCCGCGAAACTCCTCCGCGAGCGTGTCGCGGGCTTCCCCAACGGCGCAACTCCGCTATAATCGCTCCCAGTGAGGGCAGGGTCGTGGGCCGGCAGACCAGGAGCAAGAGCATGACCGCCCCTGGATCACCGGACGTTATCGAGCCGGACCAAGCCGCGGCGATCTTTTCGTTCCTCGTTTTGTTCCCGGTCATCCGCCAGGCGCCCCGGGTCTACCAGCTGCTGGACGCCCGGATGGGGACGGGGGCGAAGCTCTTCCTCGAAGCAGGCAAGGCCAAGAAGGCCGAGGTGGTGGTGCCGTGACGACCCGAACGACGAGGCTCTTCGACCGCCAGGCGGGCCGACTGGTCGAGGCGACCCTCTACCCGGAACTCCCGGTCTGGCGGCTCCTCCAGGTGGAAAGCGTCTGGGGGCCGTGGCGGCGCTCGGCCGTGGAGCGCCTGCTCGAAAGTGGGACTTTTGCCGGGGAGGTCCCCCAGCACTGGCACTGGGACTGGACGCGCAAGGCGGTGAAGCTCGACCTTTCGGGCTACCGCTGTGTCGGCATCGAGTGTGCCCAGGAGATGCAAGGACTGATGATGCTGGCGGTCGGCGTGTACGGGGCGCGGCTGCCCCCAAGCCAGGGCCGGCCGTTCGTTTACGTCGATTACCTGGAGAGCGCCCCGTGGAACGTGCGGCCGCTGGCCGAGGAGCCGCGCTACGGGGCGGTCGGGATGCGGCTCTTGTGGGCGGCGGTCGAGTTGAGCGTGGCCGAGGGGCTCGAGGGGCGTCTGGGGCTCCACTCCCTCCCCCAGTCCGAGGCGTTTTACGGGGAGGGGTGCGGGATGGCGATGCTGGGCGTGGACCCGGACTACGAGTCGCTCACCTACTTCGAGTTCGACCGGCCGGGGGCGGAAGCGTTTTTGGCAAGAGGAGGATGACATGAGGGCACAACTTGAACCGAAGGAGGAGTGGTTCCGCAAGGCGGCCGAGGCGGAGGACAACGGCATCGTCTCCGTCGGGGGCATGGCGGTGCGGATTGCCGCCCTGGAGCGTCGCGAGCGGCATCCCGAGCTAAAGGCCTTGGGGAAACTCCTGGAGCTAAGGCGCCGGGAGAAGGGACTCACGGTCGAAGAGGTGGCGCGGCGGGCCGAGGTCACCGCGGCGGCCCTGGAGGCCCTGGAGCGGGGCCTACGCCTGCTCGACACGCGGGACGTGATCGGCGCGGTGGCGAAGGCCCTGGACTTGCCGGCGGAAAAGCTGCTTGCCGCGGCGGGCCTGAACGGCTCGCCGGACCCCGAAC
>DATFNV010000075.1:0-19726 GCA_035266225.1 Gemmataceae bacterium
AACCGGCCCAGCCCCTCATCCCCTTACTACCACTTCAGCCGGATCTTCGAGGACGGCGGCCGGTTCTGGACGCTCTTCGTCGTTGTAGACGATTCGACGGCCGCCTACGGCGTCCGTCGAATCGTCTACAACGACTGCCAGTGACGGAAGACGCCGCGCCCACCGCCCACCCGCACCACCGCCAGGTTTATCGTCTCCCGCGGGCCGGGGCGAACGCGAAACGACAAGCAGCACTACGTCCCCCAGCGGCGCAGCAACTGATGCTCGACGCCGAGCTGATCGCAGACGCGGCCGACGATGAAATCGACCTGGTCCTGGAGCGTGCGCGGCCGGGTGTAGAAGGCGGGCATCGCCGGCAGCACCACGGCCCCCGCCTCGGCACAGGCGGCCAGGTTGCGGAGCTGGATCAGGTGCAGCGGCGTTTCACGCGGCACCAGGATCAGCTTGCGCCGCTCCTTCAGGTGGACGTCGGCGGCGCGGTGGATGAGGTTTTGCGACAGCCCGTGCGCGATGGCGGCCACGGTGCCCATGCTGCACGGGCAGATCACCATGCCGGCGGTCAGGAACGAGCCGCTGGCGATGCCCGCCTGGAAATTGCGGTAGTCGTGATAAGCGACGCGCCCCGGCAGTCCCGCGGCCGCGTCGCCGAGCAGGTCGCCCAGCTCGAAATGGTCGAGGCGCACCCGGCGCTCCAGCTCCAGCTCCATCACCTCGACCGCCGCGGGGCTGATCGTCAGGTGGACCGTCCGGCCGAGGCGCAGCAGCACCTCGAGCAGGCGCACCCCATAGGGAGCGCCGCTGGCGCCGGTCAGGGCCAGGACGAGGTCGGTGGCGGCCATGCTGCGGACCCTACTGACTCCGGTGTCCTCGCGGTATTATAGGAGGAACGGAGTTTCCCCCATGACACCCGACTTCTCGCGCCTGGCCCGGCTGTCTGTCTTCGCGGTCGCGCTACTCCTCTTGCCGTCCTCCCGCGCCGACGACTGGCAGTTTGACGTGGTCGTCCTCAAGCCCGGTGTCCGCGAAGACGCCCGAATCCTGAAAGGGCTGCTCGTCGATTACAAGGAGGGCGCCGCGGAGGTGGAGATCCGCGTCATCCACCGCGAGGACGGCGAGCCGACGCGCCTCGAGCCATCGACCTATACCTACAAACGATCCCAGATCGAGTCCATCGAGCCGCTCGACGCCGACGGGCGGGCCCTCCTCGAACGGCGCCTCAAGCAGCTCCACCCGCGGGAGCTGTCCCGGCGCCTTCGCGAGGTGAAGCGCGAGGCCGTCGCCATCGACTTCGGCAAGGCCGGCAAGAAGGCCGGCTTCCGCCACGGCGACGAGGGCAAGTACTTCACGCTGGAATCGAACGTCAGCGACGAGCTGTTCCGCCGCAGCGCCGTGGCCCTGGCCGACATGTTCAACGCCTACGCCCACGCCCTGCCGCCGCACGACGCCACGGCCCGGCCGAAGCCGATCGCGATCCTCCTGGCCGGTACGCAGGCCGACTACCAGGCGGTCCTGGCGGGGCGCGGCCTCAACATCTTCAACCCGGCCTTCTACGACCCGGCTGGCAACAGGATCGTCTGCGGCTCCGACCTCGTCCGCCTCGGCGCGCAGCTCGAAAAGGCCCGCGAGGAAAACCAGAGAGTGTCCGAGGAGCTGACGAAGCGCGAGGAGGAGCTGAAGAAGCTCTACAAGCACAAGGTGCCCCCGGCGGTCATGCGCCCCATCAAGGAGGGCCGCGAGCAACTCGCCGAGGCCGAGGCCGCCAACGCCAAGTTCTTCGACGAGGCGACGCGTGTACTGTTCGGGCGCCTCCGCCATGAGAGCTTCCACGCCTACCTGGCGAATTTCGTCTGCACCGGCGACCGCGCGGAGATGCCGCGCTGGCTCAACGAGGGGTTGGCCCAGCTCTTCGAGACGGCGCTGTTCGAGGCCGACGACGTGCGCCTCGGCCGGCCCGACACGGGGCGGCTCAAGCGCGCCCAGGCCGCCCTCGCCGCCGGAGAGCTGGTGCCCCTCAAGGACCTGCTGCGCTCCGGACCCAAGCAGTTCCTTGTGATCCATGCCAGCGACAAGGAGACGTCCGACCGCTATTACCTCACTTCGTGGGCGCTGGCGCTGTACCTGGCCGACGTCCACAGACTCCTGGGCAGCAAGCAGTTCGACGCCTACGGCGGCGCGACGCACGCCAAGGACGACCCACTCGATGCGTTCGCCGTACTGGTCGGCACCAAGCGGGACAAGTTGGGGGAGTTCGAGGAGACGTTCCACCGCTACGTCCGCGACCTAAAGCCCAAGCGCATCCCCGGCCGGCCCCGGTGAAGGTTATTTCTTCAGCCAGCGGTCGAGCCACTCGTACGCCACCTTGCGCACGTCCTCGGGAAAGTCATGCGCGCAGTCGGGGTAATTGGCGCTCAGCCGGTCGCCCGCCCCCAGCAGCTCGTACACCGGCTTCGCGGCCTTGATACAGTCCTTGACGCCCTGCACGTCGAAGTTGTGGTCCTTCAGCGGCGCGCTGGCCAGGAACGGCCGCGGTGCCAGTGCCGCCACCACCTCCGGGAAGTCGAACGGCACCTTCTCCGGCTTCAGGTCGTACACCGTCCGCAGGCGCGGCATGTAGCCGTCGTGGCTCCAGCCCTTCAGGTCGCCCTTCATGTACGTCGGAAAGCTGCAAAATCCGCAGTTCGACACGACGCACTTGATCCGCGGGTCGAACGCCGCCACGAACAGTGAGTTGTGCCCGCCGAGCGAATGGCCGATGACGCCGACGCGCTCGGCATCGACCTCGGGCAGCGACACCAGCACATCGACCGCGCGCAGGTGGTTCCAGATTCCTTTCATGGTGGCGCTGGCGTAACCGAGCTTGTACGGGTCGCAGGTCGAGTCGCCCGAGGCCGGGTAGTCCGGGGCGAGCGTGACGTAGCCGCGCTCGGCCAGGTGAACGGCGTACTGCCGATCCGGCTTCGCTCCGAACCCCGCCGGCACACCCTTGCCGAGTACACGGTCCGTCGGGTGCAGGCAGAGGACTGCCGGCAACTTGCCCTTGCGCTCGAGCGGAATGAACAGGTAGGCCGCCACGCGGTCGTCCTTCTCCGCGGCGAAGCTGATCTTGCGGCGGATGAACTGGTCCGTCTTCACCTCCTCAATCACCTTTACGTCGAGCGGGACCTTCTTCTCCTTGCCGGGCAGCGGGCCCATGACGAGCTGCATGTTGGCCAGGATGTGCTCGCGCCGCTTCGGCCAGTCCTCGGCCTTCGTAATGGGCTGCTCTTTGCCGTCGGCGTCGCGCCAAATGAGGAGCTTCGTCTTGTCCGGGTAGAACGGCGGCTCGGCGGCGCGGGCGACCGTCGCCAGGCCGGCGGCAATGACGAGCAAAGCGAGACGTTTCATCGGCATCACTCCGCGGGGAACACCTTCTCCGGTAGCAGAAGCCGGCGCGCGCGGTCGATCCGCGCCACGGCGACCAACCCGCCCCGGGCGTCGAACACCGCGGTCTCGTCAGCGTCCGGCGCCGCAGTCCTTTCGCCACACGGAACGCCTTGTCCCTGGCGGAGGCGCGTCACGGCGGCATCGTCCAACGTCAGGCGCGGCAATTCGGCAAGTGCCGCCGACACGGGCAACACCTTCGCCAGCGCCGCCGGGCCGTCGGCATCGAGCGGCACGGCCTCCTCCACGCGGAACGGGCCGACGCGCATCCGCCGGAGCGTCTCGACGTAGCCGCCGCAGCCGAGGCGCTCGCCCAGGTCGCGCGCCAGCGAACGAATGTACGTCCCCTTGCCGCAGCGCACCTCGATCTCCAGGCGCGGATAGTCGCAGGCCAGCACGTCGATCCCGTGGACGCGCACGCGCCGTGCCTCCAACGTGACCTGCCGCCCGCGCCGCGCCAGGTCGTAAGCGCGCTGACCGCTCACCTTCGCGGCCGAGTACGCCGGCGGCACCTGCTCGATTTCGCCGACGAAGGCGCGCAACGCCTCCTCCACGGCCGCCCCGTCGGGGGGAACGGCAACATCGGCGAGGGCGACGGTCCCGTCCGCGTCGTCGGTGTCGCTGCGGGCGCCGAGGCGGACGCCGGCGCGGTAGGTCTTGCCCATGTCCTGAACGTATTCCGTCAGGCGCGTGGCCGCGCCGAGGCACAGCACCAGGACACCGGTCGCCAGCGGGTCGAGGGTGCCGGTGTGGCCGGCCTTCGTGCCGCGCGGGAACCACGACAGGGCGCGGTCCAGGGCGTCGCGCGAGGTCATGCCGCCGGGCTTGTCGATAGCGAGGAGGCCGTGAATCTGTTTGGAGGGCATGTCGGTTGACCGTCCTGTCGCCGCTTGCGGCTTCGCAATCATTCCTGCGAAGCCGCAAGCGGCCCCGCGGCAATTATTTCTTCCCGGTCAGCTCGTCGGCGAGCTTGTCGGCCTCGTACACCTTGCGCAGCGCCTCGGTGATGCCTCGCGAATGCACCGCCAGAGCGCGGGCCACCTCCTCGGTGTAGACGAAGTCCAGCACCAGCGATTGGATGTTGCCGTCGAAGATGATGCCGACAAACTCCCCGTTGCGGTTGACCACCGGGCTGCCCGAGTTGCCGCCGATGATGTCCGCCGTGCAGACGAAGTTGAACGGCGTCTTCAGGTTCAGCTTGTTCTTGCGCTGCACCCAGCGCTCCGGCAGGTCGAACGGCGGCTGGTTGTGGTGCTCCGCCGAGCGCTCGTACAGCCCCGCAAAGGTCGTCTCGAACGGGACGTGCTTACCGTTCTCCTCGTAGCCCTTGACCACGCCGAAGGACAACCGCAGCGTGAAGGTCGCGTCGGGGTAGGTGCTCGTCCCCTCGACGGCGAACTTCGCCTTGGCGATCTGAGCATACGCCTGCTGCTTGACCTCACTTTCCGCCTCGACAACCTTGCGCACGGCACGGGCGGGGGCGTCGATGGTATGGGCCAGCTCGATCATCGGGTCGTGGGCGTCGTTCACCGCCGTCCTGCCACCCTCGTACAGCTTCTTGCGCACATCCACGTCCTTGAGCCGGGTGCCCGTGACCAGTTCAGTCGCCCGCTCCTGCGGCGACTTGCCGGCCAGCACCGTCTTGAGGATGTCACTGTCGGCCCCCAGCTGGTTCGCGAGGAACGTCAGCGAGTTGGCCAGTCTCATGATCTCGAAATCCTCGTAGATCTCCTCCTTCGAGAAGAGGGTGTCCTTGAGCGAAGCCAGGTTCGACTCGCGGAATTCGCGCAGCCGTTCGCCGCTCGGCTTGGGCAACTCCTCGCTCGCCCGCAGCAGCGTGCGGCCGATGCGGAAGAGATGGCTGTTGAAGCCGCGGGCGCCTTCGAGCATGTTGTAGCGCAGGCTGTTCTGGCCGAGCACCTTCTGGGCCCCGGCGATCTTGTCCCACGCCCCGCCCGCGTCCTTCAGATCGGGGTTGTCCGCCACCGCCGCCCGCAATTTCTTCTCCGCCTCGCGCTTCTTGCCCATGATCGACGGGTCGAGCAGCCCGCCCATCCCGCCCTCGCGCGCCTTGCGGCTGTTCTGCACGCTGAACAGGTCCTCCTTGGCCCGGCGGGCGTTCTCCTCGCTGCGGTTGCTGTAGACCGAGTAGGCCACTTCCATCCGGTTCAGCAGCTGCAGCGAGAAGGGGAAGATGCGGTCGCGCTGGTATTCCAGGTCGGCCACGGTACTCAGCCGGTCGGTGCGGCCCGGGTGCCCGCTGACGAAGACCAACTCGTCGTCCCTGGCGCCTTCCTTGCTCCATTTCAGGTAGTTCTCGATCTTCGCCGGCTTGCCGTCCTCGTAGACGCGGAAGAAACAGACGTCGAGGTCGAAGCGCGGGTACTCGAAGTTGTCGGGGTCGCCGCCGAAGAAGGCGATCTGCTGCTCCGGGGCGAAGACCAGGCGCACGTCGGTGTACTTCTTGTAGGTGTAAAGGTTGTACTGACCGCCCTGGTAGAGCGTCACGACCTCGGTGTGGGCCGGCTTGATGCCCGCCTTCTCGGCCTTCTCGAGCCCTTCGCTCTCGATCTCGGCCAGCACGGCACGGCGGGCGGCCGCGGCCTTGTCCGGCGTTAGTCCCTCGGTGACCGCCGCGTTGACGCGCTTGCTGACGTCCTCGATCTTCATCAGGACGTTCAATTCCTCCTGCTCGGCCTTCACTTCCTTGTCGTGGGAGTCAGCATAAAAGCCATCCTTGACGTAATCCTTGCCCCCCGGCTTGCTGATCTGCTGCAGGACGGTCAGGCCGACGTGGTGGTTGGTCAGCACCAGGCCGTGCGGCGAGACGAACGAGCCGGAGCCGCCGCTGTTGAAGCGCACCGACGACTTCTGCACGTGCTCCAGCCACTTCGGCGTCGGGTCGAACTTGTACTTGTCCTCCAGCAGCTTGCGGGGCGGGTTGGTGAATAGCCACATGCCCTCGTCGGCGCGGGCGGCCACCCCGACCAGCGCCAGCACGACGAACGACAACAGTGCGGTTCTCATGACAGGGCCTACTCCTTGTGGGGGATGAATTGTTTAGCCGCCGCGCTCGTAGTGACCGCATTTATGCGGTCGGGTCGGCCCCGACCGCATAAATGCGGTCACTACGAGCGCGGCGGCTAAACGCGCTTACTTCTTTCCCGTCAGTTCCTTGGCCAGCTCCGGGGCGTCGTACACCTTGCGCAGCGCCTCGACAATGCCGCGGGCATCGACGGCCACCGCCCGCGCCTGGGTGTCAGTGTAGGCGAAGTCCGCCGGCAGCGACTGAATGTTACCGTCGAAGATCAAGCCGACGACCTCGCCTTTCCTGTTCACGACGGGGCTGCCCGAGTTGCCGCCGATGATGTCCGCCGTGCAGATGAAGTTGTAGGGCGTCCGCGCGTCGATCTTTTCCTTACGATCGAGGAAGCGCTTCGGCAGGACGAACGGCTCCCGATGGCCGTGCTCCGCGGCGTGGGCGAAGGCCCCTCCGAGGGTCGTGAACGGCCCGACCTTGCGGCCGTTCTCCTCGTAACCCTTGACGGTGCCGAAGGCCAGCCGCAAGGTGAAAGTCGCGTCGGGGTACTGGTCCTTGCCCTTGAGGGCGAAAATGGCCTTGCTGATCTTGGCGTAAGCCTGCGTCTGCGGCTCCTCGACCTTCTCCTCGTACTGCTTGCGCATGTCGCGCGACGGGCCATCGATGAGCCGGGCCAACCGGATCATCGGGTCGTCCGACTCCTCGACGGCCTGCTTGCCACCATCGAAGAGCGCTTTGCGCGCCGCCACGTCGCGCAGCTTCGTCCCCTTGACCAGCTCGGCGGCGCGGGCCTGCGGCGACTTGCCGGCGAGGACCGCTTTGACCGGTTCGGCGTCGCCTCCGGCGACCTCGGCCAACAGGCTCAGCGAGTCGGCCAGTTTCAGCGTCTCGAAGTCCTCGTAGATCGGCGCCTCGGAAAAGAGGAGCTGCTTCAGCGAGGGCAGGTTGGACTCGCGGTACTCGCGCAGGCGTTCGGCGTTGGGCTTCTCCTTCTCGTCGGCGTGGCGCACCAGCGTTCGGGCGATGCTGAACAACTCGCTGTTGAAGGCCCACGGGGCGCCGAGGCCGCGACCGGCCCCCTCGAAGAGCTGATAAGGGTGATACAACTTCCGCTGCGCCTTGACCGACTCCTCCACCTGCTCCCAGGCGTCGCCGTACTGCTTCTTCAGGTCGGCGTCCTTCTCGACGGCGGCGCGCAGCGCCTTCTCGTCGGCCCGCTTCTTCTCCAGCACGGCCGGGTCTTGCAGGCCGGCCACCATGCCCACGAGCAGCTTGCGGCTGTTCTGGACGCGCAGCAAATCGGCCTGGGCCCGCCGCGCGTTCTCCTCGTCGCGGTCGGCCCAGCTCTTGAACGTCACCTCGCGGCGGCGCATCAGGTTGAGGAACAGCGGATAATTCGCGTCGCGGAACAATTCGAGATGCCCCACCGTATTCAGGCGGCTGGTGCGCCCCGGGTGGCCGCTGACGAAGACCAGGTCGTCCTCCTTCGCGCCCGCCTGGCTCCAACTCAGGTGGTACACGACCTGGGCCGGCTTGCCGTCCTCGTAGACGCGGAAGAAACAGACGTCGAGGCAGTAGCGCGGGAACTCGAAGTTGTCCGGGTCGCCGCCGAAGTGGGCGGCCTCGGCCTGGGGGGCGAAGACCAGGCGTACGTCGGTGTACTTCTTGTAGGTGTACAGGTGGTACTGGCCGCCCTGGTAGAGCGTCACCACGTCGGCGCGGATGCCGGCCTTGTCGTCGGAAGCCTTCTTCTCAAGGGTGTTCATCGCGGCCCGGCGGGCCTTTTCCGCTTCGGCGGGGCTCATGTCCGGCTTGACCGCGGCCTGGACCTTGTCGGTGACGTCCTCGATCCCCTGAAGCACGACCAGCTCCATGTCGTGGCACTTCAACTCGTCGGCCGGGGTCTTCGCGAGGAAGCCGTCGCGGACGAGGTTGCGCTCCTTGGTGGCGAGCTTGCTGAGGGCACCGCGGCCGACGTGCTGGTTGGTCATCACCAGGCCGGCCGGCGAGACGAAGCTGCCGGAGCCGCCGGGGAAGCGGACCGACGACTTCTGGAGGTGCTCGAACCATTTGCCGTCGGGCTCGAAGCCGTACCTCTCCTGCAGCGCCTTGAGCGGCGGGGCGGAGTACAAGTACATGCCCTCGTCGGCAGGCGCGGTCGCTACCAAAGCGACAAGGAAGGCGAGGGTGGAGAGGACGGCCACGGGGAAGCGCCGGGTTGTCATACGGTGTCTCCTTCGCAGGGGGTGACACCGTGGACTCTATGAACGCGGAGGGGCCGTCGCCAGATTCCTCGTTTCGCGAATCGATGAATCGAGGGCGGCCGCCAAACTTAGCACATGGTCATTTCGGAGGGGGTCGAGCCGAGGTGCAGGGTGCCCAGGTCGTGTCCCGACAGGATCACCACGCGGAAGCTGAGCGGGCCAAAGCGCACCTCGTCGCCGTGGTGGATCGGCGTCAGAAAGTTGGCCGGGTGGCCGTTGACGAATGTTCCGTTGAGCGATTCCAGGTCGAGAAGAAAGACCTCGCCGTCGCGGTGAATGAAACGGCAGTGGCGACGCGATATGAAACCGAGGGGGAGACAAATGTCGCATTCATTCCCTCGACCCACAGTCATCGGAAAGTGGTCGAGGTAGAGGTCACCCACGACGGTCGAGGTCCAGGTAGTTTGAAGACGGAGCCGCATAACTCTTATCCTTCTCCCCGGCGAATCAGGCTGCTCCAAGCGAGCAGCGTTGGCCGGGCTGTTATTGGAAAGTGCATTTCCCGTGCCGGTTCAGCATCAAGGGCGATCTCATCCAGTAAGTGTTTAATTCCCAGGGACTTGTGACATGAGCTTTCCAGGGGAACGGCAAGCCGACGAATGTTGAACCTCGGCTGATGTTCGTCCGCCTCCGCTCGAAAATCCATCGACAGAACTGGAGCCTTCTGTTGCCCGCGCGGCGCCCCGGCGAGCGCAATCCCTACAATCCTCCTCATGGCAGCGGACGCCCTTCCCCTTCTGGAATACCTCGACCTGCCGCCGTCCCCCGCAACCTTCGTGGGAATCTTGCCGGGGCCGGTGCGGCTCTGGCTGGCGGACCAGGTCGGCCAGCCGACGCCGGCGCAGTGCCTCGCCTGGCCGACCCTCGCGGCCGGGAAGCACCTTCTTCTCTGCGCCCCGACCGGCGGCGGCAAGACCCTCGCCGCGTTCCTGCCGCTCCTTGGCGAGCTGCTCACGGGCCCGCTGGTCCCCGGGGTGCGCTGCCTCTACCTCGCCCCGCTGAAGGCCCTGGGCAACGACGCCCGCAAGAACCTGCGCGCCCACATCGACGGCATCCGTCGCTTCCCCCTGGAAGGGTTCGGCAACGTCCGCGTCGGCCTGCGGACCGGCGACACCTCGGCCCGCGTTCGGCAGGAACAGCGACTGGCCCCCCCCGAAATCCTCCTGACCACGCCGGAAAGTCTTGCCGTCTTGCTCAGTCAGGAATGGGCGGTCGAGATGTTCGCCAACCTGCGCTGGGTGATCGTGGATGAGGTTCACGCCCTCGCGGCCGGCAAGCGGGGTTGCGACCTGAGCCTGAGCCTGGAACGCCTCACGCACCTCGTCGGCGGCGAGTTGCAGCGCGTCGGCCTGTCCGCGACCTGCGCGCCGGCCGCTGAGGCGGCGTCGTTCCTGGTCGGGGTTGAGCGTCCCTGCGTCGTCGCCCGGGTCCCCGAGACGGCGCGGTTGGAGCTGACCGTCGAGCCGCTCGCGGAGGGGACCGGTTTCCTGGCCGCACTGGTCACGCGCCTGGAGGGCGAGCTGCGCGGCAACCGCAGCACGCTGATCTTCGCGAACACGCGCAGCCTGGCGGAGCGCCTGTCGTGGGCCCTGCGCCGCCGCTTCCCCGAATGGGTCGATGAGATTGCCGTGCATCACTCGAGCCTGGCGCCCAAGCGCCGTCGGGTGGTGGAGCGCGGCTTGAAGCACGGCGAGTTGCGGGCGGTGGTCAGCAGCGCGAGCCTGGAGTTGGGGATCGACGTCGGCAGCGTGGACGGTGTGGTGCTGGTCCATCCGCCGGGCGACGTGGTGCGGCTGCTGCAGCGCGTCGGCCGGTCGGGGCACGGGCCGGGGCGGCCGAAGCGCGGCCTGGTGCTCACCGCGAGCGCCGGCGAACTGCTGGAGGCGGCGGTGACGGCGGCGGCGACGCGCTCGGCGCAGTACGAGCCGTTATGCGTGCCGGCGCACCCGCTGGACGTCCTGTGCCAGCAGCTGCTCGGCATGGCGGCGGCGCGGTCGTGGACGGCCGACGAGGCATTCACCCTGGTGCGGCGCGGCCACCCTTACCGCGACTTGACCCGCGACGACTTCGACGCCTGCCTGGACTACCTGTCCGGCCGCCGCCGCGAAAAGGGGTCGGGAGTCGTTTCCCCCTGGCTGCCGGCGCGCCTCTCCTGGCACGGCGACGAGTTCCGCATTTGCGATCAGCGCACGGCGAAGTTGCTCCGCCGCAACGTCGGCACCATCCTCGCCGAGACGACGCGCCCCGTCGTCGTGGGCACGGACGGTGAAAATAGCAAATTGATCGGCGAAGTCGAGGAACCCTTCGCGGAGCGTCTCAACCCGGGCGACCGCTTCCTGCTCGACGGCCGCTGCCTGGAGCACCGCCGCGACGACGGCCGGGCGCTGCTCGTCGAGGAGGTCGTCGGCCGGCCGGTGGTGCCGCGCTGGGGGGCCGACGGCCGGCCCCTGTCGGCGGAACTGGCCCGGCGCCTGTACCTGCTGCGCGTCCGGGCGGGGGAAGCGCTGCGCTGCGGCGGCGCGGCGCTGGCGGCGCTGCTGCGCGACGACTGCGGCCTGGGCGACGGCGCGGCCGCGGTGCTGGTGGCCCACTTCGAGCGGCAGGAGTGCGCCAGCGAGATCCCCGACGCGGCGACGTGCCTGATCGAGGTAGTGCCGCGCCAGGAGGCGGCCGACCACTACCTGCACACGCCGCTCAACCGGGCCGGCAACGACGCCCTGGCGCGCGTCGCGGTGCTGCGCCTGGCGCGCGACCACGGCCGGCCGGCGCAGTCGCTCGTCACCGACCTGGGATTCATGGTGTCGGTCGCGGGCGCCGAGGTCGGCCCGGACGACTGGCGGCGCCTGCTGGCGGTCGCGGGATTCGACGCCGAGCTGTCCGAGGCGCTGCGCGACAGCGCCGCCTTGCGGGCGCGCTTCCAGCGCGTGGCCCTCACGGGGCTGATGCTGCTGCGCAACCCGCTGGGGCGGAAGCCGCGCGTCGGCGGCCGCGACTGGGGCGAACGGCGGCTGTTCGACAAGGTGCGCCGCGGCGACCCCGACTTCGTGCTGCTGCGCCAGGCCGAGCGCGAGGTGCGCCGCGACGTCTGCGACGGCCCGGCGGCGCGGCAGTTCGCCGAGGAGCTGCCGCGCTGGGCCGTGCGCTGCCGGCGCCTGGCGCGCATTTCGCCCTTTGTGGAGGGATGGGGGCCGGTGAGCCCGGGGCCGGCGGAAGAGGTCACGTCGCCCGACGAGGCGCTACGCCGGCTGCACGCGGCCCTGATGGGGGCGCCGTGATGCTCGTCCATTCCGACTGGCTACTGACCCCCGAGCGCGTCGCCGTCCACGTCCCCACGGCGACTGCGGTCGCCGCCGACCTGCACCTGGGCTACGACCAGGCCCGGCAGCGCCGCGGCGAGGCCGTCCCGCTGGCCGGCCTCGACGACCTGCTGCACGCCCTCGCCGTGCTGGTGCCGCGGCACGGCCTGCGCCGCCTCGTCATCGCCGGCGACCTGGTCGAGGACGCGGCCGGCTGGGCCCTGGTACACGACCTGCTGCGCTGGCTGGGCGAGCACGACCTGGAGCTGGCGGGGATCGTGCCGGGCAACCACGACCGCGGCTTCGCCCGTGCCGGGCTCTCGTTGCCGCTTTGCCCGGACGGGGTGCGCCTGGGGGAATGGCTCGTGATCCACGGCGACGGCACGCTGCCGCCCGGCCGGCTGATCCTGGGACATTTCCATCCGTGTTTGCGCTGGAGCAGCCGCGTCAAGGCCCCCTGCTACCTGATCGGCGACGAGCGGATCGTGCTGCCGGCGTTCTCACCCGACGCGGCTGGGGTCAACGTCCTTGCGGGGCGGCGCTGGCGCGGCTATCGGTGTGCCGCCGTCGCCGGCGACCGCGTGCTCGACTTCGGCGAGGTGAGCCGATTGGCCGCGCTCCCCTTCGGGTCGCGGCGAGCCTAGAATACAGTTTTCCCTCGCCGGAGAGCACATCAATGCCGTCCCCCGCCGACCGCTGGATCGCCGACCGCATGAGTCACATTGAATCATCCGGGATCCGCAAAGTCTTCGAGTTGGCCCGCAGCCTGAAGGATCCCGTCAACCTCAGCATCGGCCAACCACACTTCGACGTGCCCGAGCCCGTCAAGGCGGCCGCCAAGGACGCCATCGACCGCGGACTCAACGCCTACACCGTCACGCAGGGCATCCCCGAGTTGCGCGCCCGTATCGCCGACGACCTGCGCCGGCAGTACGGCCACGCCGACCGCGAGGTCTTCATCACCAGCGGCACCAGCGGCGGCATCGTCCTGGCCCTGATGTGTACCGTGAACCCCGGCGACGAGGTCATCGTCTTCGACCCCTACTTCGTCATGTACCCGCACCTCATCCATCTCGCCGGCGGGACGCCGAAGTACGTCAGCACCTACCCGGACTTCCGCATCGACGTGGACCGCGTCCGCGCCGCCGTCACGCCGCGCACCAAGGCCATCCTGGTCAACAGCCCCGCCAACCCCACCGGGGCCACCGCCGACGCCGGCCACCTGCGCGACCTGGCCAGGTTGGCCCGGGAAAAGAACGTGCTGCTCATCAGTGACGAGATTTACCGGACCTTCTGCTACGACGAGCCGTTCGCCAGCCCGGCCGTGTACAACGAGGACGTGCTGGTCATCGACGGCTTCAGCAAGTCGCACGGCATGACCGGCTGGCGCCTCGGCTTCGCCCACGGGCCGGGCCGACTCATCCAGGAGATGATCAAGCTGCAGCAGTTCACCTTCGTGTGCGCCCCAAGTGTCGTGCAATGGGCCGGCGTCACGGCCTGGGACACCGACGTGTCCGGCCACGTCGCCGACTACCGCCGCAAGCGCGACCGGATCGTCGCGGGGCTGAAGGACCGTTTCGAGATGGTCAAACCGGGCGGGGCGTTCTACGTCTTCCCCAAGGCGCCGTGGGGCAGCGGCAGCGAGTTCGTCGCCGAGGCCATCCGCAATTCGCTGCTGGTCATCCCGGGGAACGTGTTCAGCCGCCAGGACACGCACTTCCGCATCAGCTACGCCGCCGAGGACCGTACTATCGACCGGGGGATCGAAATCCTGAATCGACTGGCGCGGCGCTAAGAATAAGAAACTGTCTCAAAAACCCTCTTGCGGCTTCGCAGGCAAGATTGCGAAGCCGCAAGCGGCGGATCTGTGCGCCCGTATCGTAACGGTCGGGGCAGTCAGGGTTGACTGGCTCAGAATGTAAGTCACAATGAAGGCTGAATGGGGTCCGCCCTTCCCTGGGGCGGGTGGGAGAGTTCGCCGGCGCGGTTGGAGCCTCATGCCTGCCACACCTGCCTGCACACGATTTCAAGCGATCCCTTCACGACTGAAAGGACCCAAGTTCATGACCAAGGCAATGCTCGCGGGCTTGCTGGGAGGCTTGACCGCCCTGCTGATAATGGCCCTGCCGCTCCGGGCCGCGGAGGAGGCGAAGGCCCCCAAGGCGTTCGTCGTGCTGATCGGCGTCGGCAAGTACAGCGACGGCGCCATCCAGACCCGGCCGCACGCCGAGGACGACGTCAAAGCCCTCTACGACCTGTTCACCGATCCTGTCTACCTCGGCGTGCCCAAGGACCATGTCAAGCTCCTCCTTGGCGGCGCCGCCGACAAGGGGCGCAACAGCCAGGAGGCGACCAAGGACAACATCCTCAAGGCCGCCAAGTGGGTCGCCACCGAGGCCGGGCGCGACGACCTGGTCATCTTCACCTACGTCGGCCAGGGAGCGGCGCTGGGCGAGCGCGGCGACCACATCGCCTACTTCGCCACCGACTCGTCCGTGAAGGACCCCACCAATACGGCCGTGCTGGCCACCGCCCTCGGGGAAGACCTGGACAAACTACAGAGTCGCAAGGTCTGTCTTTTCGTGGACGTCTACTTCAAGGGCTACAAGCCGGCCGGCGGCGGCAAGCCGGCCGACCCGGACGTCTCCGCCGCGGCCTTCTTCAAGGAGTTCCTTGGCAAGGACAGCCTGGAGGAGGAGGCGCCGTCCCCCGGCCGCGTCCTCTACCTGGCCAGCGGCAGCGGCCGCCACGCCTCGCCCGACGGCGAGAAGAACGGCCTGTTCACCCAGGTCCTCCTCGACGCCCTCAAGGGCAAGGCCGACAAGGAGGGCGATGAGGCCGACGGCGTCGTCACCGCCGATGAGCTGACCGGTTACCTGCGCGAGCAGCTCCCTGCCCTGGTGAAGAAGCACGTGGCCAACGAGAAGGACCGCCCCAACTTCGCCGTCCTCGCCGGCCTCGACGCGCACATCGTCCTGACCCACAACCCCGCGGTCGAGGCCAAGGTCAACGAGCGCCTCGACAAATTCGCCGCCCTGGCCAAGGACAACCAGTTCGACGCCGGGGTCGTGCAGGAGGGCAAGGCGCTGCTCAACCGCATGCCCAGGCTCGAGTCGCAGCGCAACCTCCGCAAGGAGTACCAGTCGCTGGTCGATGGCAAGGAGCCGGCCGACAAGTTCCTCGAGAATCGGTCGAAGATCCTCGAAGGCATGAAACTGCCGCACAAGTCGGCCCGCGACTTCGCCGAGACGGTCCTCGACGGCATCGACATCGTCAAGAAGAATTACGTCAAGGAAACCAGCAAGGGCCAGCTGGTCGAGTGGGCCGTCCGCGGGCTGTACCGCGCCCTCGACGAGCCGGTGCCCGACGACGTGGGCAAGAAGCTCGCCGGCATCAAGACCATGAAGGAGCGCGAATTGCGCGAGCTGCTCACCGACGTCCGCGAGCGCCTCGGCAAGCGCGAGGACCTGGACAACCACAAGGACATCGACGACACGCTGCTGCGGATGCTGCGTCACCTCGACCCGTACACGACCTTCTACAGCCCCGAGGAGCTGCGGCACGCCGAGGCGGACGTGTCGGGCGAGTTCATCGGCGTCGGCATTCAGGTCCGCAAGGACGCCAACACCGACCAGTTGCAGGTCATCACGCCGATTTACGGCAGCCCGGCCTTCAAGGCCGGCGCGCAGGCCGGCGACCTGGTCACGGCCATCACGCGCCTGGTGGACGACGACGGCAAGCCGCTGGAGAAGCCGGAGGTCATCCCGACCAAGGGGCTGTCGGTCAACGACGCGGTCAAGAAGATCGCCGGCCTGCCGGGCACCAAGGTGCGCCTGACGGTGCAGCGCAAGGGTACCGACAAGCCCCTCGACCTCGACATGGAGCGCCAGCCCATCGCGACCGAGTCGGTCTTCGGCTACCGGCGCAAGGACGACGCCAAGTGGGACTTCTGGGTCAATCGCGACCACAAGATCGCCTACATCCGCCTGTACCAGTTCCAGCGCAACTCGACGCACGACCTGGTGGAGACGATGGCCCAGCTGAAGACGGAGGGCATCAAGGGCCTCGTCTTCGACCTGCGCTTCAACCCGGGCGGCTACCTGGAGAGCGGTCGCGACGTCACCGACCTGTTCATCGACGACGGCGTGATCGTCGAGATTCGCCCGCGCGAGGGCACGCCGCACGTCATGCGCGGCCAGAAGTCGGGGATCTACCGCTACGAGGTCCCCGGCACGGACCAGGAAGAGGCGCGCGACCTGCCGAGCTACACCGAGTTCCCGATGGTGGTGCTGGTCAACGGGCTGAGCGCCAGCGCCAGCGAGATCGTGTCGGCCGCGCTGCAGGACCACGGCCGGGCGCTCATCATGGGCGAGCGCAGCTACGGCAAGGGCAGCGTCCAGCAGATCTTCAACTTCGAGAAGGACCCGAAGACGAAGAAGGTCACGAGCAAGATCAAGGTGACCAACGCCTCGTTCTGGCGGCCGAGCGGCAAGAACCTCAACAAGAGAAGCACGCAGGGCCGGCCGGAGGACGAGTGGGGCGTCATCCCCGACAAGGTGATCCCGCTGGAGGTGGCCGAGCGCACCGAGCTGTCGGAGCACCTGCGCGACGCCGAGATCATCCGGGCCACGCCGGCCCTGTCCACCGAGGACAAGAAGGACACCTTCAAGGACAAGCAGCTCGACGCGGCCCTGGAGTACCTCCGCGCCCAGCTCAAGATTGCGAAGAAGGCCGACACGTCGGCGAAGAAGGGCGGCTGACGGCTCGGCCGCAAACGGCGTGCAAGCGTCACAACCTGCACAGGCCCACGGGACCGATCCCGTGGGCCTTTTTTCGTGCGGCGCCGGGGTTTGCCGCCTCAAGTTTCCTGGCGCATGATTGCCGCACGGGCGTCGCAGCGGGGCCGATCCCATCCGCCACCCCGCGCTTTTTCGAGTGCGCCTGTCTGAAATTCCTCCGACCCTGCAAGGATAAAGGAACGTGGTCATGGTCCGCGCACATGTGGCCCGCGTGGCCCTGGCGGCCGCCCTGGGGCTGGCCTGCGGCTGCTCGACGTCTTCCAGCTGCTGTGGGTGCCCGGGCAGTTCATTCACCTCGCGACTGACGAGCTGGTTCCGGCACGACCGCGTGGTGGGCGAGGTGGTCGAATCCCCCGGCGATGGTCCGGTCGTCGTCGATCCCGGCGAGGTCCCAGGGTTCGGGACAGTGCCGCCGCCGGAGACCTTCACGCCGCCGCCACCGCAGACGTTTACCCCGCCGCCGCCGCAGCCGTTTACACCGCCGTTGGTGCCGACGCCGCGGCCGCTGCCGCCGGGCACGGCGCAGCCAATGCCCTACCAGCCGCCACAGTAGGTCCCGCCTGCCGGGCGGACAGCGCGACGGGGACTCCGTACTGAGTACTGGGTACTGAGTACCGAGTCCCCGCGGGAACCACTCATGCTCGACGCGACCGGGAAGAAGCTGCTCCGCCGCGAAAGCCGCCCTCGTGACGCTACAGGTCGTGGCCGACGCGCCCCTGGCCTCGGCCAGCGCCTGCCTGGAGGTGGTACCGGCCGATGGCCGGGCGGTGCCGGTCGCTCCCGGTTGTGATGCCGCGACCTTGCGGCAGCTGTTGGCGGTGCTGGAGGAGGGAAGGCCATGCTGAACTTCCCCCGGCGGTGCGCAGGAGGAAGGGGACTGCCCGGGTCGCCTCCGGTCCCAGCGCCTTGCTCGCGGATGCTCTTGCTCTCATGGGACTTTCCCTCCGCGTGCGCGATCCAGGCCTTCTCGGACCTTGCCGCGGATCCTGGCCCACTCCTCCGGGCCCCGCTTCGGGTTCAGCTCCACCTCGATCGCCAGGAGACGGGCGAGCTGCATTGCCGCGAAGTCCCTCACTGCGAGCTTTTTGTACTCGAATCCCGCACACCGCTCGTCATACTTATCGCTGGACGCGCTATCGCGTAACGTGGCGTCCTCCAGGAAAGCGGCCAGCAATCGCAGCCGTTCGGTGCGGTGGCGGGCATCTTCCGGGCCCGGGAAGTCGCACAACAGTTCCATCCGAAACCCCACCGCCGAGCGCTTGGCGACTTTCTCCAGCGCCGACCAGACGCGCGGGTCGTCGCACTCGACGGCGAACCGCGTGGCAATGATGGCCTCGGTACACTCGCAGTAGGGCCCGGGCACGTCGTCAGGGAACGCCTCGATTGTCGCGAGCAAGAGCGCGTTGAACTCCTTCTTGTCCAGATTCTTGAGCGCGTCGAAGGCGTTCAAGCAATGCCAACGATCTTTGTGCTTGGCGGCGTACCGGAACAGGTCGAGCTTCTCCTTGGCCGGCAACGTGGACCGGCAGACCGCTTCGGACACCGTCTCGCTGTCCAGCTCCGGACGCTTGTCGAGGACCGTGCGGTACAGGGTGGGAAGATCCTTGGGGTACTTGGCCATAATGACCTGGAGCTGGTGGCCGTCGATTTGGCCCGGGTCATCCTTTCCAGCAGCGGCCGGCAGCACATGTTTCAGTAGATAGGCTTCCTCCCCGATCTTGCGGGCCTCGTTCCACCACTTCTTCGCGGCGGCTTTCTCGACCGCGTAGCCTTGCAGCCGGCGCACCCAATCCCGGTCGATCTCTTGCCCGGCCAACCCCTCCAGCAGGTCGCTTACCACGTGCCGGACCTGCAGGTGATAGCCGAAGAAGTTATTGAACCCTCCCATCCTGCCCCGCGTCAGCCGCTCGTCGTGAAGGTGCTTGATCAACGCAGGTACGGCGTCAAACCCCAATTCGGCGATGCGGAGGTAGCGAACCTCCGTCTCGAACAGGCCAACCCTCTCCGTGTCGGCACCGTAATCGACAAGGTCATCGATGAGCGCCTCGATACTCCCCGGCTTCGCCTTGCTCGGTACGAGCGCCAACTCCAGCGATTTCAGAAACGCCCGACTGCCCTCGGTGTCCATCTCGTTATCTCTGGCAATCAATTCCTTGAGGCGCTTGGCGATGGGAGCGCGGTCGATCTTCGGCTGAGTGAGTTGGCCTTCCCAGTAGACCCAGGCCATCCGGAGGAGCTGCAGGCGCGGCGGGTCGGGAGTGTCCTTCTGGATACGCTCCAGGAGGTGCTGGGCCAGCTTGTGCCAACCGCGATCGTCGCACTGGATTGCCAGCCCGAGCCCGTCTACACTCAGGGAGAGGTCCTTAAGGGCTTCCGGCTTCGGATCGAGTTCCTGGGTCTGCCGCACCCATGATGGTTGCCACTGAAACGTCCCCTGGAGCAGAGTGGGGCCCTCCGTCTCGGATCCCGGCTTGAGTTGGAACGCCAGCCCGTAGTCCTCCGGCTGAACCTTGCCATTAACGAGGCGGACTGGCCCAGGACTCCTCTTGTAGCGCGCGAGCTTGGCCTCCTTGGGGGGCAGCGGCAGGCCAAACGAGCGATAGTCGATGACCAGTTGTTCCAGGGTGTTCTCGATCGCGGCCGCGACGTCGGCGGCGCGGCGACGCACCTCGGCATCCTTGCTGCCGGTCCCGGCCGCGCGCAGGGCCTCCATCGCCGGGGGCCCGATCTTCTCGAGTTGCCGGCTCGCCGCCTCTCGCTCCTTGAACTCATCGCTGCCGAGCTGCCGGATCAGGCGCTCGACCTGCGCCCGGTCGGGCGCCTCTTTCGGGGGTCGCGCCGGCTCGTCGCCGCGTGACTCGCCCGACAGGATCAGGGCGAAAGGCAGGAGGAGCCACGAAAGCAACC
>DATFNV010000076.1:0-26316 GCA_035266225.1 Gemmataceae bacterium
GGGAAGGACCAGCTGCCGATGACGGTGGCCGGGATGAGCGGGAGCGGCGTCATGATGGGGAGTCTACGGCTCTCCGGCATCCCCGCACAGATGGGGCCGCTGGGGCGGCGCCGCTCGGAATCGTTACGCCCCGGGCTTGTCGTGCAGGTCAAACGGCCGGCCGCGCGGGCGGCGCCAGCGGCGAACCTACCGCCACAGCCGCCAGGGCGCTTCCGCCCGGCGCCCCACCAGCCCCAGCAATTGCGTCACCGACCGGCGGACACGGCTACGTGATGCAAGCGCCCACGACACACGTCTGGCCGGTCGGACAGACGGTACCGCACGTGCCGCAATTCAGAGGGTCGCTCGACAGATCGGTGCAGGTCCCGTTGCACTCCGTTTTTCGAGGAGGGCAGCCACAGGCCCCTTGCGCATTACAGACCTGCCCGCCGCTCCCGCACGCGGTCCCCGCCGGTTGAAAGTTACCAGTCGGCACGCACCTGCCATTCTGCAGGATGCCGACGACGCAGAGGAACCCGGCCACCACACAGGAGGAACTCACAGAAGCTGCGTTGCTGGCGGAGCGGGCGGCTAACGTGATCACGAGCGGGACCGCGCCCAGGGCGGCCAGCTTCCGCAGAGCGTCACGTCGCCCGCGACGGTCCGGCTCCGCCGGCAGCGGTTGCTCCAGCAGGTGCCGGCGCGACAACTGCTCCAGCGCCAGCCGCACCGGCGCCTCATCGGCCGACCCGCCGAACTCCTCGCGCAGCACCCGGGCCATTTCGGCGGCCGTCGTCTGGCCGTCGCAGTGTCGCCAGACCAGGGCGGCGGCGCGGTTGAGGCAGTGCGCCTTGTTCCGCTCCAGGTCGTAGACCAGGGTTTCCGCCGGCAGCTCGCGCACCACCAGGCCCGCCGGCCGGGCGAATGGCAACAGCATCGCATCCTCCTTGTCGGGCTGCCGCCGGGCGTGCGCAGACCGTGTACCCGTTGCGGGAATCCTTCCCACGATCTTCGGTATCGGCCGACGCTCCGGTTTGACTCGAGTCAAAACGAAAAGTGCCCAGGGCGCTGCCATCGGCTTATAATGTCTCCGGCCGCCGTCGATTTATCGTTTCGCGAAACGATAAATCGACGGCGGCGGCGAAACGAGAGCGGAAACCTTCTCACACATAAGGATTCATCGATGCGTTCTAACCCGGTCAAGCGGGCCCTCAAGGCGGGGCAGCCGTCGGTCGGCACCTGGCTGTCGCTGGGCAACATCCCCGCGGCGCGCTTCCTGGCCCGCTCCGGCTTCCACTGGCTGACCGTCGATATCGAGCACAGCATGGTCGGCATGGAGACGGCGGCCTGGCTTTTCGGCTGCATCGCCGACGCCGGCTGCACCGCCCTGGCGCGCGTGCCCGGCAACCGCCACGACCACATCAAGCGCGTCCTGGACAACGGCGCCCACGGCGTCGTCGTGCCGATGGTCAACAGCCGGGCCGAGGCCGAGGCTGCCGTCGCCGCCATGCTGTACCCACCCGTCGGCAACCGCAGCGTCGGCGGCAGCCTGCCGCCGCTCAACTTCGGCACCACCGCCCCCGACTACTTCGCCCACGCCAACGAGGAGATCCTCATCGTCCTCCAGTGCGAGCACATCGCCGCCGTCGAGAACGCCGACGCTATCTTCTCCGTGCCCGGCATCGACGCCATCTTCGTGGGGCCCAACGACCTCGCCGCCAGCATGCGCAGCAAGGACGGCAAGCCGCCCAGCGCCGAGGCCACCGCCGAGGCGATGAAACACGTCCTGGCCACGTGCAAGAAGCACGGCGTCGCACCGGGGCTGCACTGCATGAGCGCCGAGGAGGCGAAAGTGCGGATGGAGGAGGGGTGGCAGTTCCTCGCCATCGGCAGCGAGTTGCGCATGATGCTCGACGGGGCCAACGCGATCCTGAAGCAGCTCGGCGCGGGATGGCAGAAGGGGGAGATGGCGAAGTATTGACGTGAGGCCGCTTGCGGCTTAGCGTTCGCTTCACCTGACGAAGTGAACGCTAAGCCGCAAGCGGCGAAATCACTTCTTGTCGCCGGGCACCACGATCATGCGACCCGTGCTCCTTCGTCCAGGAATCTCGTTGAAAGCCGTCCTTCGAGGGGTTAGACTCGCTGGAGTTATAATCCCTGCGGGAAAGATTGGCGAACCCGTTCGGCCCGGAGATCGTCATGTCCGTCCACCCCCCGCCCCGCGAGTTGGCCGCGACCCAAGGCGACGCGGAACGTCCGGATTCCTCCCCCGCCTCCGTGTTGCGGACTCCGGCGACCTTACCCGCATCCGTTCCCCTCGCCGACGAGGCGGCGACGCTCGCGCCCTCCGAAGCGGATGGGTCCGCGGTGCCCGCCGAAGCCCCTTCCGTGCCGGGGTACGAGATCGTTGCCGAGTTGGGCCGCGGCGCCATGGGCGTTGTTTACGAGGCCCGGCAGACGAAGCTGAACCGTCTCGTCGCCCTGAAGATGGTCCTGCACGGCAGCCATGCGTCTTCCGCCGACCTGGTCCGCTTCCTGGCGGAGGCGGAGGCGGTCGCACAGCTTCAGCACCCTCACATCGTCCAGATTTACGAGATCGGCCAGCACGCCGGCCTGCCCTTCTTCTGCCTGGAGCACGTCGAAGGCGGTACGCTGGCGCAGCGGCTCCAGGGTGGGCCGCTGCCGCCCCACGAGGCGGCTCGCCTGGCTGAGACGCTGGCGCGGGCAATGGCTTACGCCCACGGCCGCGGGCTGATCCACCGTGACCTGAAGCCGAGCAACGTGCTGCTCGCCGCCGATGGCACGCCGAAGATCACCGACTTCGGCCTGGCCAAGCGGTTGGCGGGGAGCGGCGGCCTGACGGCGACCGGCGCAGTGCTGGGGACGCCCAGCTACATGGCCCCCGAGCAGGCGGGGGGCAAGAAGGACGTCACGCCCCTGTGCGACGTGTACGCGCTGGGCGCCCTCCTCTACGAGATGGTCACCGGCCGCCCGCCATTCCGCGCGCCGACGCCGATGGACACGATCATGCAGGTCGTGAACGAGGAGCCGGTGCCGCCGTCGCGGCTCCAGCCCGGCCTGCCGCGCGACCTGGAGACCATCTGCCTCAAGTGCCTCCAGAAAGAGCCGCACAAGCGCTACGCCTCGGCCGAGGCGTTGGCCGACGACCTGGCGCGCTTCCGGGAAGACCGGCCGATCATGGCCCGTCCGGTGAGCCGGCTCGAGCGCGCCTGGCGCTGGTGCCGGCGCAACCCGGTCGTGGCTTCCCTGTCCGCCGCCGCGGCCGCCGTCGGCGTCGTGGCCGCCCTGCTGCTCAATCAGGAACGGACCCAGACGCTGAAGAACCTGGATCGGGCCCAAGGGGCCGAACGCGACCTGACGGGCCAACTCGACCTGACCGCGAAGGCCGAGCGCGAGCGCACCGAGCAGCTGTGGAAGTCGTACCGCGACCAGGCCGAGGCGCGGCGGTTCAGCCGCCAGGTGGGCCAGCGCTTTGAATGCCTCAAGGCCCTCACCGAGGCCGCACGCATTGCCCGCTCCCTGGGCCAGGGCAATGACGTCATCGAAGATTTGCGCCGCAAGGCCATCGTCAGCCTGGCCCTGCCCGACCTGCGCCTGGACAAGGAGTTGCCGGGCTGGACCGCGGACATGGTCGCTTTCGCCATCGACGACGAGTTTGCAAGGTACGCCGTGCGCGACGATCAAGGTGCGATCAGCGTCCGCAGAGTCGGGGATGGACAGGAAATCTTTCAGCTGTCCGCGACTAAACAAGGGGCGGGCCTATCTGTGCTCGCCTTCAGCCCGGACGGCCGTTACCTGGCCGCCGACGACCCGAAACGGCAGATCAACGTTTGGGATATTGACCGCAAGGAGCCGGCCGTGACGCTCGCGGCTGGTATCTGCTCGGGCGTCATCAGTTTCAGCCCGGACAGCCGACGGATGGTCGTCGTCTTTACCGACGGCGCGTTCGGCGTCTACGACCTGGCGGCTGGCCAGCTCGAACGGCGCTGGAAGGGGTCGTTCCCCGGCTGTCGCAGGATCGACTTCCAACCGGACGGCCGCCGGTTCGCGGCTGGTTTCCGTGGAACCGGTCTCATCCAAATCTGGTCGGCCGATTCGGGCCGGCTCGACGGGGAGATACCGCAGGACGGAATTGTCAATAACTGCTCCTGGAGCCGTGACGGACGTCTGATGGTGGTGACGATAGAAGGCGACCCGCTCATCCACCTCTGGGACGTGCCGAACCGCAGACCGGTTGGTTTGCTGGAAGGCCACAAGAACTACGGGCTAGTCGCCGCCTTCAACCCGGCCGGCGACCTGGTGGCCAGTAACGGCTGGGAGGCCATGCTACGGCTCTGGGACCCGCGCACCGGCCGACAACTCTTGAGCATGCCTGTCGGGGGGTATCCCAAATTCAACCGCGCGGGCGATCGCATCCTGCTGCGCCCCAAGGCCCCGCAAATCTGGGAAGTCGCCGACGGCCGCGAGTACCGCACGTTCATAGGCGATCCGGTTCGCGGGAAGAAGGTGCCCTACGGAGGCTCGATCAGTCCTGATGAACGATTCCTGGCAGTGGGGTCTGAGGACGGTACCGTGATCCGGGAAATGGCCACTGGCAACGAACTGGCCCACCTGCGGACGGGGAAAACGTGGCACGTCCTTTTCCAACCGTCAGGGGACCTGCTGACCAGCAGCGCGAACACCGGGTTGATGCGCTGGCCGGTTCGGCCGAATCCTGACGTGGACGGAGAGTACCGCATCGGCCCACCGGAAGCTCTCGTTGCCGGCGGCACTGACGGCGTGGCGCAGAGCAAAGACGGCCGCACGGTCGTCGTTGCCGTTTCGGGGCAGGGCGGTCAAGTCGTTGACCTCGACCAGCCGCGCGTCCTCAAACCTCTACTCCCCCACCCGGGCACCAACAAAAGCTCTGTAAGTCCCGACGGACAGTGGGCCGCCACGGGCTGCTTTCACGGAACGAGGATCAAGATCTGGTCGGTGCGCGAGAACAAGTTGGAGCGCGAGCTGCCGATTGAAGGTACGTCCACTCCCTATTTCAGTCCCGACGGACGGTGGCTGGCGACGACCGGCGGCGACGGATTGCAACTGTGGAAGGTCGGCACTTGGGAGCGGGGCCCGAGCGTTCCCGACGGATACCCCTTGTTTTCGCCGGACGGACGGTTGCTCGGCGTTACGGCGAAATACGCCGTCACACTGATCGAACTGGACACCGGCCGCACGGTCGCCACCCTGGAAGACCCCAATCAGGATCGCCCCTATGGTGGCGGCTGCTTTAGCCCCGACGGGGCGCAGCTGGCGGTGCCCACATACGACAGCTACTCGGTCCACGTCTGGGATCTGCGCCGCATCCGCGCGGGACTGAAGGCGATCAACCTCGACTGGGACGCGCCGGACTACCCGCCGGCCCCGCCACCCCACGCCCCTCTCCGCCCGTTCAAGGTCATCGATGGTCAGCGGGGACAGCCGCCGCCGGCGCCCCTGGTCGTGCTGACCATGCCCAGGCCGGGCAACCGCCCCGCAACGCCCGAACAACTCGCCGGTTGGGTCAAGCAGTTGGCGGACAAGGACGCCAAGACCCAGACCGAGGCCGCCCACGCCCTGGAGGAGGTCGGCCCGCCGGCCTTGAAAGTGCTGGACGAAGCGGCCAAGCATCCGGACGCGGCCGTCCGCCAGCGGGTCAAAGAGGTCCAGGACCGGATCGCGGTGGCCGAGGCTGTGGCCCCGCGCCGCCTGAGCCTCAAGTGGAAAGACGTCCCGGTCGCAGACGCCCTGAAGGCGCTCGGCGAACGGGCCGGCATGCAACTTGTCTACGTCCCCAAGCCGTCTCCCGACGGCTCGCCGCCAAGAACGGTCACGCTGGAACTGGACGGGGTGACGTTCCTGGAAGCGCTGGATCGCCTGTGCCAGACCGCCGGCTTGAACTTTGTCCCGAACGCCTCCAGGCAGTGGCAACTTTTCGATGCCAAGCCGTCGCCCCGAGAAATGGCGGCCTTTTCCGGGCCCGTTCACATGCTGGCGACCAATCTGCAATTCAATCGCTCGCTCGCGTTGCAGGACAAAGAGCAGGCGAGCGAGAGCCTCCATCTGCAACTGTTGCTGGCAAGTGAAGTCCGCGCGGCGCTCCTGGGCTATGGCCAGCCGCGTGTGGTGGAGGCTCGCGACGACGCCGGCCGTTCCCTGCTCCCCGACCCCCAGGTTCCCGCTCCGCCGGCCGGCGACTTCTTTAGCCCGGTGGGATTCAATCCCACGCGGACAGTCCGGCTCCAACCCCCACCCGTGCGCGGCGGCACGCTCAAGCACCTCAAGATCGTCCTGCCCGTTGAGGTCATGGCACGGCAGCGGGACGTGCTGACGGTGACTGACCCCGCCAAGGCCGGCGGCAAGACCTTTTCCGGCGACGACGGCGTCCGCGTGAAGCTGCAGGCAGTCAATGGACTTGGCACCAATAAGGTCAACGTGCAGTTCGTGGTGTCGGCGCCCGAGGGCCACCACCCCCTGGACCCGAACAAACTGGGGCTGCGCTTGATCGACGCCAAGGGCGGGGAGCATCCGACGTCCTTCGTCAACATCAACTCCTTCGCGCAGAAATTCCGCAAGCCCGAAGCGGAAGACATCCTCTGGCTTGGTGGTTCTCCGCAGGGCGGTTTTCTCGCCCAGTTGCCGTGGGCCGCGCTGGCACAGGACCAGCTAAACTTGAACCGGCGTCAATGGACCGGTATAGCCCAGTTTTCCACGCCGGAACCCATCAGTGCGCCGGCCAAGCTCACCTTGTTCCGCTTCGAGCGCCTGCGGACCGAACTGCCGTTCGAGTTCCGCGACCTGCCCTTGCCGTGAGCCCGACCCGCGCGGGGAAATGGCGAAGTATTGAGGTGAGGCCGCTTGCGGCTTCGCAGGTCGAAGGTGCGAAGCCGCAAGCGGCAGCGCTTACTTCTTGTCGCCGAGCACCACGATCATGCGGATGAGCAGCGGGTTGTCCTTGTCCCACAGCTTGTCGCCGTCTTTCGGCTTGTCGCCCGCCTTGGTTGGCTTGCGGGCCAGGGAGACCAGCACCAGCTGATTGGTCTTCACGTCTTCCAGGGTGCCGGTGTAGCCGGGCAGGTTGTCCGGCCCCTTCAGCTCCTTCAGTTCCTTGGCGGTGTATTTCTTGAGGTTGCCCTTGTCGTCGAAGGCCGCCGGCGGCTGGGACAGGCGCACCTTCATGTCGTCGGCCGGCGTCGCCTTGACGTCCTGCTGCACTTCCTTGACGGTGAAGAGGTTCGCCGGCGCCTGCTGGGCGTCGCGCATCAGCTGCAGTATCTGCTGCTGTCGCTGCACCCAGTTGCGGTTGGTCATGATCTGCATCTGGCGCTGCACCAGCTGCTGATTCTTCTTGAGCAGATCGAGCTGCGCCTGCGGGTTGGGCTGCACGACGTGCAGCGTCACCTTGACGGTGTAGTTCGCCTCGGAGCCGCCCATGCCGGTCAGCACGCCGGCCACCTGGCCGAGGCTAACGAGCTTGTCGCCCTCCGGCTTCTTCTCGTCCTTGTCGGCGGCGAGCGCCGGCGCCGCGCACGAGACGATCAGCGCCACCAGGCAGAAGCCGTGTCGCATAACTACCGTTCCTCCGTACAGGCCAGCACCCTCTTCCTTCCCACTCTACTGTAGCCCCGCCGGCCCGGTTTCACAACGGAAAAGATTCGCGCGGCCGACAATCAAGTCGATTCCAGGACCGGCACCGTCTCGAGCAGGTCCTGGATCACCTCGGCGGTGCGGCGCCCCTCGACCTCGGCCTCGGGGCGGATAATGATACGGTGTCCCAAAACTCCCTGGGCGATGGCGTGGACGTCGGCGTGGGTGAAGTAGTGCCGGCCGTCGAGCAGCGCCCGGGCCCGTGCGCAGCGCAGTAGGCACAGCGACGCCCGCGGGCTGGCCCCCAGCGACACGTCGGGATGCGCCCGGCTGGCCAACGACAGCTGCACGATGTAGTCGAGCAGCGTGTCGTCGCCGTACACCTCGCCGAGGTGCCGCTGCAAATCGAGGATCAATTCCGGCGTCCAGACCTGTTCGACCTCGACGGCGGGCCGGCTGTGCAGCTTCAGCATGGCGACCTCGGCGTGGGGCTCCGGGTAGCCCATATCGACGCGCAGCAGGAAGCGGTCGAGCTGGGCCTCCGGCAGCCGATAAACGCCCTCCTGCTCGACGGGGTTCTGCGTCGCCAGCACCATGAACGGCTGCGGCAGCGGCAGCGTCGTCCCCTCGATGGTGACCTGCACCTCCTGCATCGCTTCCAGGAGCGCCGATTGCGTCTTGGCGGGGGCGCGGTTGATCTCGTCGGCGAGCAGCACCTGGGTGAAGATCGGCCCCTTGCGCAGCACGAATTCATTTTGTTTGCGGTCGAAGACGTAGGTGCCGGTCACGTCGGAGGGCAGCAGGTCGGGGGTGAACTGCACGCGCTGGTACTGGATGCCGAGGACGTGGGCGAAGGTCTTGGAGAGGGTCGTCTTGGCGACGCCGGGCACCCCTTCGAGCAGGACGTGGCCGGCGCCGAGCAGGGCGACGAGGAACTGCTGCGTAACGTGCTCCATGCCGACGACGACCTGGGCGACCTCGGCGATGGTGCGGTCGCGCAGGCCCTGGACCTGTTCGGCCAGCCGCCGCACCGCCGTCCCGTCCGTATTGCTGTTCGTCCGCAGGTTCATGGGTGTCCGTTTCCGCCTCGCCGCCCTCGATTTATCGATTCGCGAAACGATGAATCCGCGCCGCCTCGAGGGCGGCCGCTAAACGAGTCAGGGAATTATCCGCACCGTCCCGCCGGTCAGGTCGGCCCGCAGCGCCTCGACCCGGGCCGCCAGGCGAGCGAAGCCGCGCGGCGAGACGCGCACCGGCCGGGCGGAACGGGCCAGCCGCCACAGCTGCCGCCAGCGCCGCCGCAGCCGCCAGCGCCGCCACCAGCCGCCGCTCACGGCGATGGCCGGAGGCGCCGCCGCTGCGTCGGGTGAGGTCCCCACTGACGCGAACAGGTGCCGTGCCAACTCCCGCGCCGCCTCCCAGAGGTTGCCGTCGCGCAGCAGTGCGTCCTGCCGCTGCTCCATGACCGCGGCGGCCGGCGCCTGCTGCTGCAGCAGGTCGGCCAGGAGCGGCCCCGTCGCCGCGGAGCGGTGGCGGAAGGCCCCCAGGCGCACGAAGCCGTACAAGCCCAGGACCACGCTCACGAGGATCAGCACCAGCGTCCAGATTTTCCACTCCGGCGGGGACCGTTTCCAGAGCGGCAGCCAGCCCATCAGGTCGTCCACCGTGTGGTTGACGACGTCGTCTTCCTCGAACTGAGCGAAGAAGCCCTCTTGCTCCATCCCACGTGCCATCTCATCGAGCATCCCCATCAAGGTGTCGGGCGGCGGGATCGGCGGAGGCGGGAGGTCCTTGAGCGGGATGTCGAACATCGTCTGCACGGCGCCGTCCTCGTAGTAGAGGACCTTGTCGCGCCGGCCGCGCTTCCCATCGGTCCGGGCCAGCAGCCAGTCGGCGCAGCGGTAGGCGAAGTCGATGTTGCCGTTGTCGGGCTGCAGCATCATCTCGTTGATGAAGACGTCCTGGTCGGCCATGACCAGCAGCCGGCCGTCGCCGACGTTGTCGCCGACGGCGAAGTACCAAGGACCGTGGGAGTGCCCTCTGCCGTTGCTGCACCGCTCCGGCAGGGACGCCAGGATCGGGAGCCGAACGGGAGCAACACGCAGGTAGCTCGGCTTGTTACTGGCGATCCTCTTAGCCTGCTCGGGGCGAGGCGACGGCAGACCGGCGTCGAAGAGCGGCACGTCTGCGCCGGGCCGGGGGTCAATGTAAGGGCACTCGGGCTTACTGCGATAGGCGCCGGCGCCGCCGGGCAGGGTCAGAAAGTCCCCATCGACATGCACGCCGAAGGAGTCGTTCAGCTCGGGTGGCGTCTGGTGGTCGGTGGCGACCAGTAGCGCGCCCCCGTCATGCACGAACGACCGCAGCCCGGGTTTCTTGTTCAGTGCCTTCAGGGGAGACGGGTCGCCGAGGACGACGATCAGCGTACTCCTGGGATCGGTCAACTCACCCACGTCGCGCAACGGCGTCAACTTTTTCCGAGCGCCGTCGTAGAGGATGCGGCGGAAGGCGTGCGTCCCTTCGAGGAACTCGGAGCGCTCCGGTTGCGCCGGCGCGGCGGGGACCGCGGCCAGGACGAGAACGGCGGCGAGGGCCCAGGCGCGGCGGGTCATGCGGCGGCGACCCCCGCGAGGAGAGAAAGGTCGGCGCGGGCGGCGGCCAGATCGGTGTCGGGCAGCACCTCGTCCGGCGGGGCGTAGCGCGCCTGTTCGTAGAGCCCCGCCAATCGCTCGGCGGCGGCGCGGCGGGACACGTCCTGTTCGCCCAGGCCGGCGGCGATCTCTTCGTGGTTGCGGGTGCGCGCCGCCGGGCCGAGCAGCAGCAGGGCGAGGTACTCGAAGGCTCGCACCAGTTCGTCGCGCGTCCGCACCGCCTCGGGGCGGACCGGCCAGGGGCCGAGGCGCCAGCCGTCGTCGCCGCGGCGGAGCAGGACCAGGCCCGGCCGGCGGAACACGGCCCAGACGAGAAGGGCGACGGCCGCCGCCGCGAGCAACAGGAAGACGACCTCACCACCACCCCCGGTCGTGCCGGTGGCATTGGCCGGGGCGGGGCGCATCCGGTCGGCGGGGTCGCGCGCTGAGAAATCGACTTTCGGCCAGGACATCCTCGGCAGGCGCGTGCCGAGGGTGGCGAAACGCCGTTCCATCTGCTCCAACCGCCGGTCCCAGTTGCGGCCGCCGGGCACCTCGGGCGTCTTGACGCGGTCGAGGTTCGCGACCATGCGGCGGAAGGCGGGCGAGTCGGCCAGGCGGGAGTCGGCGGCCCACTCGGCGAGGTCGCGCAGGTGCTCATTCATCGGCGAATTCGCTGGCGGGCTCGGGGGAGGGGTCGGCACGGGTGGCGGCACGGACGGAGGCCGGACGGCGCCATTGGGCGGCTTGCTGCCGTCGGCCGGCTTGCTGCCGTCGGGCGGTTTCTCGGGACCGTCGGGCGGCCTGGAAGGCGGGTCGCCGGGATTGACGTTCGCCTCCCCCGGCTTCCGCGGGTCAACTGGGGGCTCGGACGGCGGGAAGTAGCGGCTGGCGAGATCTTCCCAGCGCCGTCGCTCTTCGGGAGTAATGTCGTTCCTTTTGTCCAACTTGCCGGCGGCTTCGCGAATGATTTTCTTGACCCTCTGGTCGTCCAGCAACTTTTCGGGGCGGCCGTCCGCCTCCCGCAGGGCGTCCGCCAGCGCTTTCCGATCCTTGGGGTCGTTGATGCCGGCCTTCTCGGGGTGCTGCGCGAGGTCCGTCAGCAGGCGCTGCAGCTCCGCGGTTTCGGCATAGTCCAGGCGGCTCTTGAGGTATTGGTCGGCCAGGTCGGGGGAGACGCCGCCCTCGATCGGGACGTGCGACACGCGCGGGGGGATGCGGAGCGACTTGAGCTGGGCCGGCGCCGGCGGCGGAACGGCGCAGACCATCGCCGCGGCGAGCAGGCAGAGCCGGAGACGTTGCTTCATGGGCTCGGTTCTCCCCACATTCCGTGGCCGGGAGAGGAATTGCCGGCACGAGCGATCGTCACGCAACCGGATTATTCTAGGACAGATCGCAAACCAGCACAAGCAGACCCGGCGGGTCAACGACCTCTGCGGTCCCCGCCGGATCGCGGGCATCCCTTGAACGGGCCGGCCGCTCGCGCTGCTGTCTTGTCCTCCCGACTGCACAGGCTGGCTTTGGCAATTGTCACCGGCCCCATCAGCGGATAGGATCGGTACACCTCTGTGGAGGCCGCCCCGGTCCCCCAGCCCAAGGGTTTCGCCATGCAAGCCTTTCGTCGCGAGTATCTGCTCCGCCTGCCGCTGCCGCTGGCGCAGCTCTACAGCCGGGCGCACAACGCTACCGACCCGCGCGGCCGACACGACAACACGTTTTACCTCTTCGAGGCGCTGATCAAGCTGACCGCCGCCCCCGCCATCGCCGAGTACCTCGATGAAGTCGAGCGCGGCGCCCCGCGGAGTGCCGCCATCGACAAGCTCCTCTTGCAGCTGGCGCTCCCGTCGCTGGGCCAATGGGTCGGCATGTTGCGCGAGTTGGCTCGCCGCTTCGGCGCCCGGCCGGACGCCGCCTCCCATCCGCTCGGCCACCTGTGGTCTCAGCTCACCACGGCGCGGCGCGACCTTCCCGGCGCCCTCGCCCTCTACCGGCGCATCAAAAACGGTCCCGACGCGGCGCCGGCGGGGGACCAAAGTTGTTCGGTGCTCCAACTCCTCGAAGCGCTGGTGCAGTACCGCAACGCCGTCTTCGGGCACGGCGCCGCACGCTTGGCCTCGTTCTACGAACGGGAGATGGGGCCGCTCCTGTTCCCGGCGGCCAATGACGTGCTGGCCGAGGGCACCCTCGACGCGCTCGGTCCGCGCGGGAGCCGGCTGGTCTACCTCACCGAGCTGCGCGCGCTGGACGACGGCCGCGTCGAAGTCGGTATCCGCGAACTCGTCGGCCGAGAAGGGGAGCGAGCGGCCGCGCTCCAACTCCCGCTGGCCGACGTGCAAGGGCTGGCCCCCAACCGCGTCGCGGTGCTCTGGCCGGGCCGATCGGTGCCGTTGCGCCTGGACCCCCTCCTTGTTTACCGAGAGGGCGAATTGGCCGAGGAAGTGCTCTTCCTCAATCGGGACCGCGACGGGCGTCAGGTCGAGTACCTGAGCTATCTGACAGGCCGAACCGAGCGCGACCGCGCCACCGGCGCCGCCCTGGCCGCGCTGTTGAGCCGCGCCGCCGGCCGGCCGGTGTCGGAGGGGCAGCTCCAGGCACTGGCCGACCAGAGTCGTGCCGGCGCTCCTCCGGTGGAATCGATCCTTCCTTCCTCCCCACCGACGGCGAGCCGCCTGGGGGATTTCGAGGTGCAGGCGGAAATCGGCCGGGGCGGAATGGGTGTTGTCTACCTGGCACGGCAACTATCCCTGGGACGGCTGGTGGCGCTGAAGATGCTGCCGGCCCAGCTGGCCGGCGACCCGACGGCCCTGGCGCGGTTCCGCCGAGAAATCCGCGCTCTGGCGCGCTGCGATCATCCCAACATCGTCAAGGTGCTCGCCAGCGGGAGCTTCCCCGACGGCCGGATCTACTACGCGATGGAGTACGTGCCGGGCTGTGACCTCGAGATGGTCTGGCGCGAGTTATCGGGTTCCACAGCCGCCGCCGATCCGACGCACCTCGGCGGCAGCACCTGGGCGCAGGCCGTGCTCGCCGCCAGCCGCAAGCGCCGCGAACAAACGGTGGCGGTGGCGGCGGTCGCGCCACGCTGGTTCTACGCCCGCGGCAAGGAGAAGGTCGGTCCGGTAACATTGGCGCGACTCCGCGAGTTGGCCGCCTCGGGTGAACTGAAGTTGACCGACATGCTTCTCCGCGAAGGCGCGTCCCGCTGGGCTCCGGCCGCGGCGGTCGAGGGACTCTTCAACCCCCCGTCCGCCGCCGCCGGGAAGGTGGTGGACCGGCCGGCCGCGCTGCCGCCGTTGCCGGAGCGACCGCCGGCCGAAGACGAGCCGGGGGGTTACGTTCGCCGGGTCGTGCGGATGATGCACGACGCGGCCCTGGCCTTGCAGGCCGTCCACGACCAGCGCCTGATCCACCGCGACGTGAAGCCGTCCAACCTCATGCTGACGCCCGACGGGTCGCGCGTCGTCCTGATGGACTTTGGCCTGGCCAAGGGCAAGAGCCTGGCGACGTCGGCGAGCCGCGCCGGCGGGCTGCTCGGGACGCTGCGCTACGCGGCCCCCGAACAGCTGGCTGCCGCGACGCTGGAAGTTGGCCCATCGGCGGACGTTCGCGGCCTGGGTGTCACGCTCTGGGAACTGCTGACGCGGCGGCGCCTGTTCGCCGACGCCCAGGACGAGACGCAGCTGGCGCAGATGGTCCACGACGAGGAGGTGCCGCGGCTGCGCGCGGTCGATCCGGGCTTCGACGCCGACCTCGAAGCGATCGTCGCGCGGGCGACGGAGCGGCGCGCCGCCGACCGAATCCCAACGGCCAGCCTCGCCGCCGACTACTTGCAGATGTACCTCGACGGCCAACCGCTGCCGATCCGCCCGCCGGGTCCCAGGGAACTACTGGGGCGCTGGGTGCGCGCGCACCGTGGGTTGGTGGCGTCAGCGGCCGCGATCCTGGCCATCGCCCTGGTCGCGACCGTATTCGCGTTCGTTCTCGTCACGCAGGAGAAGAACAAGGCCATCAAACTGGCCGGCGAGAAGGACGAATTGGCCACGACAAACGCGAACCTGGCTGCAAAGGAGCAGCAGGCCAAGGAATCCGCGGAGAAGAGCGCGGATGAGTCGAAGAAGCGACTCGGGCAGGCGTACGCCAGTCGCGGCATGCGCTCCTGGGAAGAGGGCCGGCATGCCGAGGCGCTCCTGTACTTCGCGGAGGCGCTGCGCTACGACCACGATGACGCGGCGCGGGCCCGTGTCCATCAGGGGCGCCTGGCGGCCTTCTGGGGTCATTTCCCCAAAGTGCTCCACGTTTGGCGTCACGAAGGCAAGATGACCTGGGCGGCCTTCAGTCCGGACGGCCGCCGGATCGTGACCGGCGATTCCGATGGAGCTGTGCAACTCTGGGACGCCGACACGGGGGCACCGCTTCTGGACCGACCATTGCAGCACAAGGGGAGTATCCGCCTGGCCTTCTTCTCGGCCGATGGACGGCGCCTGCTCAGCCTCGCCAATCTCAGAGCCGATACGCCGGACGCGGCGGCGAAGAGCGAGGTTCGGGTGTGGGACCTCGCAGCCAAGCGCTCCGTGCCGTTGCAAATGCAGTTGGGGAAGGACGAGGAAGTGCTGGACGCTGCCTGCAATACCGACGGCAGCCGCGTGCTCGTGCGCATCAGTGAGTCCCGGTTCGGGGCGAAAAATAGGCTCGTCCTTTGCGACGCGGCGACCAGCCAACCGTACAAGCTCCCCGGGGAAGGGGAGGACCTGGAGCGAGCCCTGTTCAGTGCCGACGGCCGCCGCCTGTTCACACTGCATCGCGGCGGGAAAGCCAAGGTCCGGGACGCCATGACCGGGGCAGTGGTTTCCCAACTTGGCAACGTGCCCGGCACGTTGCAATCCGTCGCGCTCACCCCCGACGGCCGGTACTGCCTGACCGCGTCGGAGCGCGCCGTCATCGTCTGGGATGCAGTCACGGGCCTCGCCGCCACCCCTGGCGGCGGCATCAAGATAAACGGTAAGTGCGAAGCGGCGTGGATGAGCAGCGACGGCCGCCTCGTTGCCGTAGCTCAGGAGGGGGGGCTCGTCTCCGCCTGGACGGTATCGACAGGAGAGCGGATCGGCGCGGACGAGCGGGACGCCAAGCCAGTGCAACACAACGGGGCGGTCGAGGACGTGATCTTCAATCCCGACAAAAAGAGCCTGCTGAGCCTCGACGTAACCGGCCCGGGATTCGAGCCGAGATTTGGCGGCCTGGGGGGGCAGGGCGGTCCGGGCCGCCTGGGCGGAGAGGTGCGACGCCCCGTAATCGGCGGCTTGGGCGGCGGCTTGGCCGGCTTGGCCGGCTTGGCCGGCAATATAGGCGGCTCTCCAGCGCCGACCAACGGCTATGTGAGGCAATGGGAACCTGACAATTTCGACCCATCACGGGTAGAGATAGTCTCTCATTCCCTCGTCGGGGGCGGACTGCAGGGCCATGCGGGGGGGGACGCTCGGAGCGTCCCTACTCTACCGCTTCATCAGTTAACCCAATCCGCGACTCTTTCCCCTGACGGACTGCTGGCCCTGACAGTCGGCCGCGATCAAGTCGCGGTCTGGGACTTGTCGGAGGGCCGGCTCGCAACTCCCTACCTCAATTGCGACGAGGACGTTCGGGCCGCCTGGTTGAGCCCCGACGGGCATCGGCTGTTGACGCTCACGCACACCCAGGCTCGGCTCTGGAGTCTTGCAGGCGACAATCTCCCGGCGCTTCGCCTGGAGCACGATGCGCCTGTGCAGGCGGTCTCCTGTAGCCCGGACGGCGCTCAGATCGCGACGGTGATACAAAAGGAGCGCGGCGACATCAAGTCGGAAGTGCGGCTCTGGGACGCTACCGGCCAGCCGGCCGGGCCGGCCCGCACATATAACGGAGAAGCGTTCGTCACCTTCACCCCCGCCGGCCCTCGCGTCGTGACCACGGGGGCGGCGGTTCAAGTCTGGGATGCGACGACGGGCAAGCAGGTCGGCTCGACCCTGAAGCACGAGGGGCCGGCCTCTGTGCTTGGGTTTACGAATCAAGGGCAGCGACTCTTTACCACAGTCCCCGGCAAGGACCAGTCCTCCTCCTGGGTGGCCGCCATCTACGCCTGGGACCTGGAGAAAGGTGAACTGCTGTACGATCCTATCCGCGGTGGCGAGCGAAATATCACAAAGGTCACCGTAGAGGGAGAAGGCCGCTTCCTGGTGACAATCGCATCGTGGCAGGAGGGGAAGCAACAGCGGTCTGAGGTTAAGGTGTGGGATACGGCTACCGGACGGCCGGTGGGAAAGGCGCTCCGATTAGACGGCGGCTGCTTCTCCGCCGCCGTGAACCAGGAGGGGGAGCGAGTCCTGACCTTCGCAGGTTTGGGCGCTCGCCAATGGCGGCTGTGGGATGTAGTCAGCGGTGAGCCGCTCACCGGCGCAGAGCGGTTGGGCGACTCGGGCGCGCTTAGCGTGTGGGAAGCACAGTTTAGCCCGGACGGCCGCATGTTTGTCACCTGGGCGGGCTCTGAAGCCTCGCTTCGGGACGCCGCTTCGGGGCGAGTGGTCCACGTCCTACCGCATCGGGCTCCCGTCCAGAAAGCAAGCTACAGCCCCGACGGGCGTCGCATCGTCACGGGGACGGCGACCTCCGGGGGACCTGCTGGGGACACGGGCACGGCGTTTCACGAAGTGCGCATCTGGGATGCCAGCACCGGAGAACCGGTAAGCCCGCCCATCCGAGACCGATCGGCTTTAGGCGTGATGAGTCCCGACGGCGAATACGTTGTGCTTGTTCGACCGTTCAGACAGCTTCTCCTCCCCGGGCTTCTCCTCCCCGGGCCGGGTTTCGAGGTCTATCATGTCGGGTCCAGCCTTCCTGTGACCCCCCTTCTCGCCGGGTCTCCCGTCTCGTTCAGCGCGAACGGCAAGTACCTGCTCTACGATGATGAAAACCGGCCCCGGATACTGAACCTCTTCCCAGAAAAGCACACGCCGGAAGAGTGGGCTGACCTCGCTCGGTTACTCAGCAGTGCCAGGTTGGACCGGAGTGACACGGCCATGCCTCTGCAAACAGAGGACTCGCGCCGCCTCTGGGAGCGGTTCCACGCTGCCGCGCCGGAGTATTTCGCGGCGACGTCCGAGGCGCAGGCGGCCTGGCACCTTCACGAGATTCGCCGTTGCAAGGACCGCGAGGCCTGGTTCGGAGTCGCCTGGCACCTCGAACGGTTAGGTATGCTGAGGCAGTTATCCCCCGAGGAACAGTACGAACTCGGCCGGGCACGTTTTGAGCTGGGCGAGATCAAGCGAAAGCCGGGCCCCGGGAGGTGATCGGCGCCGTCCCGCGAGGCCGCAAGCGGCTTCAGAAAAAGGTCTTCACGCCGCCACGGGCCAATTTAGCTCCGCTGGCGCCGAGCCAGTTCTTGCTCGTAGGGAGTGACTCGCTGCCGGATCTGCTCCAGCCGGCGCCGAGCATTCTCGAGGTCAGTTTCCTTGAACTGACTCCCCTCGGCGGCACGAGCGGATTGCAATGCCTCCAGTTGGCGGACAGCCAGCACGGCCGCGGCGACATCGGCCTGTCCCTGCATTACCAGCCACTGAAGGTCTTCTGTCGAGGGCCACCCGGCGTCATCAAAACCCAGGCTCGCGAAGGCGCCGAAGAGCCGCAGGTGCAGGTCACGGGCGAAGTCCGGATGGAGGGTAGCAACCCGGCACGCGGCCAGGAATTGCGCCCGCCGCCCCAGATCTTCCGGGACTTCGATGGTGTGCAGTGAATCGAGCCGGGCGCAAAAGCGGCCGGTAGTTCCCGGCAATTGCCCCAGGTAAATGACGTCGGGAGAGGCGACGCCGTCGCGAGCCCCGGTGAGGAAGTCGAGGACCTTGTCGAAGCTGTCGATGCCTTTCGGGACGGCATCCGGGTACTTCGCCACGCCAGCCACGACGACGTGCTTCTTGTGCGCGGCGGCACAGGGCCGCGACAGGACGAGGCACGACTCGAAGCGAGTCAAGGCCGCCTGGCCGCCCTTGTTCTCCTCCCCGCCGGCCTTCGTCGCGAAGAGAGCGACACCGCTCAGGATGTCGCCCTGCGTCAAGGGCGCGTCAGCGCGTGAGCTCTGAATGATCGGCATTGGTCCCTTCGCTGTACTCCTTGAGCGCCTGACGGACCTCGTAGCCCGCCTCGGTCCACCCGAACTCCACGGGCTCGAAAAAGTCGGCCGGCGGGTAGGCCGCGGCGGCAGCCCGGCTGCCATTGCCGGCGGGGAGCGGCTGCAAGACGATCTGGACACGCCCGGGGAGGAGGCTGGGCTTACTGTCCAGTTCCACCATGCCATCCGGTCGGAGGGTGCCCTCGAGAATCACCGAAGTAGTCACTGTGCGCTCCTGGCTCGGTTGGCCGACTGGTTGCCGTCATTGTAGTCCCTGGCAGGGGCACCCACAAAGGGACCAGGTGTGGAACCAGACCCGAATTAGAAGTCCGCGCTGCCCGGCGTGCGCGGGAAGGGGATCACGTCGCGGATGTTGGCCATGCCGGTCACGAACTGCACCGTGCGCTCCAGCCCCAGGCCGAACCCCGAATGCGGCACCGTGCCGTACTTGCGCAGCTCCAGGTACCACCAGTACGCCTCGGGGTTGAGCTTCTGCTCCTTCATGCGCCCCTCCAGCACGTCGAGCCGCTCCTCGCGCTGGCTGCCGCCGATGATCTCGCCGACGCCCGGCACCAGCACGTCCATCGCCCGCACCGTCTTGCCGTCGTCGTTGACGCGCATGTAGAAGGGCTTGATGCTGCGCGGGTAGTCGTGCAGGATGACCGGCTTCTTGAAGTGCTGCTCGGTCAGGTAGCGCTCGTGCTCGGCTTGCAGGTCGCCGCCCCACTTCACCGGGAACTCGAAGGCGTGCCCCGACTTCTCCAGGACAGCGACGGCCTCGGTGTAGGGCAGGCGCACGAACTGGCTCTCGGCGGTGTGCCGCAGCCGATCGAGGATACCCTTCTCGATGCGCTCGTTGAAGAAGGCCATGTCCTCGCCGCAGCGGTCCAGGGCGTCGCGGACGATGCGCTTGATGAACGCCTCGGCCAGGTCCATGTTGTCGTTGAGGTCGTAGAAGGCCATTTCCGGCTCGACCATCCAGAACTCGGCCAGGTGCCGCGACGTGTTCGAGTTCTCGGCCCGGAAGGTCGGGCCGAAGGTATAGACCTTGCCCAGGGCGCAGGCGAAAATCTCCGCCTCAAGTTGGCCGCTGACCGTCAGGAAGGCGGGGCGGTGGAAGAAGTCCCGGGAGTAATCCACCTGTGCGTCCTGGCGCGGCACGTTGGCGAGGTCGAAGGTTGTCACCTTGAACATCTCGCCGGCGCCCTCGCAGTCGCTGGCGGTGATGATCGGCGGCTGGACGTAGAGGAAGCCGCGCTCCTGGAAGAAGTTGTGGATCGATAGGCTGACCTGGTTGCGCACCCGGGCGACGGCGCCGAAGGTGTTGGTGCGCGGCCGCAGGTGGGCGATGGAGCGCAGGAACTCGAAGGTGTGTCCCTTTTTCTGGAGCTTGTACGTCTCCGGATCGGCCTGGCCGTGGACGGCGACGGCGTCGGCGGCCAGCTCGGTCGGCTGCCCCTTGGCCGGCGACGCCTTGACCTCGCCGGTGACGGTGACGCTGCAGCCGGCCGTGAGGTGTTTGACCTCCGTTTCGTAGTTGGGCAGGCCGGCGGGGACGATGACCTGGACGTTGCCCTGCGAGGAGCCGTCGTTGAGTTCGAGGAAGCTGAAGCCGCCCTTGGAATCGCGGCGGGTGCGCACCCAGCCTTGCAGCTTGACGTGCTTGCCGACCGACTCGACCTTGCGGGCGTCGGCGACGCTGATTCGTTCCATGACGGCTCCTCCGGGATGAGTGGCCGCGGGCCGCGGTCACGGCAGGTTGGGAATCTCCATCCGCTCTTTGCTCAAGACTGGATTATAGACCTCGAAGCTTTGCATCCGCCACTGGCCGTCGTCTTCGAGGACGAACTTCGCCTTGACCGGGTAGGGGAGTGTGTTTTGCGCCCACCACGCCTTCGGCTTGGCCTTGAACGTGACGGGGAGGGTTCGCCCGTCAGCGCCGTCGGGCCACTCCTCACCGTAGATCACCAATTCCTCGATCGTGCCGCCCTTCAGCGCCGTTTCGACGGTCTTGCGGAACGTGGCGCGATCCCGGCCTTGAAACGTGAAGTCTTTCGCGACGTGCTTGAAGATGGCGTCGGTGTCGCGTGCCTTGACGGCATCAGCCATCTCGTGCAGCTTCCGCTCGACCTGGGCGCGCGGCGTCTCGCGGATCTTGCTGAGGAGGAAATAGACCCCGGCGAGAGCGACGATCGCGCCGGCGGCGATGAGGAGATTACGCTTGCGGAAGCGCCACCACACGACGAGGAGGATGACACCCAAGATGCCGAGCAGCCAGAAGATTTCGGTGCGGGCTTCAAAGAGCCAGTCGAACACGGCGCCCCCAGGTTCGGGGTCAGGCGCCGGCGACGCTCGGCGGCGGCGGCGCGGTGGTCCTCTTGCGCTTGCGCGGCGTCGGCCGGAGGGGCGGGCGGAAGAAGACGCACGCCGTCACCAGCAAGCCGACGGCGCTGGCGACGGCGGTGCGCCGCAGCGCCGCGTCGCGGGCGAACAGCGCCAGCAGGCGCGCCCAGCCCGCCGGCTGCGCCTCGCCATTATCTCCGAGCGGGGCCAGGATGACCAGCAAGAACAGCAGAACGGACAGGGTGATCGCCAGCCGAAAGAGCAGGCGCGGCAGGATCATGGGAGACTCCCAGCCGCTTGCGGCTTCGCAGGGATTGCGAAGCCGCAAGCGGCTGGGGTTGTTATCGGCGCGCCGCCGGCCACAACTCCGCCCCATAGCGCGCCACGCCGCCCAGGTCTTCCTCGATGCGCAGCAGCTGGTTGTACTTGGCGATACGGTCGGTACGGCTGGCCGACCCGGTCTTGATCTGGCCGGCGTTGGTCGCCACCGCGATGTCGGCGATGGTCACGTCCTCGGTTTCGCCGCTGCGGTGGCTGATGATCGTGGTGTAGCCGTTGCGCCGGGCCAGTTCGATGGCGTCGAGCGTCTCGGTCAGGGTGCCGATCTGGTTGACCTTGACGAGGATGCTGTTGGCGGCCCCCCGGTCGATGCCCTGCTGCAAGCGCTCGACGTTGGTGACGAACAGGTCGTCGCCGACGAGCTGGATCTTGGCGCCCACCTCCTTCGTCAGCTTCTGCCAGCCCGCCCAGTCGTCCTCGGCCAACCCATCTTCGATCGACAGGATCGGGTATTTGGCACAAAGGCTTTTCCAGAGGTCGATCATCTCGTCGGACGAGGCGATGCGGTCGGGGTTGCTTTTGAAGAAGCAGTAGCCGCTCTTGCCCTTCTTCTTGGCCTCGTCGTACAGCTCGGTGGCGGCGGGGTCGAGGGTGAAGGCGACCTGCTCGCGGAGCTTGTAGCCGGCCTTTTCGACGGCGCGGGAGAGGACGTCGAGGGCCTCGTCGGCGCTCTTGAGGTTGGGGGCGAAGCCGCCCTCGTCGCCGACGGTGGTGCTCAGGCCTCTGTCGTGGAGGACGCCCTTGAGGGCGTGGAAGACCTCGGCGCCCATGCGCAGGCCCTCGCGGAAGGTCGGGGCGCCGATGGGCAGGATCATGAACTCCTGGAAGTCGATGGTGTTGTCGGCGTGCTTGCCGCCGTTGATGACGTTCATCATCGGCACCGGCAGGTACTTGGCGTTGGTGCCGCCCAGGTAGCGGTACAGCGGCAACTCGACGGAGTTGGCGGCGGCGTGGGCGACGGCCAGCGACACGCCGAGCATGGCGTTGGCGCCGAGCTTTTCCTTGTTGGGGGTGCCGTCCAGTTCCAGCAGGAGGGCGTCGATGGCGGCCTGCTCGCGGCAGTCCTGGCCGATGACGCGCGGTGCGATCTCCTCCTCGACGTTCTGCACGGCCTTGAGGACGCCCTTGCCGAGGTAGCGCTTCTTGTCGTTGGTGTCGCGCAGCTCCAGGGCCTCGTGGGCGCCGGTGCTGGCGCCGCTGGGGACGGCGGCGCGGCCGGCCGAGCCGTCGGCCAGGACGACTTCCACCTCGACGGTCGGGTTGCCACGGCTGTCGAGGATTTCGCGGGCGTGGATGGTTTCGATCTCCATGTCAGTCTCGCCAGGCGCCTTGGGGGGTGAATCAGACGTTGCGCCGCCGTCCTCGATTTATCGTTTCGCGAAACGATAAATCGAGGACGGCGACTAAACGCTTTTGTACGTGTTGGCGCGGCGGTGAAAAGAAGGGCCCCGGCGGTGTCGTGGCGGAGCGGTTCCGGTGGGTCACGTCCCTGAGGTCGCGGAGGGAGTCGGAGCGCTCGTGGAGTCAGGTTCGGGTGCCGGGGCCCTTTCGTGTCGGCCGCAAGCACTCCCTTGGCCCACGCGGGTCGGGGGGGAGTGACGGGGCCAAGGTCGCGGGGCAGCGTTGAGCCGGCGGCACTGTCGTCCGCCGGGCGGGGAGTAGCTGCCGCCGCGGTCTTGCGGCCGGTCATGGGGGGTCGGTTGGTTTTACTCGTGGTGGTGGGCGGTTAAGCGACAGAGACTATTATCGGCCGGGCGGCTCGACGGCTTGAGAAGCGCGCGGGTCATTCGCCGCCCCCTGGACCAGCCCGCGCAGCACCGCGAGGTTGATCGCGTCCATGTCCTGACCCTCCTCTTCTTTCGGTGTCTCCAGGATCATCGGCCGGTCGCGGAAGCGCGGGTCGTTGACCAGTAGGCGGAACGGTTCCAGGCCCAGGCAGCCGCGGCCGACGTGGGCGTGCCGATCGACCCGACTGCCGAGCGGTCGCTTGCTGTCGTTGACGTGGAAGACGCGCAGCCGCTTCAGGCCGATGACGCGGTCGAAGGCGGCCATCGTCTCGCGGTAGTCGTCCTCCGGCGCCAGCGGGTAGCCGGCCGCGAAAACGTGGCAGGTGTCGAAGCAGACGCCGAGGCGCTCCGGCTCGGCCACGGCACCGAGGACGTGGGCCAGTTGCTCGAAGCGGTGCCCGAGGCACTGCCCCTGCCCGGCCGTGGTTTCGAGGAGGACGCGCACGCGGAAGCCGGCGCAGCGGCGATGGACCTCGTCGAGGGCGCGGGCGACGTTCCGCAGCCCGGTCTCCTCGTCGGTGCCGGCGTGCGAGCCGGGGTGGGCCACCAGGTAGCGCAGGCCGAGCGCCTCGGCCCGCTCCATCTCGACGACGAACGCCTCGACGGACTTGCGGAATAATTCCTCCTTCGGCGAGGCGAGGTTGATGAGATAGGAGTCGTGGGCGATGGTCTGCTTGACCTTCGTTTGGCGCAGAGTGCGGCGGAAGAGGCGGACCTCGTCGTCGGTCAGCTCCCGGGCCGCCCACTGGTTGCTGTTCTTCGTAAACAGTTGCACCGCAGCGCAGTCGTGGTCGCGGGCCGCCAGTAGAGCGTTGTGGTAGCCGCCTGCGACCGACATGTGCGCGCCGAAGAGGGGCATTGGGGAGTCCTTCCCGGGGTCAGGGACACGACAACAACAGGACGTCCGTTCGTCGTCCCGGCATTATAGCGGACACCGGGCCGGCGCCCGGGTATCATTGAGCCGATCAATGGGCACCGACGCCGGCCGACCGAAAAATACTTGCCCCCGAGCGCTGAGTTGTGCGGCCTGCGGTGCCTTTCTCTATGGGGCCGGCGATGGACTCCACGGGCGATGGCGCTGACCGGGGTCTGGAGCGCTTTCGCTCCTATCTGCTCCTGCTGGCTCGCATCCGTCTCGATCCGATGGTTCGGGCCAAGGTGGGCGCCTCCGACGTCGTACAGCAGACGTTGTTGGAGGCCCACCGCGACCTCGCCGGGTTTCGCGGGCGGACGGTCGGCGAACAGGCGGCCTGGCTGCGGCACATCCTGGCGCGCAACCTGGCCAACGTCCTCCGCGACCTGCGCCGCGACAAGCGCGACGTGGCCCGCGAGCAGCCGTTGCAAGCGGCCCTGGACGAATCGGCCTCGCGGCTGGAAGCCTGGCTGGCCGCCGAGCAGTCGTCGCCCAGCCAGCAGGTCGAGCGGCACGAACGCGCCGTCCGCCTGGCCGAAGCGCTGGCGACGTTGCCCGAGAACCAGCGCGAAGCCGTCGTCTTGCGCCACTGGCACGGCTGCTCGCTCGTCGAGATCGGCGAGCGCCTCGGCTGCACGACCGCCGCGGTCACGGGACTCCTGCATCGCGGCTTGCGCAAGCTGCGTCAACAGCTCCACGACCTGGAGTAAATCATGAACCCCGCATCCGACGAGTCCGCAAGGGACCGCCAGCTCGAAGAGATCCTCCACATGTACCTGCAAGCGGTGGATGCCGGCCAGGCGCCGGACCGCGACGCCTTGCTGCGGGAGCATCCGGACTTCGCGCCCGAGCTAGCCGCCTTCTTCGCCAATCAGGATGAGGTGGCGCAGCTGGCGCGGGGCATGGCCGAGCCGCCCGCACCCGCACCCTGTGACCCCAGAGCGCCGACGCTGGCGCCGGGGGAAGCGCCGCCGCCCGGCACGCAGGTCCGCTACTTCGGCGACTACGAGCTGCGGGAGGAGATCGCCCGCGGCGGCATGGGCGTCGTCTTCAAGGCGCGGCAGGTGTCCCTCAACCGCCCCGTCGCCCTCAAGATGATCCTGGCGGGACAACTCGCCTCGCCGCAAGATGTGCAACGATTCCACGCCGAGGCGGAGGCCGCCGCCAACCTCGAACACCCCAACATCGTGCCGATCTACGAGGTCGGTCAGCACGAGGGGCAGCACTATTTCAGCATGAAGCTCATCGAGGGCGGCAGCCTCGGCGAGTGCATGGAGCGCATCCGCGGCGACCCACGGGCGGCGGCGCGGCTGCTGGCGACGGCAACGCGGGCTGTGCATTACGCCCATCAGCGCGGCATCCTGCACCGCGACCTGAAGCCCGCCAACATCCTCCTGGATGCGAAGTGCGAGCCGCACGTCACCGACTTCGGCCTGGCGAAGCGCGCCGAGGGGGGCAACCACCTGACGCAATCGGGGGCCGTCGTCGGCACACCCGGCTACATGGCCCCCGAGCAGGCCCGGGCCGAGAAGGGGCTGAGCACGGCTGTCGATACCTACAGCCTGGGGGCCATCCTCTACGAGTTGTTGACGGGCCAACCGCCCTTCCGCGCGGCGACGCCGCTGGACACCCTTCTGCAAGTGCTGGAACAAGAGCCAGTGCCTCCGCGCAAGGTCGATCCGCGGGTGGACCGCGACCTGGAAACGATCTGCCTGAAGTGTTTGGAAAAGAACCCGTCGAAGCGGTACGGCTCAGCAGAGGCCCTGGCAGAGGACCTGGAGCGGCACCTCCAAGGAGAGCCGATCCTGGCGCGCCCGGCGGGGCGCGCGGAGCGGATGCTCAAGTGGGCGCGACGGCGACCGGCGGTGGCGGCGTTGCTAGCCGTCAGCGTGGTGGCCCTGGCCGCACTGCTCGGCAGCGGCACGGCCTTCACGCTATTCTTGCAGGACCAGATCCGCGAAACCAAGGGGGCGCGCGACGCGGCCGACGACAAGGCGAAGAAGCTCCAGGAGAAGACTGAGGAATTGGGGAGCGCGCTCCGCCACAGCCAGCGGCTCCTCGCCGGCAGCAATATCCAGCTAGCCGGTAGCGCCCTGCGCGACGGCAGCTTCGCTGTGGCCCGCGACCGGCTGGATGACGTGCCGCCGGAAGAGCGCTTCTGGGACTGGCGCTACCTGAAGCGTCGGGCGGAGGGCAGCCTGTTCACCCTGTACGGGCACACCGCCTGGGTGACCGCCGTGGCTTTCAGCCCCGATGGAAACCGCCTGGCCAGCGGCAGCTGGGACAAGACGGTGAAAGTGTGGGACGCGCGCACGGGCCGGGAACTCCTCACCCTCCAGGGGCACACCGCGCCGGTGACCAGCCTGGCCTTCAACCCCGACGGCACTCACCTGGCCAGCGGCGGCTTTGACGGGACGGTGAAGGTCTGGGACGCGCGCACCGGCCAGGAACTCCTCACCCTCAAGGGGCACACCGGCGGGGTGCATAGCGTGGCCTTCAGCCCGGACGGTGCCCGCCTGGCCAGCGGCAGCTATGATAGAACGGTCATAGTCTGGGACGCGCGCACCGGCC
>DATFNV010000077.1:0-28509 GCA_035266225.1 Gemmataceae bacterium
TTCATCCCCTATTACGCCCCGGAGATCAAGCGGCGCAACCTCGCGGTCAGCCAGGGGCAGCCGAACTACCACTTCGCCCAGTTCGACCTGCGTACCGACCCCGTCGAGCCGCTGCTGGCCGGCGCCGAGGTTGTCTTCCACATCGCGGCGATGCCGGGGCTGACGGCGAGCTGGACCGACTTCGACCTGTACCAGGGCTGCAACGTGATCGCCACACACCGGCTCCTCGAAGCGATCCACCGCGCCGCCCCGCGTCTGCGCCGGCTTCTTTATGCCTCCACGTCCTCTGTTTACGGCCGCTTCGCGTCCGGCGACGAGACTCTGCCGACGAAGCCAGTCTCGCCGTATGGCGTGACAAAGCTGGCAGGCGAGCACCTGTGCCGCGCTTACGCCGACGCCTTCGGCTTGCCGGTGGTGGTGCTGCGCTACTTCAGCGTGTACGGCCCGCGGCAGCGCCCGGACATGGGCTATCACAAGTTCATGCGGGCGCTGCTCGACGGCAAGCCGGTGACGGTCTACGGCGACGGGCAGCAAGTGCGCGGCAACACCTACGTCGATGACTGCGTGGCGGCGACGGTGGCGGCGGTCGGGGCGCACGCCGGCGAGTTGTACAACGTCGGCGGCGGCGAGGCGGCGACGGTCTGGGACGTCCTGCACAGGATCGAGGCGATCGCCGGCCGGCCCTTCGAGGTGCGGCAGGAGGCCCCGCGGCCCGGCGACCAGCGCTACACCTTCGCCGACACGACGAAGCTGCGCACGCACTTCGGCTGGGAGCCGCGCACCGGCCTCGATGAGGGGCTGGCCCGGCAATGGGAATGGCTCAGGGGGACCTCCACGTGATCGTCGCGCCGCCGTTGCAAGTCCGCGTCGAAAAGGGGACGCACCTCTTTTCATCGACTCCGGAAAAGAGCTGCGTCCCCTTTTCGACGCGCGCCTGGCTGACCGTCTGCGCCCGCGGCCTCGGCCACGTCCCCTACCTGCTCCTCGCCCAGGAGGGCAAGACGACCCGCGGCTTCCTTCCCCTGGCCTATCTGAAAAGTGTGCTCTTCGGCCGCTTTCTCGTCAGCATGCCGTACCTGAATTACGGCGGCGTCAGTGCCGACGACCCCGCGACGGCGGCCCTCCTTATCGACCGCGCCATCGCCCTCGCCGACGAGCTGCGCGTCCGCTTCCTCGAACTGCGGCACACGACCCCCGTCGAGCATCCCAGGCTGACCGAGCGCCCCGGTGCCAAGGTCCACATGCGCCTCACGCTGCCGGCGACGGTCGAGGAACTGTGGAAGTCGCTCAGGGACAAGGTCCGCAACCTCGTCCGCAAGGGGCAGAAGCAGGAGCTGACGGTGGCCTGGGGCGCGCACGACGTGCTGTCGGAGTTCTACGCCGTCTTCAGCGAGAACATGCGCGACCTCGGCACGCCGGTCTATGGCCGCCGCCTGTTCGCCGCCATCCTCGACCAGTTCCCCGACGGCGCCGAGCTGTGCGTCGTCCGCGCCGGCCGGGAACCGGTCGCCGGGGCGCTGCTGCTGCACGGCCGCGGCGCGACGGAAGTGCCCAGCGCCTCGTCGCTGCGCCGCTTCAACCCCACCGGCGCCAACATGCTTATGTACTGGCACCTCCTCGAACGGGCGGCGCGGCGCGGCCAGCGAAGCTTCGACTTCGGCCGGTCGTCCCCCGACAGCCCGACGTTCCGCTTCAAGAAGCAGTGGGGCGCCGAGCCCGAGCCGGCGACGTGGCAGTATTACGTCCGCCACGGCAGCACGTCCGAGATGCGCCCCGACAACCCCAAATACCAGCGGATGATTCGCGCCTGGCAGCGCCTCCCCCTCTGGCTGACCCGACTCCTTGGGCCGATGATCGTCCGCGGCATCCCGTAGAGAGTGGCCATGACTCCAGCACCGCAAGCCCCCATCATTCTCAGCTTCGACGTGGAGGAGCATCACCGCATCGAGGCCGCCGCCGGGCTGACCTGCTCGCCCGACCTGCGGGCGGAGTACGGCCGGCGCATGGACTGCTGCACGCGCTGGCTGCTGGACGAGTTGGCCGGCCTCGACATTCGCGCCACGTTCTTCGTCGTCGGCCAGGTCGCGAAGACTCACCCCGACCTGGTCCGGGCCATGCACCAGGCGGGGCACGAGGTCGGCAGCCATAGCTGGGACCACCGCCGCGTCCACCGCCTGGCGCCGGACGAATTCCGCGAGGACGTGCGCCGCAGCAAGGAGGTTATCGAGGACCTGACCGGCGAGGCCGTGGCGGGATACCGGGCGCCGACGTTCAGCGTCACCCGCGAGACGGCCTGGGCCATCGACGTGCTCGCCGAGTTGGGGCTCCGCTACGACTCGTCGATCTACCCGGTGCGCCACGACCGCTACGGCATCCCCGACGCGCCGCGCGCCCCCTTTCTCGCGAAGGGCCGCGAGCGGACCCTCCTGGAGATCCCGCCGGCGACGCTACGACTGTGCGGCGTGAACGTCCCAGTGGGGGGCGGCGGCTACTTCCGGCTGCTGCCGCTGTTCCTGATGGAGCAGGCGTTCGCGCAGGTGCGGCGCCGCTGTGATCCCCCGGTGACGATGCTCTATTTCCACCCGTGGGAATTCGACCCGGATCAGCCGCGGCTGCCGCTGGGCCGCGTCAGCCGATTTCGCACCTACGTCGGCACGAAGACGAGCCGGGGGCGGCTGCGGGCGCTGCTCCGGCGACACTGCTTTGCCCGTGCGGTCGATGTGGCGCCGGGGATCGAGCAGAATGGGGGTGTTCTTCCCACGTTTCCTCTGATAGACTCGGGCGGTCCCTGATCGGGAGATGACCGAAAATGGCCGCCGACACGGAGTACGTAGCTCGCATTACCCGAATGGGGCAGCCGGCGCATCGAAAAGGCCCTGCGAGCCGTCCCCGCGTGACGGCCTTGTCGAATTCCGCCTCCCTCCCTCCCCGCGGTTCCGAGACTTTTGGCGATGTCGCACACCACCGTCCTCCTCACCTCGCTCGCCTTGTTCACCGCCCTCTTGCCGTCGGTCACGCCCGGCGCCGACAAGCCCGACTCGCCAAAGAAGCGCGAGCCGGTCAAGCTCACCGACGAGGCGCTCGCCATCCACAAGGAGGCCCTCGTCTTCGACGGCCATAATGACCTGCCCTGGCAGTTCCGCGAGAAGGCCGAGTTGTCCTTCACCCGCCTCGACATCACGCGCGACCAGAAGCAGCAGGGCTTGCACACCGACATTCCGCGGCTGCGCAAGGGCGGCGTCGGCGCCCAGTTCTGGGCGGCCTACGTTCCCGTCGAGACGCGCAAGAAAGGCACCACCGTTCGCGAGACCCTCGAACAGATCGACGTCATCCGCCGCATGGTCCGCGCTCATCCCGACACGTTCGAGCTGGCGACCACCGCCGACGACGTGGTGCGCGTCCACAAGTCCGGCAAGATCGCCTCGCTTATCGGCGTCGAGGGCGGCCACTCCATCGACAACTCGCTCGCCGTGCTGCGCATGTATCACGCGCTGGGCGTCCGCTACATGACGCTGACCCACACCGAGACGCTCGACTGGGCCGACTCGGCGACCGACGAGGCGAAGCACCACGGGTTGACCAAGTTCGGCGAGGAGGTCGTCGCGGAAATGAATCGCCTGGGCATGCTGGTGGACGTGTCGCACGTCTCGGCGGACACGATGCGGCACGCCCTCCGCGTCAGCCGGGCGCCGCTGATCGCCTCGCACTCGTCGGCCTACGCCCTGGCCCCCCACCCGCGCAACGTGCCCGACGACGTGCTCAAGCTGGTCGCGAAGAACGGCGGCGTCGTCATGGTCAACTTCTACCCCGGCTTCCTGTCGCCGGAGGGGGCCCGCATCTCGGCCGACGCCTACGGGGTGGCGCGCGAGCTGAAAAAGAAGTACCCCGACGAGAAGGACTTCCAGGCGGCGCTGGAGGCCTGGCGGAAGGAGCACCCGCTGCCGCCGGTGAGCGTCCACACCGCCGTCGATCACATCGAACACGTCATCAAGACCGCCGGCATCGATCACGTCGGCCTCGGCTCGGACTTCGACGGCATCAACGCGGTGCCGCGGCAACTGGAAGACGTGTCGTGCTTCCCGAACATCACGCAAGAATTGCTCAATCGCGGGTACAAGAAGGAAGAGATCCTCAAGGTGCTGGGCGGCAACATCCTGCGCGTGCTGCGCGCCGCCGAGGAAGTCAGCAAGGCCGCGAAGGGATGAGCAGTAGCCGCTTGCGGCTTCGCATGGCATGCGAAGCCGCAAGCGGCGTCAGGCCGGCACGGGCGTCTCCTCCTGGTGCAGCGACACGGTTTCGCTCGCCTCGTCGTAGTCGAACAGTTCGCCGAAGCGCGCCCAGCCCATCAGCGTGTTGAAGACGCGCTCGTAGTTCTCCTGCGGCATGTTCATGATGATCGTCTCCAGCACGAACAGCTTCTCGACTTCGTGCCGCGGCTGCCGCTTGAGGACGTCGTACAGGTCGCGGAACAGGCGCAGCCGCAGCAGGTGCTCGCGCCAGCTCGGCTTGCGATCCTCTGGCATGGCCCGAACGAAGCGCTGGCCTTCCGGCTCCAGCACCACCAGGCGCTTGGGCGTGTCCACGAAGTCGAGCATCTCCGCGGCCTTGACCACGTTGAGCATGTGGCCGTACTCGATGTGCGTGTCCGAGGCGATGCGGTAAAGGTCTTCCTTGCCGCCGCGGGCGTCGAGGTACTCCAGCAGGCCGACGATCTGGCCCGGCGTCGCGTCCGGCAGAGGCTCCATCGGTGGCGGGCCGCGCCCCGCCGCCACCGGCGCCGGCGGCAGGTCGGGCAACTCGCTCTTGGTGATGACCTCGTGCAGCTGATCGACCAGGTTCAGCAGCTGCGGCGAGCGGTAGTCGCGCGGCCGCGGCAGGCGGTTGTCCACGACGGTTCGCACCCGGCCAGGGTTCGTCCCCAGGATGACAATGCGATCGGCCATGTAGGCCACTTCCTTGATGTCGTGGCTCACCATGAGGATGCTCGACAGATGGCGGTGCTTGGCCGACCAGATGTCCACGACGTCGGCGCGGAGGGCCTCGGCCGTCAGGGCGTCCACGTGGCTGAACGGCTCGTCCATGAAGAGCAATTCGGGATCGACGGCCAGGGCCCGGGCCATGCCGACGCGCTGCTTCATGCCGCCGGACAGCTCGCGCGGGTACTTGTCCTCGGCGCCGCTCAGCCCGACCATGCGGATGCTGCTCTCCGAGCGTTCCTCCACTTCGGCGACGGTCCGGCCGACCGCCTTGAGGACGACCTGGACGTTCTCCGTGACCGTCATCCACGGGTACAGGGCGAAGCTCTGGAAGACGATGGCCACGCCGGGGTTGAGGCCGCTGAGGGGTTGGCCGTGGTACAGCACCGCGCCGCGCGTTGGCTTGATCAGTCCGGCGAGGATGCGCAGGATCGTCGATTTGCCGCAGCCGGACGGGCCGAGCAGGGCGATGATCTCGTTGGGGCGCACGGCTAGGTTGATGTCTTGCAGCACGCGCAGCGGGGTGCCGTTGGGCAGGGGAAACTCGTGCGAGACGCCGCGCACCTCGCACAGGGCGGCGGTCGAATTCGGGGCAGCGGCGGCCATGGCGCGGGCTCCTACTTGCTGAGCGAAAACTTCTGTTCCGCCAGCCGGTACAGGCGGTGCCAGACGGAGCGGTTGAACACGACCACCACCAGGGACATCACGAGCACGGCGGCGGCCAGCTGCGGCCAGTTCTCCTTGTCGGCCGCGTCCATGATCTTCGCCCCCAGGCCGTGGTGGACCTGCAGCGGGTCATTGCTGTTGGGGTTGGTGCCGTACTCGGCGACGATGCTGGCGTTCCAGGCGCCGCCGGCCGCCGTCACCCAGCCCGTCACCAGGTACGGGAAGATGGCCGGCAGGTAGAGCACGCGGAAGCGCTGCCAGCCGGTGATCGAGTAGCTCCGCGCCGCTTCCTTGAGGTCGGCCGGAATGGCCATCGCGCCGGCGATGACGTTGAACAGGATATACCACTGCGTCCCCATCAGCATCAGCAGGATGCTTCCCCAGTCGAGCGAAACGCCGGCCGCGAGCAGACCGGCGATGACCAGGGGGAAGACCAGCGGCGCCGGGAACGAGGCCAGCACCTGCACGACCGGTTGCAGGACCCGCGACAGGCGGGGCGTCAGGCCGATGAGCAGCCCCGCCGGCACCGCCCAGAGGGTGCCGACGGCGGTGGAGGCCAGCACGCGCCCCAAGGTGGCCAGGGCGGCGCCGAACAGGTCGAGCCAGGTGACGTCGCCAGCGTCGTGATGTTCCCAGGGGATAAGGCGGAGCAGCTGGATCAGTTCGTAGCCGCCCAGGAGCAGGAGGCCCAGGAGCAGGACGAAGAGGCCGACCCCGAGCCGCGCCGCCCACGGATTTCTCTGGGTAGGATCGACCAGCGCGGCGGCGGGGCGCGGCGGGGCCTTCGCCTGGCTGAGCCGCCGGCGGAACGCGAACCAGCGCAGCAGCCGCGAGCGCCGCAGCCAGTTGAGGAACCACGAGGTCGCCGCCTCCTGCTCGCCCCCCTCCTCGACGCGGAATTTCTGGGCCCAGGCCACCACCGGCCGCCACAGGAACTGGTCAAGGCCGACGATCATCGCCACCATCGCCAGGACGCCCCAGATGATCGCCCACCAGTCCCACTGTCCGCCGCTGGACGCCTTGTGGATGTACGAGCCGATGCCGGGCGTCCAGTACGGCTTGCCGCCGATCTCCAGCCCCTCGATGGTCGCCAGGAAGAACCAGCCGCCGGCCATGCTCATCATGCTGTTCCAGACCAGGCCCATGCCGGCGAAGGGCAGCTCCACCCAGCGGTAGCGCTCCCACCAGTTGAAGCGGTAGACCGTCGCCGCCTCGTGCAGGTCGGCCGGCACCGAGCGCACCGACTGGTAGAAGCTGAAGGTCATGTTCCACGCCTGACCGGTGAAGATGGCGACGACGGCCGCGACCTCCAGCCCGACGTTCCGCCCGAACAGGTTGACGAACACCAGCAGCAGCCCCGGCATGAAGCCGAGTACCGGGATGCTCTGCAGGATGTCGAGCAGCGGCACCAGGACGCGCTGGGCGACGCGGTCCTTGGCCGCCCAGTAGCCGTAGGTCAGGGTGAACAGCAGCGACAGGACGTAGGCGACGATGCCGCGCAGCAGTGAGTAGAAGGTGTAGCGCGGCAAGGCCCACACCGAGAGGTCGATGGCCTCCGGCTCCGGCACGCGCGTCTCGCCGACAAACTTGAGCAGGCCGTACAGCAGGCCGCCGAGGGCGAGGATCACCAGCAGATCGACCCCACCCAGCTTGCGGGTCCGCATCAGCAGGGAGCCGGCCTCACCCCAGATTTTCTTGAAGGAGTTCACGCGCCACCTGGCTCGCAGGTCGGGGGAAGCCGGAAGAGTTGTTATGGTATCGGCGCGCGGCACCTCCGGGAATCGCCGCTCCTACCGCCCCTCCCGCCTTTTTCATTGCCCCGACCGTTACCTCCGCTATGCTAAGTGGAACCCATCTTCCCCGTCTGGAGAAACACTCATGAAGACGCGCTGCCTGGCCCTGCTGGTGATCGGCCTGCTCCTCGCCGCCGACGACCCGAAGAAGAAGGACCTCGACAAGCTCCAGGGCACCTGGATCGCGTCGAGCATCGAGTACAACGGCGAGAAGGTGCTCGGCGACAAGGAATTGAAGGTCGTCATCGAGGGCGACAAGCTGACCGTCAAGAGCGAGGACACCGAGGCGTCGAAGTACGGGACCGCCACGCTGAAGATCGACCCGAGTACGACGCCGAAGATCATGGACGTCTCCATCATCAAGGGCGACGAGAAGGGGACGACGTTCGAGGCCATCTACGACGTGGACAAGGATGAGTGGAAGCTGTGCCTGAAGCCGACTGGGAAGGAACGGCCGGCGAAGTTCGAGAGCAAGGCCGACAGCGGCGACGTGCTGATCGTCTTCAAGCGCGAGAAGAAGTGACGGCAATCGGCCGCTTGCGGCTTAGCGTTCGCGCCATGGCAGGATGGCGCGAACGCTAAGCCGCAAGCGGCTACGGCGGCGGCTTCTCCGGCACGGCCACGCCCGCCTTGTGCAGCGGGCCGAGGCGCAGCACTTCCGGCCACAGCGCCATCACCGCCAGCACCACGAGGAGGGTGCCGACCCCGCCGCCGACCACTGAAGGCACCAGGCCGAACCATTTCGCGGTGATGCCCGACTCGAAGGCCCCCAGTTCGTTCGACGAGCCGATGAAGATAGCGTTGACCGCCGACACGCGGCCGCGCATGGCGTCGGGCGTCAATACCTGCACCAGCGTCCCGCGCACGACGATGCTGATGTTGTCCAGGGCCCCGGTCAGGGCCAACATCGCGAACGAGAGGGCGAAGTTGCGCGATAGCCCGAAGACGATCGTCGCGACCCCGAAGCCGGCGACGGACCAGAGCAGGGCTCGCCCGGCGTGCTGCAACGGCGGCCGGTGCGCCAGGAAGAAGGCCATGACCAGCGCCCCCAGCGACGGCGCGGCCCGCAACCAGCCGTAGCCGATGGGGCTGACGTGGAGGATGTCGTCGGCGAAGGCGGGCAACAGGACGGTGGCGCCGCCGAGCAGGACGGCGAACAGGTCGAGCGTGATCGTGGCCAGGATCAGCTTGGTCTTCCAGACGAACTTCGCCCCAGCCAGGAGCGAGGCGAGCGAGCGCGGCTCGCCGGGTCGGGTCTGGGCCTGCGGCCGGAGGGTCATGACCAGGGCGGCGCAGGCCAGCGCACAGCCGGCGGCGATCAGGTAAGCGATCCCCGCCCCCCTGGTCACGGCGATGACCAACCCGCCGAGCGACGGGCCGGCGACGGAGGCGACCTGCCAGCCGCTGCTGTTCCAGGTGACGGCGTTGCTCAGGTGCTCGGTGGGGACGACCATCGGCACCAGTGCCCAGCGGCAGGGGGCGCTGAACGCCCGGCTAATCCCACCAAGGAGAAGACACAGGTAGATCAGCGGAACCGGCCCTTTCAGGAAGGACAGCACCGCCAGCCCGGAGGCCGCGAGGGCCATCAACGCCAGGGCGGCGACGAGCAGCCCCTTGCGGCTGTAACGGTCGGCGGCCTGCCCCGCCGGCAGCGACAGGAACAGCACGGGCAGGAACTGTACCAGGCCGACGTAACCGAGCGCGGCCGCGTCGCGGGTGCGCTGAAAAATCTCCCACTCGACGGCCGCGGCCTGCATCGTGGTCGCGAGGCTGGCGAGGACATTGCCGACGAGCAGGCGACGGTAGTCCGGGTGGCGCAGCGCCGCGTAGGGGTCGTGATCGTCCGCCATGCGTTGCCTCTCCTCCGATCACGTTTAGCGGCCGCTCGCAGAGCGGCGCTCGGAGCGCCGCTCTGCGAGCGGCCGCTAAACGAATAATGAAATGGCCCTCGTTCATAAGATAACGATGGCCTGCAAGGAGGGGCGGAGCATGAAGGTTCTCGTCATCGGCAAGGGCGGCCGCGAACATGCCCTCGTCTGGAAACTGGCCCGGTCGCCGCGCGTAACACGCGTCTACTGTGCCCCCGGCAACGCCGGCACCGCCGAGGACGGCGTCAACGTCCCCATCGACGTCAACGACTTCGACCCCCTGATCCGCTTCGCCAAACAGGAGCAGGTCGGCCTGACCGTCGTCGGGCCGGAAGACCCGCTGTCGCAAGGAATTACCGACGTCTTCCAGAAGGCGGGGCTGCGCGTGTTCGGGCCGTCGAAGGAGGCGGCCCAGCTGGAGGCAAGCAAGGCGTTCGCCAAGCAGCTGATGCGCCACGCCGACGTGCCGAGCGCCGAGTTCCGCGTCTTCGACCACCCCGACCCGGCCCGCCACTACATCGAGACGCGCGAGTACCCGGTCGTGGTCAAGGCCGACGGGCTCGCCGCCGGCAAGGGCGTCGTCGTCTGCGCGACCACCGAGGACGCCCTGGCCGCCATCGAGCGCATCATGGTCCGCGAGGAGTTCGGCCGCTCTGCCGGCCGCCGCGTCATCATCGAGAAGCGCCTCGACGGCGAGGAACTGAGCGTGCAGGCGCTGGTGTCGGGGCGGACCATCGTGTCCTTGCCGCCGACGCAGGACCACAAGCCCGTCTTCGACAACGACGAGGGGCCGAACACCGGCGGCATGGGCGCCTACTGCCCGGCCCCCATCGGCACGCCCGAGTTGATGGCCCAGGTGGAGGAGACGATCCTGGTGCCGACGGTCCACGCCATGAAGCGCAGCCGGCACGCCTTCCGCGGCGTCCTCTACGCCGGGCTGATGTTGACCAACCAGGGGCCGCGCGTGCTGGAGTTCAACTGCCGCTTCGGCGATCCGGAAACGCAGCCACTGATGATGCGCCTCAAGACCGACCTGCTCGACCTGCTGGAGGCCTGTGTCGAGGACCGGCTCGACGAGTTCCCCGAGGGTCGGCTGGAGTGGGACGCCCGGCCGGCGGTGTGCGTGGTGATGGCCAGCGGCGGCTACCCGGGCAACTTCCAGAAGGGCAAGGTCCTCACCGGCCTGGCCGAGGCGGCGAAGCTGCCGGACGTGAAGGTGTTTCACGCCGGCACCCGGCGCGAGAAAGACCTCGTGCTGACCGACGGCGGCCGGGTGCTGGCGGTGACGGCGCTGGGCGACTCGCTGGCGGAGGCCAAGCGCAACGCCTACGAGGCGGCAGGGAAGATCCACTTCCAGGGGGCCCACTACCGCAAGGACATCGCCCACAAGGCGCTGAAGCGCGGCGGGAAGTGAGCCGCGCCACAAAGGCGGCATTTCTCCTACTCTTGCCTTAGCCGTCGCAGTTTTCCGCCGGATCGAGCTATCCGAAGCGCGCGCCGCTCGGGATAATAGAACGATTTGGTCTCTCGCCGCCGGCCCGCACCCGGAGAAACCCCATGAGCGTCACGGTCGCATGTCCGAAGTGCCAGAAGAAGTTAAAGGTCGAGGAGAGCGCCTTCGGCAAGAACATCAAGTGTCCGGGATGCGCGGCCGTTTTCGCGGTCAAGGCGCCCGCCGGCGCTGCCCCGGCCCCCGCCCCCTCCCCCGCGGTGAAGGCCGCCCCGCCGGCTCCGAAAAAGAAAGTGCCACCCCCCGACGAAGAAGATGACGAGGAGATCAGCCACAAGGCCCGGGCCGCTCGCAAGGCGCGGGAGGAAGAGGATGAGGACGAGGACCGGTCGAGGAGGCTCGCCGCGAAGAAAGGCCGCGACGACGAGGACGAAGACGAGGACCGGCCGAAAAAGTCCGCCGCCAAGAAGGGCCGCGACGACGACGAGGACGAAGACGAGGACCGGCCGAAGAAGTCCGCCGCCAAGAAGCAGCGCGAGGAGGCCGACGAAGACGAACTCGAGGCGCCCGGCAAGAAGGCCAAGCCGGTGGGCGCCGGGATGAGCAATGCGGTCTTCGTCCTCCTGATCCTTGGGATCGACCTCGTCCTCGTCGGCGGCATGATGGGCGTTGCCTTCTTCCTCGCGAGAGGGTAGCCAATCGCCGGATACTGGAGTGACTTCTTCTTCGCTCCCTTTGAACTTCGAGCTTAGTGAGCCGGCGAAGGGCAACCACGCGGGTCGAGCTGGAGATGATCGGCCCCACTTACGCCAGCCCCAACCGCTGTAACAGTAGATCGCGCACCGCCGTCATCGGCAATTCCTCCCCGGACGGCGCCGACCCATCCCCGATCAGCAGGGGACGGTCGGCGCCGTCCGGCGCGCGCAGGCCGTGACTCCCTTTCACCAGCGCCGGGTCGAGCGGGATCACGTCGAACAGGATACGGAAGCCGAGCTTCTTCTGGAGCAGCCGCCACGCCGCCCGTCCCTTTGGCCACCACAACTTCGGGTCGAAGAACAACTCGCACGGGTCGTAGCCCGGCTTGCGGTGGATGTCCACGGTGCGGGCGTAGTCCGGCGCGAGGCGGTCGTCGAGCCAGAACGGGTAGGCGAACCAGGCGTCCGGCTCGGATAGGGCGATGATTTCGCCCGAGCGCGGGTGGCGCAGGTCGATCTCCGCGCGCTCCTCGCCGGCCAGCACGCGGGCCACGCCGGGAAGGGCGGCCAGCAATTCGCGCACGCGCGGCACGTCGGCCTCGTCGGGAACGTAGACGTGGGCCAGTTGATGATCGCAGACGGCGAACGCCCGGCTCTCGAAGGTGTCGAGCTGCTCGCCGAACGGGCCGGGACGCACAGTAAGCAGCCCAGCCTCGCGCAGCGCCCGGTTCGGCAGCACGGGTCGCCGGACCGCGACGTGGCCGTACTCGCTGACCACCCAGGCGCTCGCTCCGCAGCGCCGCGCCTCGTCCAGCAGTGGCTCGCAGGCGGCGTCCAGCTCGCCGACCCGGCGCGGCATGTCGCAGCCGTCGGGGCCAAAACGCTGCAGGTCGTAATCCAGATGCGGCAAGTAGACGAGCGTCAGGTCGGGCCGCTCCTGGGCCAGCACCAGCGCGGCGCAACGGGCGATCCACTCGGTACACGGCAGACCCGCCATCGGACCCCAGAACGTCGGGAAGGGGAACGGCCCGAGTCGTGCCTTCACCATCTCCGTCAGTCCCGGCGGGGCCCCGGTCACGTCGAAGGCCTTGTTGCCGTCGGCGCCGTAGTACGGTTTGGGGGTTAGGCTGACATCGACGGCCGCCCCCTGGTTGAACCACCAGAACAGCTTGGCACAGCGGAAGTCGCGGCCGCGTTCCTTCGCACGCCGCCGCGCGGTGACGTAAACTGGCTCTGCCTGGATGAGCCGGTTGGACTGTTGCCAGAAGCGCACCTCGCCGGTGTCGCGGAACAGCCAGCCATTGCCGACGATGCCGTGCCGCTCGGCCGGCTGGCCCGTGAGCAGGGCGGCCTGGGCGGTGCAGGTGACGGCGGGAATCACCTCGCGGAGGCGGCGCAGCCAAGTGGCCTCGGCCAGGGCGCGCAGGCGCGGGGCGTGGATCAGCCAGCGCGGCGTCAGGCCGACCGCGTTAATGAGCAGCAGCGGCGCGGGCATGGGATAACTCCTTGCGAAGCCGCAAGCGGCTCGGCGGATGCGGTTGCCACGTTCCCCCCACTTGACCTATAATCCCGCGGACCGGAAGCCACGGGGGCACGACCCTAACCCAGCACGAGGAATTTTCACGTGAGCGCGGACCGATACCTGTTTACCAGCGAATCCGTGTCGATGGGACACCCCGACAAGGTGGCCGACCAGATCAGCGACGCGGTGCTGGACCACTGCCTCCAGGCCGACCCCACAAGCCGGGTCGCCTGCGAAACCCTCGTCACCACCAACCTCGCCGTCGTCGCCGGCGAGATCACCACCAAGGCCGACCTCTCGCCCGCCGTCGTCGATCGCCTCGTCCGCGCCGTCGTCCGCGACATCGGCTACGTCGATCCCGCCATCGGCTTCGCCGCCGACACCTGCAAGGTCGATTGCCTCGTCCACGCGCAGTCGCCCGACATCTCGATGGGCGTGGACCTCGGCGGGGCCGGCGACCAGGGCATGATGTTCGGCTTCGCCTGCGACGAGACGCACACCCTGATGCCGCTGCCGATCTACCTGGCCCACCGCCTGGTCGAGAACCACGCCCACCTGCGCCAGAACGGCGAGCTGAAGTTCCTGCGCCCCGACGCCAAGAGCCAGGTCACCGTCGAATACAACGCCGACGGCACGCCGCACCGCATCCACACCGTCGTCCTCTCGACGCAGCACGACCGCAGCGTCATCGTCAAGCGCGGCGGGGCCGAACTGTTCTCCGACGACGCCCGCGCCGTTCTGATCGAGAAGCTCATCCTGCCGACCTTGCGCGCGGAGCGGCCGGACCTCATCAAGGGCAAGCTACGGCCGGTGCTGCCGGGGATGTCGCCGGCATCGTTCGACGGCAACGACATCCTCGTCCACATCAACCCGACGGGCAGTTTCCTGGTGGGCGGCCCGCACGGCGACTGCGGCCTGACGGGTCGCAAGATCATCGTGGACACCTACGGCGGCCGCGGCCGGCACGGCGGCGGCGCCTTCAGCGGCAAGGACCCGACCAAGGTGGATCGCTCGGCCGCTTACATGGCCCGCTACATCGCCAAGAACGTCGTCGCCGCCGGACTCGCCGCACAGTGCGAAGTGCAGCTTTCCTACGCTATCGGCTACCCCGATCCGCTGAATATCTGGGTCAGCACCTCCGGCACGGCCGCCCACGGACTCGGCGACGAGCAGATTGCCGAGCTGATCGCCAAGCACTTCAAGCTGACGCCGCAGGGGATCATCCAGACGCTCAACCTGCGCCGGCCGATCTATCGCGAGACGGCCCGCCACGGCCACTTCGGCCGCGAACTGCCCCACTTCACCTGGGAGCGCAAGGACAAGGCCCCCGCCCTGCGCCGCGAAGTCGGCCTCGCCGCCGCCGCGGTGTAGTTGGTTCGTAGCGACAAGCTGCCAGCTTGTCGGCTCGTCCCAACCGACAAGCTGGCAGCTTGTCGCTACGAACCAACTACACCGCGGCGGCGCATTTTCCGTCACGTCCCCTAAACACCGCGCCAACCCCCGCCCCGGGCGAACCGGGTAGAGAATTTGCACGACGTTTGAGCGTTTTTCCGCCGATATGATTTCGGCGGCTCATCCTGCTTGCGCCACGGAGGTCCACCCATGCGCCGTCTGTTCCGCGCCTTGCTCGTGCTGGTACTCCTGACGGGTGGTCTGATGATTGCCGCACGGGTGTATCTGCGCTCGGACAAGGTGCGGCGGCAGGTCGCGACGCGCCTCGAAGCGATTTACGGCGGCCCCGTCGAGGTCGAGGCGGCGGACATCGGCGTCCTGGGCGGCAGCAGCCTGCGCGGCCTGCGCCTCTACGAACCCGGCAAGGCCGACCTGGAACCGTGGGTCAGCGTCGGCACGGTGAAGACCGACGTCTCGGTGCTCGATTTGCTGCGCGGCGTGATGCCTCGGCAGATCACGCTCGCCGACCCCGTCGTGAGGCTGCGCCTCGACCGCGACGGCAACCTGCTGACAAAGTTGCCGGAAACCCAGGCGACCGAAGGCCCCGTCCCTGGTATCCGGATCGAGGGCGGGCGGGTGACGCTGCGGCAGGAAGGCCGCCCCGAGATGCTCGTCAAGGGGGTCAGCGCCGAGGTACGCCCCGACGGCGACCGCATCACAGCGAAGGGAACCATCTCGGACCCGGAATGGGGCGATTGGTCCCTCGACGGCGCCGCCGACCGCGCCGCGGGCTCGCTGACCGTCACCCTGAAGACGGATCGCGCTGAAGTGACCCAGGAGAAACTGCTCCGCCTCCCCGAGGTGCCGCCGCTGGTCTGGAAGCAGGTGGAGGCGCAGGGAGTCACCTCCGTCGAGTGTACCTTCCGCCATGACCCGGGCGCGAAGCCGGTAAACCATTACCGGGTTGTGCTGCACCCCGACGGGGCATCGATCACCCTTCCGGCGCTCGCCCTGCGGGCGAAGTCCGTCCGCGGCGGCATCACCATTGAGGACGGGGTGGTGACCCTGGACAAGGTCAGCGGGCAGGATCTCGGCGGCGAACTGACCGTCGATGGCACGCTCGACTTCCGCGGCCGGGAGAACCTCCTGCACTTCGTGGTGACGGCGAAAGGACTCGACGTGCGGCAGGTGCCGGAGGAATGGGACCTCGATGAGCGGCTCCGGAAGCTGGGCGGAAAACTCAGCGGTCGCGCCGACTTGACGGTGCGCTACGACGGGGACGTTCATACCAGCGGCGAGGGCCACGGGGAACTGACCGGCGTCATGCTCGGCGGGAAGCCGACCACGATCGAGCTAGACCTGCACCCGACCCGCAAGGGGTTCGGCGTCGGTCAGCGCCCGGCGAAGGAAGGGAAACTCCCCGACGAGAGTAGGTCCCGCCTGCCGGGCGGGACCATGCCGGGGTCCCGCCCGGCAGGCGGGACCTACCTGGCCGCCGCCATTCTCCTTCGGGCCCCCAGCGAAGCCAATGGGCTGGTGCGCCAGGTCACCGCGGGGATCCAGAATGGTGTGATGGCGATCGGCCGCACGATCCTCGACACCGGCCGGAAGGTCGTCGGCAGGCTTCTTAGGGGGGACCTCACGAAGCCGGCAAACGCACCGCCGACTTACCTCGACGTCAACCTGAACCTGAAGGACGTGGACCTGGCGCGGCTCGTCAAGGACCTGGAGATCAAGGTGCCGTTCGAGGTGTCGGGGCGGTTGAGCATGACGGTGCAAGCCTCGCTTCCCGTGGATCGGCCGCACGACCTGAAGCTCTACAAAGTGAAGGGCACCGCCACTTTGCCCACATTCTCGCTCTCCGGCGTGGACATGAAGGAAGTCACGGCCCGCGTGTACTACGAGGACGGCGTGCTGCACCTGGAGGAAGTGCGCGGCCAACTCGTCAGCGGCCCGGCGCCGAAAGACAGGAAGCCCTACGCCGGCACCTTCGCGGGGAGCGCACGGCTCGGCGTCGTTCCGGAAGGCGACCTGACGGCCGACCTGACGTTGACGGAGGTCCCCCTGGCGCAAATCGCCCGCGCCGTGGGGTTCGAGGAAGCGGTCGCCGGTGCCGTCAGCGGCTCGGCCAACCTGCGCGTGCCGGCGGGGAAACTGCGTGACCCGGCGGCGTGGGAGGGGTCCGGGAAACTCAACGCGGACCGTGTCGCCGCCTACGGCTGGGCCCTGACTGACGTCAGCGCCACGGCACGCGTGGCCAAGGGGTTGCTGACGGTGCGCGACGTGACTGGGAAGCTGGAAGGGGCCACGCTGAGCGGCTCCGCCGAGGCGAAACTGACGGCCCCCTACACCTATGAGGGAAAGGTGGAGCTGGCGAAGGGGGACCTGGCCAGCTTGCGGCGCCTCGCGCCGGGGCTGCGGCCGACGCTCCCCGTGGCGGGGGTGTTCGGCATCACCGCCGAGGTCAACGGTACGCTAAGTCCGTTCACGGCGAAGGTGTCCGGCAGCGGCACGGGCGAGGACGTGAAGATCGAGAAAGCGACAGTGAACAGCCTGAACTTCCGCTGGGCGCCGGCCGGCGACGTGCTGAAGGTGAGCGACGTGAAGGCCCGCCTCTACGGCGGCGAGGTGACGGGTAGCGCCGACGTGCCATTGAGCGAGAAACAGGAGGGCAAACTGGACCTGCACCTCCAGGACGTGGACGTGGGGGCACTGGTACACGACATCCCCGCGCTGCCGCTGCGCCTGGAGGGAAAGGTGAGCGGCGCCATCAAGGGGACGCTGCAGGTCGCGACCGCGGCAGGCGAGCGCTCCTTCGACGGGGAGGTGGAGCTGATGGCGCCGAAGCTGCGCGTGCAAAACCTACCGGCGGAGAAGCTGACCGGCACGATCAGCTATCGCAAGGGGGTTGGCGAGTACCATCTCAAGGGGAGTCTCCTGGGCGGCACCTTCGACGTGGACGGGCGCATCCCGCCAAAGCGGGAGCCCGGGCAGCGCCCGCGCGCTCCGGAAGGTCCGGAGCCGGCGGCCGACAGTCGCCTGCGCATCCGGGGGGCCGAGCTCGGCCGACTGGGCGAAGCCCTCGAGATGCGCGAGTGGCTCGACCCACTTCATGGCGGATTCGATCTGGACGTGGAATTCCGCCTGGACTCGTCCGACTATCTGCCCGTCGGCTCCGGCCGCGTCATCGTGACTCGGCTGCGCTGGGGGGACCGCGTGATTGCCGACAGCCTGCGCGGGGACATCCTCCTCTCCGGCGGGGAGGCGCGGCTGCGCGATCTTACCGGCGAGGTCGGCGGCGGCACGGTACGGGGCCAGGTGGTACTCCGGCTGCGCGACCTGGGCCGTAGCTCCTTCAACATCGCCCTCGACGGCGCGGACGCTTCGCGGATCCTGGCACCCTGGCCATCGCTGGCCGCCAACGTGACCGGCTCGATCGACGCCCGGCTGCGCGGCACCTTGGGCCGGCACTGGACCGGCGGCGGCGACATCGTGCTGACGCGCGGCAAGGTGGGCGGCGTCGAGGTGTCGGAGTGGCGCGTCCCCCTGCGCTTCGACGTGGCGCCGGCCCGCGGCCGGGCCGAAATCACCGTCGCTGAGATGAGCGCCCAACTGGGCCACGGCCGCGTCAGCGGCCACGGCACGCTCGGCTTCGGCAGCGACACTCACACCGACGGCAACCTGCGCTTCTCTGGCGTGGACCTGCGGACCTTGTTGCCGTCGCCGACCGAGAGCACGACTCTCGGCGGCGGGTTGGCCTCGGGCCGCATTGACTTCTCCGGCAGCAACGTCCGCTCGCTGGACGACGTGACGGCCACTGTCGATGCCACCTTCTCCCAGGCCCAGGCGTTCCAGATGCCGATCCTGTCGTCCCTGCTGCCGTTCATCGCCCGCGGGCAATCGAGCAGCACATTTCAGAGCGGCGAATTGCGCGGCCGACTCGCCAACGGCATCTTCCGCGTCCAGAAGCTGAGCCTGTCCGGCAGCGTCGTGAACCTGTTCGCCGAGGGCACCATCACCACCGCCAGCCGGCTCAACCTGGAGGTGACCGCCGCAACCAGCGTCGTCGGGGCGGGGACCGGTCTGCTTCGCCTCGTGGGCCTGCGCGTTCCCGTGGGTCCGCTCCCGTTGACGCTCCTGGTGGAGGTGACGACTCGGTTATCGAGCACTTCCGTTCACCTCACCGTGGGCGGCACGGTGCGCGAGCCGGTGGTGCGCGTCGAGCCGCTGTCCCTGCTCACGGACGAGGCCGCGCGCTTTTTCCTCCTGCGCGCCCGAGGCCCCCTCCCGTGACCGCCCGCCAGGGCCCCGGAGCTGTTCAAATCGAGGAAGCAGTACGACGGCGGCGACGATCCGTTTCTCGGTGAAATCGTCGCTTCCCCCGAAGACGAAGCTCCGCGCCTGATCTCCTCCGACGGGTTGGAGGAGCGCGGAAGCCGCTTGCGGCTTAGCGGATTCCAGCTTCCGCTAAGCCGCGAGCGGCTTCCCCAACAGACTCTCATTTCCCAGCAGCGACTGCCTGCAAATACGCGATCACGTCGGCCACGTCCTGCTTCGTCAACTGCATCTCCAGCCCCTCCGGCATCACCGATTTCGGGGTCGCCTGAATCTCCTCGATCTGATTCCGCAGGATGGTGTCCTCCGCCTTCTCGGCTCGGCGCAGCGTAAGGCTCGACGCGGTTTCGGCGGCGATCATGCCGCTGAAGGTGCGGCCGGCCTTCGTCGTCACCAGGTAGTTGATGTAGCGCGGATCGACCTCGCGGCTCGGGTCGAGGATGTCGCTGAGCAGTTGATCTTTCGACTTGTTTCGCAGGGCCGAGAGCAGGTCCGGGCCGACCTCGATGCCCTCGTTCTCCAGCCGGTGGCAGGTACCGCACGACTTCTTGAACGCCGCCTTGCCGCGGGCCGCGTCGCCCTTCAACTCCAGGGCTGGGCCGTAATCCTCGACCACCTTGCGGCGGTCCGCCGACGTCTGGCCGGCGAGCAGTTTCTGTGCCCGCTGCCGCAGTTTGGCGTCGGGATGTTTGCGGAACTGCTCCAGGCGCACCGGCTCGATCTGACCGCCGAGGACCTTCTTCGCCTCGATGGCGTCGAGCAGCGCCGAGAGTCGGGCCGGGCGCGAGAACAGGGCTTCGAGGACTTCACGCCGCACCGTCGGGCTGTAGCCGCCCCAGCCGGAGAGCAGCACCTCAGGAACCTTCGCGCTGTCGTGAGCCGACAGGGCGCGGACGGCGGCGAGCTGCAGCTCCGCGGGATTTTGTGGCGCCAGGCACTCCTGCAGCGCCGGCGCGGCCAGCGAATAGGGGCCGACGCCGAGCAGGCGCGCCGCGCCGGCCCGGTCGGCCGCCGGCGCCTTGGCATCGCGTGCCGTGGCCGCGGCCCGTTTGAAGAACGGCAGGGCCTTCTCGACCGCGTCCTTCAGCGACGGCGGCGGGGCATCCCACAGGCGGCTCAACGGCCGGGAGGTGTTCTGCAACCCTTGGCCGAGTCCGTTGAGCAGCGCGACCTGCCACGCGCCGGCCGCCCCCTCGGTCGGCTCACCGAGCAGCGCCAGCACCCGCGCCAGGTCGGCGTCGGTGTTCCGCGCGGCGACCAGGGCCGCAAGCCGCGTCAGGAATTGCAGGTGGGCCGCCGACGGGGCCGCGGTGATTTCCTTGTCGCGCGCGAAGGCTTCGAGAAGCGCCGGCGCCGTTCGCCCCGCGGAGCTGAGGACGGCGGTCTGCGTCCACGGGTCGGCCACGTCCTGGCGGGCGACCTTGGCCAGGGCCGCGACGACTTCCGGCGCGTCCGCCTGGCCCAGCGTGAAGGCGAGCTGGAAGCGCACGCGCGGCGATGGGTCATCGGCGAGTACGGCGACCGCTTTACACAGCGATTCCGACTTCGCCAGGCGGTCGTCGGCGAGGCGCAGTGCCTGCTCGCGCACCCCGGCGTCACGGTCCTTCAGAGCATGTTCGATGGCCGCGTCGTCCAGCGCCCCCAGCCCGCGCAGCGCCCACAGGGCATGAGCGCGGCCGGGGGCGAAGTCGGCGTCACGGGCCAGCTTCGCCAGCGGCGCGACGGCCGCCTTGTCTTGCCGCTCCACGAGCAGGCGCTGTGCCGTCAGCCGCCACCAGAGGTTCGCGTCGGCGAGGTGCGCGACCAGCTCCTCGGCCGACGCCTTGCTCAGCGACGGCTTGCGTTTCGCGCTCCCCTTTGCGTCGCGGCCAACCGAGTCGGGGACGATGCGCCAGATGCGGCCGCGGCCACGGCTTTCCAGGTTCAGCTTCTTCTTGATGTCGTCCGGCAGCGACAGCGGCGTCTCGATGGCCTCGCGGTAGAAGTCGAGCACGTAGATCGCCCCGTCCGGCCCGAGGGTCAAGCACACCGGCCGAAACCAGGTGTCGGTCGAGGCGAGGAACTCGCAATCGGCCTCGCCGCGCTTGGCCGTGAATGTCGCCCCGTTCGGCTCCAGCACGTCGCGATGGACGAGGTTGTTGGCGGGATCGCAGACGAAGGTGTTGCCGCGGTAGGCCGCGGGGAAGAGGTCGGCGGCGCTGACGACCGGGCTGCACGCCGACGTGATGAAGCCGCCGGGCACCAGTTCCGTCGCGGGGAAGCGCTGGGCGTCGGGGCCCTTGGCGCGGCGCTCGGTGCGCTCGACCCGCCACGCCTCGAACGGGCTGATGCGGTGGACCTTGCAGGCGGCGCCGTGGTCCGGAATGTCGAGCGTTACGGCCGACACCGGCAGCGACGGGTTGCGGCGCAGGTAGTGGTCGGGCAGGACGATGTGCCGCAGGTGCTGGCTGTTGGTGGCGGTGAACCAGTTCTGCCACTGGTCCGGGGCGAGGCCGTACTGCCCGCCGCCGGAGGTCGGCTCCAGGCTGCCCGGCGTCTCGGGGTGGAAACGGACACCCCGGCCGTTCAGCGGCACGGCCGGCATCTTCGGTGCCTCGGGAGCGGTGATGGTGCCGCCGTTGTTGCCGGCGACGCCGTAGACCCAGTTGTCCATGCCCCATTGCAGACCGTTGATAAGCTGCTGAATGTTGCTCAGGCCGAAGCCGGTGTAGAGGCGGCGGGTACGGTCGGCCTTGCCGTCGCCGTCGCTGTCTTCGAGGAAGAGAATGTCCGGAGCGTTGGCGACGAGGAGGCCGCCCTTCCACGGCATGACGGCCGTGGGAAAGCGCAAACCGTCGGCGTAGACGGTGGCCGTTTCGTAGACACCGTCGCCGTCCTTGTCTTCGAGGAGCTTGATCTTGCCGGAAGTGATGGGCCCCTCGGCGATGCCGCCGTTGGGATAGCCGCGCATCTCGGCGACGAAGAGGCGGCCGTCCTCGTCGAAGGCCATCGCCACCGGATCGACCACCTGCGGCTCAGAGGCGACCAACTCGACACGGAACCCTTTGGGGACGCGGAAAGTGGCCAGTTCCTCCTTCGGCGACAGCGGACCGGTGGGGGGCGTGCCGGGAACCGGCTCGGCGGCTCTCAGGGAGAAGAGACAGGGTAGGGTCAGGAAAAGGATGGCAAGGCGGGTGCGAATCATACGGATTTCTAACCCTTCTTGGCGCTGATGGTGATGACGCGGTCACGGACTCGGCGGACGATCCCGAAATCGATCTGCCGGGCGAAGGCCTCGGGATCGCTCACGCGCGTCACGAGGATCGTCATGCGCCCGTTCTCCGTGCTCGCAACGTAGAGGTAGGGGGAATCCTTGTCCGTTAGCAGCACGACGGCCTCCAGAATCTTCTGCCGTGCCGCCTCATCCTCGGCCGCGACACCGAGGACGTGGAGTGTGAGGAGTTTATCGGCGGGCGCCCTCCGCGGCCATTCGGGGGTCGGCCATTCGCCCTGCTCCCAGAACCAACCGGACCACCAGAGGATACCGAAGACAGTTGCCGCCGAGAGCAACAGCAGCAGCATCGCGGCGATGCCGGCGACCCGCGCCACGGCGTAGGATTGCCGCAGCGGTAGGACCTGGGGTACCGGTCCCTCTTCACGAGGCGCCGCCGATCGGCCGCCCGACTCGCCCTGTTCGGGAGGAGGGCTTGGCTGCGCGATTTCAGCCCGGATCGCCTCACGCGGGCTCGAGGTCTCGTCCGCGACCCGGATGGGCTTGCCGCAGTCTCGGCACAGGACACTTCGGCCACGCAGGTCATCGGCGACCTCATAACTCGCGCCGCAAGCAGGGCAGACGATTGGGACTGGCATGGCAGGTTGATTGCCGATGATCCAGGTGCGGTTGATGGTACGTGGCGGAATGTACCACCACAGGAACCTCCCCCGCAACTCTTTTCCGGATCGGCGTTCGACGCGACCAGCATGCCGGTTGGCCATCGCTGGAAAAGGGCTGTAGACCGACAGCAACGGCATCGAAGAGAGAAGTGTCCCGGCCCCGGGAAGCGCACTGGCCATGCCGGATAGCGATTTTCTACTCATCGTCGGCGCCAGCACCCGCGCTGCCGCCTTTTCGGCGCTGCGAGCCGGGTTGCGCCCCATCTGCGCCGATCTCTTCGCCGATGGCGACCTGCAAGCTCGCTGCGCCGTTCGCCGCATCGAGCCGAACGACTACCCGCACGGCTTCCTCGATCTGACGGAATGGAACGCGCCCGGTCCGTGGCTCTACACCGGCGGACTGGAGAATCGCCCCACCCTGATCGACGAGATGGCACAGCGCCGTCAACCGCTGTGGGGCAACTCGGCGGCGGTGCTGCGACGCGTGCGCTCTCCGTTCACCGTGCGCAAGGTCCTGTGCGAGGCGGGCTTGCCGTGTCCCCGCCTCTGGGACGGCGACGGACCGCCGCCCCCCGACGGACACTGGCTGATGAAGCCGCTTGCCGGCGCTGGGGGCAGCGGCATCCGTGTCTGGCAAGGCTCAGTGAGTGCCTCGGGCACGCCGCGGCCGGTCTACTGGCAGGAGTTCATCCGGGGGGACTCGTGCGCCGCGATCTACCTCGGCGACGGGCAGACCGCGCGGCTGCTCGGCGTCACCCGGCAGCTCGTCGGCGAATCCTGGCTGCACGCGGCCGCGTTTCACTACTGTGGCAGCGTCGGACCGTTGGCGCTGGACCCCGCTCGGCAGCAGGCTTTCGCCGACATCGGTGCGGCCCTCGGCGGTGGGTTCGGGTTGAGGGGGTTGTTCGGCGTCGATTGCATCCTGCACGACGGCGTGCCCTACCCGGTCGAAGTCAATCCCCGCTACACGGCCTCGGTCGAGGCGATTGAGTACGCCACCGGACTGTGCGCCCAGGCACTCCACCGGTTGGCGTTTGATCCCGCCGCGCCCGTCCCCCCTTCCCCCATTGAACCCACCGCGGTCGTCGGCAAGGTGATCCTCTTCGCCCGCGCCCCGCTGCGCTTCCCCGCTCATGGCACCTGGCAATCATGGGCGACGGCCTTCCCCTCGGTCGAGATCATGCCGACATTCGCGGACATCCCCCAGCCGGGCACCGTCATCGAGCCCGGGAGGCCGATCCTGACCCTGTTCCAGCGGGCGGCGACCGTCGATGCCTGTCTGGGCCAGCTCCGACGACTGGCGGCGGCCCTCGACCGTTGGCTCTTCATGCGATACAGTACGCAACATCATCGACCACTACCCTGAAAGGAGAGCCGTTCATGGCTGCGCCCTTGACGCTCAACGAACGAGCGATGCGCCTGGCCGATCACATGGCCGCCAACGCGGCGGCCCTGCGCATCGACGTGCTAACGACTGCCGCCGGCGCACGGATCCTCGATTGCGGCGTCAGGGCCGAGGGGGGACTCAATGCCGGCCTGGGGCTGGCCCGAGTCTGCCTCGCCGGGCAGGCGGAGGTCGGCCTGGTCCCCGGCGACTGCGGCGGCGTGCCGTGCCTGCTGGTCCAGGTGATCACCGACAACCCCGTCATCGCCTGCATGGCCTCGCAGTACGCCGGCTGGCAGGTGCAGGTCGGCAAATTCTTCGCGATGGGCTCCGGCCCGATGCGCGCCGCCTACGGCAAGGAGGAATTGTTCGACCACCTCCCCGGCCGCGAAACCGCCCCCGTCGCCGTCGGCGTGCTGGAGACGCGCCGATTGCCGGACGACGCCGTCATCGCGCACCTCGCGGAGAAGCTGCAGCTGCCCGCGAACAAGATCACGCTGCTGGCGGCGCCGACGTTCAGCATGGCCGGCAACCTGCAAGTGGTCGCCCGGTCGCTGGAGACGGCGCTGCACAAGCTGCACGAGTTGAGGTTCGACCTGGGGCAAGTGGTGTCGGGCTGCGGCACGGCGCCGGTGCCGCCGGTGGCCGGCGACTGGCTGAGCGCCATCGGCCGCACCAACGACGCCATCCTCTACGGCGGCCGCGTCGTCCTGTGGGTGCGCGCCGACGACGGACAGATTGCCGAGATCGGTCCGAACGTGCCGTCGTCGGCCTCGGCGGACCACGGCGAGCCGTTCGCGGAAATCTTCGCGCGCTACGAGCAGGACTTCTATAAGATCGATCCTCAATTGTTCAGTCCGGCGGAGATCGTCTTCCACAACCTCAAGACGGGGCGGGCGCACGCCTTCGGCAGGTCGGCGCCGGAGGTGCTGCGGAAGTCGTTCTTCGGGGCGGTATAATGGGCCTCATCTCCCGCCGACCCACCCGCGGAGATCGACCGATGAACGTCTTGCTCGAGACCGGCTCGCTGACACCGGACGACTTGTTGAACATGAAGGCCGAGGGGACAGGGTTTGAACTGGTCGATGGCCGACTGGTGGAGATCAATCGGACCATCTTCTCCTGCCTCGTGTCGGGCCAGCTCTTTTCGTTCCTCACCGCACACTGCCAGGAGCATCGGCTCGGGTGGGTGTTCGTGCAGGGGCTCGGCTTTGAGTGGGGCCCGGCAGCGCCGAATACCGTGCGGAAGCCCGACGCAGCGTTCATCCGGCGGGGTCGGCTCCCGACATCGGAGTGGGCGGAGGAGTTCTGCCACGTCGTGCCGGACCTGGCAGTCGAGATTGTTTCTCCCAATGATGAATTCGACGAGGTCGATACCAAGGTCGAAGAATACCTCCGGCTCGGTATGCATCTCGTCTGGGTCGTGAGCCTGGAGACACGCCAGGTGTACGTTCACCGCCGCGACGGGACGATCACCAAGCTACGGGATGACGGCGAATTAAGCGGTGAGGACGTGGTTCCTGACTTCCGCTGTCGCGTGAAGGATATTTTCTCGGTCTTCGAGGACGTGTCGCCCGCCAACGGAAGGCGGCCCTGAATGCACCTCGCCATCCTCTCCGCCGGTGACGGCTGGCACGTCCGCGACCTCCGCCGCGCCGCCGCGTCCCTCGGCCATGACGCCGCCGCCGTCGATTTCCGCCGCGTCACGGCGTGGGTCGCTAAGCCGCAAGCGGCCGGATCGGACCTCGCCGGCTTCGACGGCGTGATGGTCCGCACCATGCCGCCGGGGTCGCTGGAGCAGGTCGTCTTCCGCATGGACGTGCTGCACCGGTTGCAGGCCCACGGCGTTACCGTCCTCAACCCGCCCGCCGCGGTGGAGGCGTGCGTCGATAAGTACCTGGCCAGCGCTCGCCTCGAAGCCGCGGGGCTGCTGGTGCCGCCGACCGCCGTCTGCCAGCACGCCGACGCCGCCCTGGAAGCCTTCGTGGTCCTTGGCGGCGACGTCGTGGTCAAGCCGCTGTTCGGCTCCGAGGGCCGCGGCATGGTCCGCGTCTCCGATCCGGAAACGGCCTGGCGCGTCTTCCGCACCCTGGAGCGGACGCAGGCGATCCTGTACCTGCAACAGTTCGTGCGGCATCCGGGATGGGACCTGCGCGCCTTCGTTGTCGGCGGCCGTGTCCTGGCCTCGATGCGACGATTCGCGCGCGACGACTGGCGCACCAACGTCGCCCAGGGCGGCCGGGCGGAACCGGTGCGGCTGAACGGAACCGAGGAGGAGCTGGCGCTGCGGGCGGCGGCGGCGGTCGGCGCCCCAGTCGCAGGAGTCGATCTGCTGCCGGGGCCGGATGGCGAGATGTACGTTATCGAGGTGAACGCGGTGCCCGGTTGGCGGGCGCTGGCTCCCGTGACCGGCGTGGACGTGGCCGCGGAGCTGATTCGCTTTCTCGCCCACGAATACGGTGCCTAATGTCGGCTCAAGCGGGCCGGGGACAAGTTGCCACGATCGGTCAACTTGCCCAAGTTTCCGCGGAAACTTGGGCAAGTTGACCGCGAGCGCAAGTATCTGTCAATAAGCAACTTGCGTCGCCGGCCTGGGAACTTGCCCAAGTGTCCGACATACAGGGGCCAGTTGACCACCACGGATGAGATCGGGTTGACCGCCGCCCCCGGTTGGGCAGCGGATCCCTGGATCCTGCCAGGGGCGCGCCGCCTCCCCGACTATAATAAGGTGTAGCACGGCCGCGCTCCTCCACCGGAGACGTTTCATGGAACTCCCCTACCGCTTCCCGAACGAAGCGGACGTGATTCGCCAGGAAGCTGACGCCTTTCGCCGCCTATCCCCGACGGAACGGCTCAGGGTCATTCTGGATTTGATCGCTTCGGGCATGACCCTGTTGGAACACTCGCCGCAGCGCGAAGCCGGCCGGCGGCTTCGCGACGCCCAGGAGGCGGAGTGGCAGCGCCTTCAGAAGGAGTTATTTGCCCGTCATGCCCGCTGAGCCCCTGCAACTCCCGCAACATCTGCTGGCCGGTTTGCTCCAACTCGTCGAGGCACTGGAGCAGCGCCGGGTGAACTACGCCTTGATCGGCGGTATCGCGACAAGTTACCGTAGCCGGCCCCGGTTCACTCAGGATCTCGACCTGTTGCTCCAGGTTCCGCAGTTGGCGCTCCCGGGCCTTCTGGACGACCTGCACGCCCGCGGATTCGCGTTCGAGACGGAAACGGCCATTCGCGAGTGGACGCGGGAGCACCTAACGGTCCTGTCCTACCACGGCGTCCGCGTCGATTGGCTCAAGCCGGTGCTGCCCGTCTATCAGCACGTCATCGACCGGGCGCGGCCGGAGGCTTGGCTTGGCCACTCCGTCCGCATCGCCGCGGCGGAAGGGCTCATCCTCCTGAAACTGCTGGCCTTTCGCTCTCAAGACCAGGTGGACATCGAGAACCTGCTGGCGGCAAACCAGGACCAGTTGGACCTCGATTGGATCCTGCGGGAGTGGCAGTCGGTTGCGGCGCCGGACGACCCCCGCAGGAAGTGGTTTGAGGACCGAGTGGCTCGCTTTTACCTGCCGTCGCAGGAGGAAGGCACCCACCCAGCCGCTGAAGGGGGTTGAGGGGCTGTCGCGGCGCAGCCGCTGCGCTTCCTCGCCGACAGGCACCGCAGGAGTTGACCTCATGTCCCCGTTCAGCCTTCCCATTGATCGGTACGCCTCAGTTGCGTGTCTGTGGGAAGTGACAGCGCGAAAGCCGGGCAACGTCCACCGATACCGCGACTTCGACGACCTGACTTACCTCGACTTCGTTACGAGCGCCGCCGCTATCGCCCCCGGCTTCGAGAAGGCTCCCTATACCAAGGTTGGGGAGCTGATTATGTGGGCGGTCATATCCACACGGGAGGTTGTCCGCACCAATACGAACCTCGGAATCATCTTGCTGCTCGCACCCCTTGCGGTGGTCCCGGCTCGGACCAAACTGCGCCAAGGGCTCCCGCTGCTGCTCGACAGTCTCGATGTCGAGGACTCTCAAGCGGTGTACGAGGCCATCCGCCTGGCCAACCCCGGCGGGCTCGGCCGGGTCGAGGATCAGGACGTCAACCAGGCGCCGACGCTCCCCCTCCGCGAAATCATGGCCCTCGCCGCCGACCGTGACCTCGTCGCCCGCCAGTACGCCAACGGCTTCCGAGAAGTGTTTGATGACGGCGTGCCGGCGCTTACTCGCGGACTCGATGTTGCACGCTGCCTCGAAGGGGCGATCATCTTCTGCCACCTCTCGCTGATGGCGAAGCACCCCGACAGCCTCATTGCCCGCAAGCGCGGCACAGCCGAGGCGGAGGAAGCGAGTCGCCGCGCCCGCGCCGTGCTCGACGCCGGCTGGCCGCAATCCCCCGCCGGCGCCGAAGCGCTGTCTCAGCTGGACGACTGGCTGCGTGCCGTGGGGCGCGGCCGCAATCCCGGCACGACCGCCGACCTGGTGACGGCCAGCCTTTTCGTCGGCCTCCGCGAGCAGATTCTGACGTTGCCCCCCTCCCATCCCTGGACTCTTGACGCCGGCCCTCGT
>DATFNV010000078.1:0-6264 GCA_035266225.1 Gemmataceae bacterium
GAGCCGGGCCACCCGGACTTCTCGGCAACCAGCCGGTCGCTGGCCTTCGCGCTGGACGGCCGCCTGTCGGGCCGCGGTACGGACCGCGACTTCTACGTCGCCTGCAACTGCGGGGGCGCGACCCTGCGCTTCCGAATCCCCTCTCGCCTTCGGGCCGCCGCTGGCGCCGGCTGATCGACACGGCCCTGCCGTCGCCTCACGACCTAGTGCCGGAGGACACTGGGCCCGACGTGCCGCCGGGAGCAGTCTATCCGGTCGCGGCGCATTCGCTGGTAGCGTTCCTCTCCGAGGCGTAATGCCGCCGTTCGATCAACTCGCGTCGGCGATCAATAAGTTCCCTGTTTAGCGGCGGCTCGCAGAGCCGCGCGGCTCTGCGAGCCGCCGCTAAACGGAAGTAATTCTTCTTTGTCGGCGGCGGGGTTCCGGACATGTCCGAGCTTTCATGGTTCCCAACCCCGCTTCTCGAACTCCTTCCGCGGGTCGCGTCCGGCCTTCGTTTCTTCCTGCCACACCTTGAAGAATTTGCCGTGCTCCCAGCGCCGCCGCGCCTCGTCCGCCCACTTGCTCACCACGTCTTCATACTCGCCCGCTTCGATCATTTCACGGGCGACCGTGGCGCCGATAATCATCTGGCAGCACAGGCCGCACGTCTCGCCGTCGTGCTCCACGAGGCTGTCGCTGCGGGCCATCCGCTCCAGAAAGTCCTGGTCGCCGATCTTCCCCTGACCGGCCAGGACCTTCGCCAACTCCATCGAGTCATCGGCCGCTTTCCTGTAATCTTCCGGCTTTCTGTCTTGCATGACGAGCCCTCCCAACCGCTCATCCCGTTTCGTTCCAGGGATTTCCTCTGTTCTCTCGCGCGGGCGCTCCCGTGTCAAGTTGTTCTCCTGCCTCATCCGGCCTGTGGCCCTGCGGGGGCCGTTCTCCTCAGGCTTTGCCAACCGAAGCGCTCGCACCGTTTCAGTACAGGCCGAACTCGTTCAGATACCGCTCCCAGATGATCGCCTCGTAGCGGAAGGCGTACTCCTCGGCGTAGGTCTCACCGCGCGCGCACTGCCTCCGCGAGCGCGTCGTCATCAAGTCATGGTGATGCCCGAATTCGTGGAGCAGGACGTGCAGGAGTTGATAGGCGCGGGCCGTCGCCTCGGTGTAGCGGCAGACGATGTCCCCTTCGCCCGTCGGCTCGACCGGCACCCCGATCCGTTCCAGGAAGGGCCAGTGAGCCGCATACCAGCGGTGGGTGACCTCGAACCAGAGTTCGCGCGGCCAGGCACAGACCGCCACCACCCCGCGCCGATACCACCCGTCGCAGTCGGGTTCGTCAGTGGCCAGGACAACCGCATTGAGGCCGCGGGACAGTTCTGACCATTCGGGCAGGAGGGCGATGAAGCGCTCGACGTCGCGTTTGAGCAGGAGATGGCGGTGGCCGGGGCCCGGCCGCTCCCGGTCGATCACGGGCCGGCCCTGCGCCGTGTTGTAGTAGTTCGGCGTCCGCCGCCAGTTGTTCTTGCGTCGCACGCGGCCGTTGGCCACCCCGGGGGCCGTCACGCGACAGAAGCGCTTCATCCCTGCTCCCCTCGTCATCGCTGTGCGTCCGGGGCGACTTGGGAGGGAGACACGCGAGCCCGAGTTTGGTTCGGGTCTACTCGGACACCGGCCGCTCCTCGGCCAGCGCACCCAGGACCTGCTCGCGGGTCTCAGCCCGGCCCGCCGTAGCGCTTCACCAGGCCGTCGATGTACGCCCCGTAGCGGTCGGCGAGGTCGCGGTCCTCGATGCTGAGGAGGTTCTCGGCGTTGTCCTCAGCGCTGTGCGAGAGGTTGTAGCTCCCCGTTATCACCGTATCGTCGCAGACGAGCACCTTGTTGTGCATGAAGTCGTGGCGGCCGCCGGGCGTGTACGGCGTCGAGCGCTTGCCGGCCAGCGGCGCCGCCACGCGCTCGAACACCGCGACCTTCCACTCGGCCGGCCCGCCGTGCCACTGCGCGAACACGCCTTGCATTTGCGTTCGGTCGTAGAGGCCGCCGTACTCGGCCAGCCGGCCGCGCTGCAGCACGTCGCTCAGTGCGCCCAGGATGCTGCCGGAGGTCACCAGCATCGAGCACACCTTCAGCCGGCGCCGGGCGGCGCTGATGCGCTGGGCGGCGTCGTGGTCGATGGCCCGCCCCTCGCCCGGGGCGAAGGCGACGTGGACCGGGACGGCCCCCACGCGCACGCTGCCGGTGTCGTGGGCCCCGGTGGTACCGATGTCGCCGCGCCGCCACAATTCGGCGAAGTCCGCCTCGTATCCCCCCGTTCGGCTTGTGAAGGAGGGGGTTTTCCGAAAAGGGGCAGGGGAATAAAAAGAGGGGATGAACAGCGAATTCGCGCAAGTGCATCGTATGGAACGAGTGGACGACATCCCCGTTCTGTTGGCCACCTTACAACGCCTGCACGTGGCCGAGATCCTCGATCGCCACTTCCCCTCCGGGCACCGCTGGAAGGGCGATTTGACCTTCGGGGATGTCGCCTGCGTCTGGATCGCCTTCATCACGTCCCAAGGGGACCACCGCCTCTGCCAGCTGCAACCCTGGGCACAAGACAACCTCCACACCCTCCAGGCCTGTCTGGGCAAAACCGTTCGCCCTCTCGACTTCCAGGACGACCGCCTTGCTGACCTGCTCGACCATCTCGCCCTGGACGATTCCTGGCCAGACTGCGAGCTGGACCTCAACCAGCACACCGTCCGTGTTTACCACCTGAGCCCGAACCTCTTTCGCATCGACACCACCACGGCCAACTCCTACGTCGAGGTGCTCTCCGAATTGGGGTTGTTCCAGTTCGGCCACAGCAAAGATCGCGACGACCAGCCCCAGATCAAGATCGCCCTGGCCACGCTGGACCTGGCTTGCCGGACCGGACCCGTCCGGCCGCGGTCAGGGTCCGGCCCGGCAGGCCGGACCTACCGGACTTGATCGTCAAAATCCATTAGAAGGGGCAGGCAGAGAGCGCGTCAGGCCTGCCCGGGCGCGCGAACGCCAGGCCGCAAGCGGCTGAGATTCCCTACCCCTCCCCTCTTCCCTGCGCGATCTCGGTCGGTTATCTTGTGTCCGGCGGGCAACCCGCCCCGATTTTTTCGCCCTGGCGCGCGCAAGACGGTTCGCAACAGACGTTGATTCTCGGAGGGCAAAGGGGTATGATGACCAGGAAAGCTTAGGACCCTAAATAAACAGAAGCTAACTAAACAAACGACCATGCTGCGCACCCCCACGAACCCCCGCTCGACCCCGACCGCCGCGGAGCGGTCGTTCCGGCAGTTCATCCGCACCTTCGGACTGCTGGAGCGCGTCATGCAACCGTACTTCGCCCGCTTCGGCATCAGCGGCGCCCAGTGGGGCGTGCTGCGGAACCTGCACCGGGCCGAACAGGAGGGCCAACCCGGCCTGCGCCTGACCGACCTGAGCCGGCGGATGCTGATCCGGCCGCCCAGCGTCACCGGCATCGCCGACCGGCTGGAGAAAGTCGGGCTGATCGTCCGCCGGGCCTCGGCAACCGACGGCCGCTCCAAGCACGTCGCCCTGACGGAGAAAGGGCGTCAGCTGGTCGAGCAGGTGTTGAAGGTCCATCCCGCCCAGGTGGCCCGCGTGATGAGCGCGCTGAGCATCGACGAACAGGAGCAGCTCGACCGCCTGCTGGTGCGGGTGGGCGAGCGCCTCGCGGTCCTGGCGGATGGGATCGGCGACTGAACGCGAACACGACCGGAGAACACTCAATCCGCGGGGCCAACGGCCCCGCCCCCAGAGGTCATGGCCATGCGTAGGATTGTCATCGTCGGTGTCGTTTTGGCGGTGTGCGTGGCAGGTGGGCTTGGCGTGTGGCTCGTCGCCAGGGCCGCGGGCGGGCATCAGTCGCCGTACCGTAGCGAGGAGGCCAAGCACGAAACCCTGCTGGCCTCGTTCACGGCCACCGGCACGCTGGAGCCCGAAGACATCATCGACGTGGGCACCCAGGTGGCCGGCCAGATCATGGAGTTCGGCAAGGACCAGAACGGCAAGTTGATCGATTACGGCTCCGAGGTGAACGCCGGCACGGAGTTGGCCCTGATCGACCCCGCCCTGTATCAGGCCAAGGCCAACCAGTCCCGGGCGATGGTCGTCGTCGCCAAGGCGGCGTCTGACCAGGCCGTCGCCAAGGTGGATGACGCCAAGGCCAACGTCAACGTGGCCAAGGCCAACCTGGACCAGGCCAAGACCAACTTCGACCACGCCAAGCGCGACTGGGACCGCGCCCAGGTGCTCAGCCCCCGGCAGGCCCTGGCCCCCGCCGACTACGACACCTACCGGGCGACCTACGAGACGAGCAAGGCGGCGATCGTCCAGAACGAGGCGGCCGTGAAGCAGGCCGAGGTGCAGGTGATCGAGGCCGCCGCCGCCGCCGCCAACGCCAAGGCCAACATCGGCGCCGCCGAGGCCGCCGCCAAGCAGGACGAGATCAACCTGGGCTACACGCATATCGTCTCGCCGGTCAAGGGCGTCATCATCGACCGCCGCGTGACCATCGGCCAAACGGTGCAGTCCAGCTTCAACACGCCGAGCCTGTTCCTGCTGGCCCGCGACCTCAAGCGCATGAAGGTCTGGGCCTCGGTCAACGAGGCCGACATCGGCAAGGTGCATCTCGGCCAGACCGTGGAGTTCGCGGTGGACGCTCACCCCGGCCAGAAGTTCAAGGGCAGCGTCGGCCTGATCCGCCTGAACGCGACGATGACCAACAACGTGGTGACGTACACCGTCGAGGTGCTGACCGACAACGCGGTCGAGTTCCACCTCACGGACCGGTCGTTCGACGCCTTGCGGGCCGCTAAGGTGCCTGACGCCGTGGTCGATAAGCTCGCCGCCCTGAAAGACAAGGTCTTCGAGACGCGAGACCTCTTTACGACGGAACTCTCGAAGACGCTCAACACCGACGAGTTCGGGCGTTACCAGGCGCTGGTGGTCAACAACGCCGACAGCACCAACGGCAAACTGCTGCCGTACCTGACGGCCAACCTGCGCTTCGAGGTGGACAAGCGCGACAACGCCCTGACGGTGTCCAACGAGGCGCTGCGCTGGAAGCCGGACGTCAAGCAGGTGGTGCCCGAGTCGCGCGGCGCCTTCCAGAAGGCGATGGCCAAGCGCGACGCCAGCGACGGGGGCAAGGACACCGGCCTGGCCGGGGCACAAACCCACGGCGTCGTCTGGGTGGAACAAGGCCAGTTTGTCAGGCCGGTGAAGGTGAAACTCGGCCTGAGCGACGGCGCCCGGACCGAGGTCATCGACGGCGACCTGAAGGAGGGGGACGTCGTGGTGACCGGTGACGCCCTGATCACCGGCGGCGACAGCGGCAGCAACCCCTTCGCCCCGCAGATGTTCGGCGGCAAGAAGCAGTAACGGCCGGCCGCCCTCGATTTATCGTTTCGCGAATCGATAAAGCGAGGGCGGCCCCCAGGAATTACGAATATGGAACTCATCAAACTCGAAAATATCCGCAAGACCTACAACCTCGGCGAGATCGACGTGCCGGTGCTCAAGGGCGTGTCGATGGTCATCGAGCGCGGCGAGATGGTGGCGCTGATGGGCGCCTCCGGATCGGGCAAGACGACGCTGATGAACATCCTGGGCTGCCTCGACCGGCCGACCAGCGGCAAGTACTGGCTGGACGGCGAGGAAGTGTCGAACCTGTCGTCGGACCAGCGGGCGCTGATCCGCAACAAGAAGATCGGCTTCGTCTTCCAGAGCTTCAACCTGCTGGCCCGCACCAGCGCCCTGGACAACGTCATGATGCCGCTGACCTACACGGCCAGCGGCATGCCGGACCGCGAGGCGCGGAAGCGGGCGGAACTGGTGCTGGAGCGCGTCGGCCTCGGCGACCGGCTGGACCACCACCCGTCGCAGCTGTCCGGCGGGCAGCAGCAGCGCGTGGCCATCGCCCGCGCCCTGGTCAACAACCCGCCGCTGTTGTTCGCCGACGAGCCGACCGGCAACCTCGACACCAAGACGAGCAAAGAAATCCTCCGCATGTTCCAGAAGCTGAGCGACGAGGACGGCATCACCGTCGTGCTGGTGACGCACGACGCCGGCGTGGCCAACTACGCCAAGCGCGTCATCCGCATCAGCGACGGCCTGATCGCGGCCGGGATCTACAACGGCCAGCCCGAGGGGCAGCCCGAAGCCGAGGCGGTCACGGCGGCGCATTGACTAGGTTTAGCGCGCTTGTAGTGACCGCATTGATGCGGTCCGGGCCGACCCCAA
>DATFNV010000079.1:0-24886 GCA_035266225.1 Gemmataceae bacterium
GGCTTTGGCTGCGAGATGAAAGATGACTGTAGGCTGAATTGAGTTGATAAGGTCGAACACTTGTTGGCGGTCAGAAATGTCGGCAGATGCCTCGACGATTTCATCGTGCAGATCGAGCAGTTCATACGGCGACTCGGGATGAATCCGGTTGCGTACCGTGCCATACACTTCGGCTCCGAGGTTAACCAGGATGCCGCACAGCCAGCTACCCTTGAACCCCGAAGCCCCAGTAACAAGAACCTTTTGGCCTTGCCAATTGAAGTCGGTGCCATGCCCGGCTGAGGACATTTGCCACCTCGCTTTATGGGAAGCAACTCAAAGCCGCCTAACGGCGGAGTTCAGACGCCGGCGCGCCCACCGCGGGCTTGACCTGTCGCCGCCGACGTGCCAGTGCGCCGGTCCCCTGCAACGACTGGTTCGGCCGGGCCACCGCGGGGCCGAACTCGGCGTTCGCAATCGCACGGCGGGCCGGCACGCGCGCCGGCCGACCCGCTCGGGTTGGCGGGGCCGCTGTCCCATGTGCCGCGGGCGCGGGGGAGGTAACGAATCCCGCGCCGCGTCCCGTCAGGACGGGCACCACGCCTGTCGGGTCGCGGGTCGCCTCTCGGAATCGGCTGCCGCAAACAAGGCGGTCAACCGCGAGACGGAGGCGCCGAGCGCCGGTTAGCGATATCGACGATCCATCAAGGCCGAACCAGCTGATAAGCCTGGCTGGGCGGTCAGCATAACTCGGGCCGCGACAATGAACACCGTCGTGGCCCGCCAACGCCAGCACGACCGTCCCTTCATTTAGAACACCGCTTGCGCCCGCTGTCAAGTGCCGCCGCGACGTTCGCGTGTTTTCTTCTCTTGACCAGCCGTCTCCTTTCTGTACACCAGTCAACTGATCGGCCATTCAGGTTCTCGCCCGGGAGGACACCCATGAGCGGCGACCCCATCCCCCAACCAGCACCGACCAGAAAGCCGAAGCCGCCGCCACGCTCGGCCGGCTGCGGGACGTGATGAAGACATGGCCGCCGGACCGTGAAGCCGAGGAGCTGCTGAAGGAAGCCGAAAGCGTGGTGGACCCGAAGAAGTGATCAACGATCGACCGGAAACAGGGCGATTTTGAACCATACCCATAATCGGCCGGAATTGTCTCAGGTGGTGGTCTGGGCCTGGTGGGCCTCCGCAGGACCTTAAAACGATTCGAGCCGGGCGAGGATGTCCGCGCTGGTACCCAGGAGGCCGTTGGGCTTGGGTTTCACGGAGAAGGCTTCAAGCAGGAAACCGTCCGTTTGGGTGCCCGGGCTGGTGCTGCGAAGGTCGAGGTTTACGCCGTTCCCGACTCGACACACCACTCGAAAGGATCAATTGCGGCGGCTTGCCACCCTGCTACCTGATAAAACGTCCCAATGCGGCGAGGGTCGCCGACAGGAACCGGCGGTGTCTTTTCGGAGCCAGGGGTCGGAGGAGAGGACGTGAGTCAGCGAGGCCGACTCTTCGTGGTCGGGCTGGGTCCGGGCGCCCGCGAGGCGATGACCGGGCAGGCGCTGGAAGCGATCCGCCGCGCCGAGGTCGTCATCGGCTACGACGGCTATTTCAGCGGCATCGTCGATCTCGTCGAGGGCAAGGAGTGCCTGGCCCTGCCGCTGACCCGGGAGACCGATCGCGCTCGCCTGGCGGTGGAGCGCCTGCGCGCCGGGGAGACCGTGTGCGTCATCTCCAGCGGCGACCCCGGCGTCTATGCGATGGCCAGCCTGGTGCTGGAATGCGCGGCGGCCGAGGACGACACGCTGCTGGAGGACGTCGTGATCGTGCCGGGGGTGTCGGCCGTGAACGCCGCCGCCGCCCTGCTGGGGGCGCCGCTCGGCCACGATTTCGCCGTCGTCAGCCTGAGCGACCTGCTAACCCCGTGGGACGTCATCGAGCGGCGGCTCCGGGCCGCGGCGGAGGCCGACTTCGTCCTGGCCCTGCTCAATCCGAAGAGTCAGCGGCGCGACTGGCAGTATCGCCGGGCGGCCGAAATCCTCGCAGTGTACCGCCCGGCCGAAACGCCGGTCGGCGTCGTCCGCAACGCCTACCGGCCGGGGCAGGTGGTGGAAGTTACCAGCGTGCGCGACATGGCCGGGGTCGCCGTCGATATGTTCACCACGGTCATCGTCGGCAACTCGCGGACGCGCCGCTTCGGCCCCGTCGTGGTGACGCCGCGCGGCTATGCGGTGGAAGGGGGGCGCGTCGATGGGGCCGGATGAGATCCTGGCCGAGAGCTTCCGCCTCATCGAGGCGGAGGTCAGCCCGCACCCGTTCGACGCCGCCGAGTGGCCGGTCGTCCGCCGGATGATCCACGCCTCGGGCGACCTGGGACTGGTGCGCGACGTCGCCTTCAGCGCCGGCGCGGCCGCCGCGGGAGTGCGGGCGCTGCGGGAGGGGACACCCATCGTCACCGACGTCCGCATGGTCGCCGTGGGGGTTCATCGGCCGTCGCTGGAGGCCCTGGGGATCGGGTTGCACTGCTTCATCGACGACGCGGAGGTCGGGCGACTCGCCGAGGCCGCGGGACAGACGCGGAGCTGGTGCGCGATGGAGAAAGCGATTTCGGCGGTAGGTGATGCGGTCTACGTCATCGGCAACGCGCCGACAGCACTGCTGGCGCTGTGCGCCGGGGTGCGGCGTGGGGCGGTCCGTCCGCGCCTGGTAGTGGCCATGCCGGTCGGCTTCGTCGCCGTGGCGGAGAGCAAGGAGGAGGCGCTGGCGCTCGGCGTACCGGTGCTGGCAGTGCGGGGACGCAAGGGCGGCAGCGCCATGGCCGCGGCGGCGGTCAACGCCCTGCTGCGGCTCGCGCGGGAGGGCCTGCCGCGATGACCGGACATCCCCTCGTCGTCGTCGGCATCGGTCACGACGGCCCGGCCGGGCTGTCGGCCGAGGGACGCGCTCACGTCGCCGCCGCCCGCGTCCTGGCCGGGGGGCGGCGCCACCTGACATTCTTCCCCGAATGGAGCGGCGAAAAGGTCGTTGTCGAAGGGGACCTGGAGACGGTCGTCGGCCGTCTGCGTCCGCGGTATGTCGCCGAGAAGACGGTCGTGCTGGCGTCGGGCGACCCGCTGTTCTACGGAATCGGCCGGCTGCTGCTGCAATCGTTCCCGCGCGACGACCTGGTGTTCCTGCCGCACGTGACTTCGGTGCAACTGGCGTTCGCGCGCCTTAAGGAGACGTGGCACGACGCGCGCGTCGTCAGCCTGCACGGCCGGCCGATGGAGGCGCTGCGGATCCCCGTGGAGCAGCGCGAGGCGAAAATCGCGGTCCTGACCGACGGCAAGAACCATCCGGCCGCAGTGGCCGGCTTCCTGCGCCGACACGGCGCCGCCGAGGATTACGCCCTCTGGGTGTGCGAAAATCTCGGCGGTGCCGACGAGCGCATGTCGCGGCATGCGCCGGCCGGCATGAGGGAAGAAGCCTTCTCGCCGCTCAACGTCGTCGTCCTGCTGCGCGAGCGCGATCCGGCCCCCCTCGCCCCGGTACTCCGGGGCGAGGGGAGACGGAGGACGGCGTGCCGCTGCTTGGCATCCCCGAACACGCCCTGCTGCACCGGGCCGGGCCGCGCGGACTCATCACGCGGCGCGAGGTCCGGCTGCTGGCGCTCTGTTACCTGGAGCTGCGGCGCGAGGACGTGGTCTGGGACGTTGGCGCCGGCAGCGGCTCCGTCGCCATCGAGGCGGCGCGGCTCTCCGCCGGGCTGCGCGTCTTCGCCGTGGAGCGCGACGACGAGGCATTCCGCCAACTGGAGACGAACGTCGCGCGGCTCGGCGGCGGCCGGGTTTGGGCCATCCGCGCCGACGCCCCCGAGGGACTGGCCGACCTGCCCGACCCCGACGCCGTGTTCGTCGGCGGCAGCGGCGGCCGGCTGCGCGAGATCATCGCCACGGCCGCGCGCCGGCTGAAACCGGGCGGCCGCATTGCGCTGAACTGCATTACCCTGGAGAACCTGGCGCGCGGCTGGGACGGGCTGAGCGAGCAGGGGCTGCAGCCGGAGGCCACGTCGGTGCAGCTCGCCCACTCGCGACCGCTGGGGCGCCTGCACTCGCTGGAGCCGGACAACCTGATCTTCATCCTTCGGGCCAGGAAACCATGATCCCGCCGACCAAGATTGCCATTGTCGCCGTCACTCGGCGCGGCGTGGACCAGGCCCGACTCCTGCGCCGGCGCCTGCGCCTGGGAGAGGTCCATCGCCCGGAACGCTACGGACCCGCGGAACATCCCTGGGAGCTGCCCTTCGACGGCCCTCTCGCGGAGCGCGTGCCGGGGTTGTTCGCCGGCTGCGAGCAGCTGGTCTTCTTCCTGGCGGTCGGCGCGGTCACGCGGCTGGTCGCCCCGTGCCTGGCGTCCAAGGAAACCGACCCCGGCGTCCTGGCCGTGGACGAGGCGGGACGGTTCGTCATCCCTCTGCTCTCCGGTCACAAAGGCGGCGCCAACGCCTTCGCCCGCACCGTCGCCGGCTACCTTGGAGCCACGCCGGTCATCACCACCGCCTCCGACGTGATCGGCGGACTGAGCCTTGACCTGCTGGAGGAAGAACACGGTTGGACGGCCGAGCCGCGCGACCGGCTCAAGGAGGCCGCGCTGGCCCTCGTCAACGGCGCGGCCGTGGCCATCATTCAGGAGATCGGGCAACCCGGAGGCTGGCTCGACGAGCGCGACCTCCCCTGCAACGTGACCTTTGTCCGCGAGGTGACGGCGCTGTCGGGGCGCGAGTTCGAGTCCGTCGTCTGGATCACCGACCGCGTGCCGCGGGAGCCCCTCCCGATCGACCCGGAGCGGGTGCTGTGGTTTCGGCCGCGGAGCCTGGTGCTGGGCGTCGGCTGCGAGCGCGGCATCTCGGCCGCGGCGCTGGAATACGGACTGGATCGGTTCCTTTCGGAGGAGGGCTTCGCCCGCGCCAGCATCGGCACCCTGGCCAGCGTGGACCTGAAGGCCGACGAGCAGGCCATCGGCGAACTCGCCCAGCGGTATGGGTGGCAGACCGTCTTCTACGGCGCCGACGAACTGGCCCGCGTCGCCGGGACGCCGAACCCTTCCGAGGTCGTGGCCCGCTGCGTGGGGACGCCGGGGGTCGCCGAGCCGGCCGCGCTGCTCGCGTCCGAGGCGCGGCGGCTGCTGGTCGAGAAGCAGGTCGTCAGCTCGCCGCTCGCCCCGCAGCGCATGACCTTCGCCCTGGCACGGTCGGCGGCCTTCGAGGCCCCGACGGGGGAGCCGGCGCGGGTGGTTTTCGTCGGGGCGGGGCCGGGCGACCCGGACCTGCTGACCCTGAAGGCGCACCGCGCCCTTGGTCGGGCCGACGTGGTGGTCTACGCTGGGTCGCTGGTCCCGGAGGAGATTTTGCGGCACGCCCCCGCGACGGCCGTGCTGCACAACTCCGCTCCGCTGACACTGGAAGAGGTCATGGCGATCCTCGTCCCCGCGGCCCGCGCCGGCAAGCGGGTGGTGCGGCTGCACTCCGGCGACACCAGCCTCTACAGCGCCATTCAGGAGCAAATGACGCGGTTGGACGAGGCCGGCGTCGGCTACGAGGTCATCCCCGGCGTCAGCTCCTTCCAGGCGGCGGCCGCGGCCCTTAAGGCCGAATTCACCCTGCCCGAGGTGGTGCAGACCGTCATCCTGACGCGCGCCGAGGGGGAGACGCCGATGCCCGAAGGGGAGTCGCTGGCGGCGCTGGCCCAGCACCGGGCGACGTTGTGTGTCTTCCTGAGCGCCCGCCTGGTCGAGCGCGTGCAGGACGAGTTGCTGACCGCCTACGCCGCCGACACGCCGGTGGCGATCCTCTATCGCGTCTCCTGGCCGGACGAGAAGGTGGTGCTGACGGAGCTGTGGCACTTGGCCGAGGAAGTGCGGCGCAACAAGCTATCGCGGACGACGCTGATCGTGGTGGGGGCGGCGGTTTGCCGGCGGCAGAACCGTTCGCGGTTATATGATAAGGGCCACGGACACATCTTCCGGGGGCGCGACCGTGACGAAGCGAGTCCTCCTGCTTAGCGGCACCTCCGAGGGGCCCCCCCTGGCGCGGGCGCTGCTGGAGGCCGGCTTCGCGGTCCGGGCCACCGTGACGCGGGCCGAAGCCTGCAGTACCCTCTTCGGCGCACTGGTCGGCGCCGTCACCGTCGAGGCACGCGGCTTCACGGAGGAGGGGCTCAGCGAGTTCCTGGCCCAGGGCGAGGCCGACGTGGTGCTCGACGCCACCCACCCGTTCGCGGTGCGCATCACGCGCCTGGCCCATGCCGTTTGCGGCCGATTAGGCGTCCCCTTCGTCCGCTATGAGCGGCCGGACTGGGAGCCGCCGGCCGGCACGCGCCAGGTCGCCTCGTTCGTCGAGGCGGCGGCGCTGTTGCCGTCGCTGGGGAGGCGCGTGCTGCTGACCATCGGGGCCAAGCAGTTGAAGCACTTCGCCCCCTTGCAGGATCGGCAGGTGCTGATCGCCCGCATTCTGCCGTGCGTGGCCTCGTTGCAGCAGGCGCTGGCGGCGGGCTTCACGCCGGATCGGTTGCTGTGCCTGCGGCCTCCCTTCTCGCAGGAGTTCAACCGGGCGCTGCTGCGCGAGTACCGAGCCGAGGTGCTGCTGACCAAGGCGTCGGGACGAGAGGGGGGCGTCGTGGAGAAGGTGCTGGCGGCACACGAACTGGAGATCGAGGTGGTGATGATCCGCCGGCCGGCCACGTCGGACATTCCCTGCGTCGGTACGCGGGAGGCCGCGGTGCAAGCGTGCCGGGAGAAGACGGGCGTAAGGCCGTAGCCGCAAGCGGCCCGCTTGCTGGCTTCTTCCGAGCCAGCAAGCGGGCCGCTTGCGGCTACGGGCTGATTCTGCGGGTGAGGCATGGGACCGGCGAAGGACAACCTGCGCTCCGGCTACACGACGGGGGCGTGCGCCGCCGCCGCCGCCAAGGGGGCGCTGCTGGCGTTGATCGACCGGCGGCCCGTCAGCGAGGTCGCGATCCGCCTCCCCGCCGGCCCGGTCGTCGCGTTCATCCTGCACGCCTGCACGCACACCGAGACGGATGGGGCGGCCAGCGTCATCAAGGACGCGGGGGACGACCCGGACGCGACGCACGGGGCCGAAATCTGCGCCCGGGTAACGTGGGCCGCGGAGCCAGGGGTGTCGTTCCGGCGCGGCGTGGGCGTGGGCCTGGTGACGAAGAAGGGGCTGCCGGTGCCGCCGGGGGAGCCGGCCATCAACCCGGCGCCGCGGCGGCTCATCGCCGAGACGGTCGCGGAAGTCCTCGCGGCGAAGGGGCTGGCCGGCCGCGGCGTGGTCGTCGAGATCGCGGTGCCGCGCGGCGAGGAGCTGGCGCGGAAGACGTTCAACCCCCGGCTGGGGATCGTGGGCGGCATCTCGATCCTTGGCACGACCGGCATCGTGGTGCCGTACTCGACCGCCGCCTGGCTGGCCAGCGTCACCCAGGAAATCGACGTGGCCGCGGCCCAGGGGTTGAAACGGCTCGTGCTGACGGTGGGGGCGCGCGGCGAGCGCCTGGCGCGGGCCCTGTTCCCGCTGCCGGAAGAAGCGTTCGTGCAGATCGGCCCCTTCTTCGGCGACGCCCTGCGCCACTGCGCCCGCGCCGGCATCGAACGAGTGATTCTGGCGGCGATGATCGGCAAGCTGGCGAAGTTCGCGGCCGGCAACGAATCGGTCCATAGCACCAACAGCAGCCAGGACTTCGCCTTCCTCGCCGACACGGCCCGAGCCGTCGGGGCGGACACGGAATTGGTCGAGCGGATCGGCCGAGCGAACACGGCGCAGGAGGTGGCGGAGATGGTCGGCGCCGCCGGGGCGGGCGGGTTCTTCGGCGTGCTGTGCCGGAAGGCGTGGAACTTTGCCGCCACCCTGGTCGGCACGTCGCTGGCGCTGGAGGTCTGCCTGACCGGGCAAGGAGGGGAGGTACTCGGGCAGTATCCGGTGCCGTGACTGGGAATGGCCGCTTGCGGCTTCGCACGGTGCGGCTGCGAAGCCGCAAGCGGCCGGGCGTCAGTTCAGCCAGTACCTCTGGTACCCCTTCACCAGGCGGCGGAGGTAGTGCGGCGCCGGCAGGGCGTGGGCGGCGTGGCTCTTGTCCGTGCGCGACGGCTTCTTCGACAGGCGGTTCTTCTTCGGTAGCGGCTGCGTGTCGGTCGCCGGCGCGGGCTCGCGGGGCGCCGGCGCCGCCAGCAGCGGCGCCAACAGCGGGTCGTCCTGGCGCTCCAGGACCGACGGGCTGCACTTGACCACGGTCAGGTCGCAGCCGAACTCGCGCAGGTGTTTGCGCAGGCGGCTCAGGGCCGTCAGCGCCAGGGTCGAGAAGTCGAGGACGGCGGAGCAGTCGAGGGCGAAGAGCAACCCCTGCTGCTGCCGCGCCCGCCGCCAGATCTCGCCGACGTGCGAACAGACGTCCTGCAGGGTGACGTACCCGTGCAGCCGAACTTCGACCGAACGACCGGCCCCCATCGGAGCAGACATCGCGCGCCTCGTTTCACCGGAGTCTGGGAATCTACCTGCTGCAACGTGGGGCAGGCCGCCGGCCTGCCGTTAATTCCAGGCAGGCCGGCGGCCTGCCCCACGTCCTCTCAGCGCCCACACCGCGAACGGCGGACCATCACGGGGACCGGTCTGAGTCCTCCGGACAACCACCGCACCAGCAGATCAATGAGCTGAGCCATCAATCTTCTCCTTGAAAGGGGTCGGCGGGCCTGGCCGGCTCCGCACTCGGGCGGAGCCGGCCCGCCGCCCTCGGGGAGAAGGTATACCTGAGTCGGATTCTGTCGGCGAAGGAGCCGCTGGCCGGATCAACCGGGCCAGCGGAGGCGGAGGGAGGGACCCCGTCTCAGAGGGGAAGTGCAATCCGCGTGCCGCGGCGCCCCGCGGAAAGTGAACCTGAGATCGGATTACCGATCTGCTTGTGGGACAAAGAGTTATGTCGCGGCGCTCCGCGGCGATAACCGGCCCGCGGCGGCGGAGATTGACACGAGCATTAGCGCCCCTTACAAGGGGCGCTAACGGAAGCTGGCGCCTCCGCCCGGCCGCAAGCGGCTTCGGACGTCTGAGTCGCGAAGCCGCTTGCGGCTGCTTCGGTCAAGGCTTCGACGGCGGCACGGGGGTGATGCGCTTGAGGGCGTTGATGATCTCCTCCTTGGCCGCCACATTATTCTCGGGCTCGCTCTCGTACGCGTGCTGCAGAGCGACGCGGACCTGGGGGAAGTACGCCTCGGAGCCCATCGCGCCAAGCGAGGAGGCCGCACCGCGGCGCACGTCGGGGCTGGAGTTAGTGAGCGCCTTGAGCAAGTACTCTATGCCCGGCTTGCCCATCTCGGCGATCACCTGGGCCAACTTGTCGCGCACGGGCTTCTGCTTCTCGTCGCCGAAGATGACGATCAGCTTCGGGACGATCACCGAGACGCTCGGCCCGCTGACCTTCAGCGCCTCCAGGGTTGTCAGCGTGTCCATCCGCAGGACCTTGTCGTTCTCCACCAGGCCGGCGACGGCGGACCCCGCTTCCCTGGCGTCAGGCCCAATCTGCCGCAGTGCCGACAGCGCGGCGATGCGCACGTCGGTGTCCGAAAGGGCATCGATGATCGGCTGTACCAGGGACTTCGCCGCGGATCCCGCCCGGCCTGCGGCTTCCAGGGCCGCCCGGCGCACCTCGATGTCGCCGTCATTGATCCCGCCGCGCAGCACCGGGACCAACTCGCTCAGGTCAGCCTTCACGGCCTTCAGGGCCACGAAGCATCCTCGTCTCAGGTCGCGGTCACGGTTCTCTTCGCGGAGACCCGCGATCAGTTCTGGAACCGCGGGCTTGCCCTTTTCGCCGAGGCGAGCCACCGCCCGCGCCGCCGTGGCGCTGACCTCAGGCTCCTTGTGCTTGAGCAACTCCCGCAGCTTCGCCACGTCGTTCTTCACCGCCGTCACATAGATGGTCAGCGACTCGGCGGCGGCGGCACGCACTTTCTTGTCGCTATCCTGTAAGCCCTTTTCCAGCACCGGCTGTGCGTCTTTTTCGCCGATGACGACCACCATTCGGCCCACGGCGCGCATGGCCGATTGCCGGACCCGGGCGTTCGGATCCTGCGCCGCCTTGACGACGTTCGGGGCCGCCGGCGCCGCCTTGGGCTCGGCCCCGAGCACCGCCAGCGCGTCGAGGACGAAGACTTTCGCCTCGGGCGGGGCATCGGACTCCAGAGTCGGCAGGAGGTACTCAATGTCGTCCTGGGTCGGTTGGCCGATCTGCCGGATGGCCTGGGCGGCCAACCGCTTGACCAGCCCGCTCTTGTCGCCCAGCGCCTTGACGAGTTCCGGCATCGCGTTGTGGGCGTCGGGGCCGAGCAAGGCAAGTCCCTGCGCCCCCTCAGCGCGAACCGTGTCATCGGAGTCGCCGAGCTTCTTGACAAGCTGCGGCAGCAGGGCTTGGTTCCCGCCCCCCGCGGCCACGAGCGACCGCTGGGCCCGCACCCAGGTTTTGCCCTGGAGCAGGGGCGACGACGCGAACGCCTTGCCGATGAAGTCTTCCGCCTCGCTGCGGTGGATGAAGAAGCTGATGTTGTCGCCTTCGTTCGACTTGCCCTGGGTGATGCCGATCAACTCGCCGCGGTCGTTGACGCACGGCCCGCCGCTGTCGCCCGGGTTCACGGGCGAACTGGTCTCCACGACCATCGCTTCCAGATTGAGCAAGAGGTCCCCACCGCCCGCGAGCCACTTCATCTTGTGGACCGTGCGGACCTTGCCGTAGGTGTACACCCACAGCGAGTCACTGGCGCCGGGGTTGCCCACCGAGTGGACGTTGTCGCTCACCTCCGGCTCGATCTGGGCGAACGGCAGTGACTCGACCTCCTCGGTGAGGCGGTCGAGCTGGATCAGCGCCAGGTCGCGCCTCTTATCGACGGCCACCACCTTGCCGTGAATGACGGTGCCGCCCTGGATCTGGGCTATGTAGGTGTTCCGCTCCTTGATCGGCCGGCCGTCCTTCGGGTCGTACATCGGGAACATGACGAAGAAATCGATCATCCCATGCACGACGTGGTAGTTGGTAAGGACCAAGCGGTTATCGCGGTCGATCAACTCGCCGCTCCCCATCGCCCCGCCCTCGACATGGCGGGTGACGATCCAGGCGGTCGATTTGAGGACGTATTTGTAGATGCTGCTGCTCGCAGCGCCGGCCTCCCTCGGCCCCGGACCCGGTTGCGGACCAACGGGCTGCGGTTTGCCGGGTTCGGGTTTGCCGGGTTCGGGCTTGCCGGGTTCGGGCTTGCCGGGTTGCGGGCCATCCCCTTGCGGCCCGCCGCCGCGAGGTCCCATCCCTATCGGTCCACCGGCCGGCGGCGGGGAGACGTTTTTGTTGGGGGTCTGGTTGGAATCGTCCTTGGGCCACGCGAAGTAGATACCGCTGCCGACGCCGCCGACGATGAGCACGATCAGCACGGCCGCGATGGCGATCGTCGCGCCCTTCGAGCGCTCCTTCTTCTTTCCCTTCTTGCCGCGCGGCTTCTCCTCTTCGTCTTCCTGGTAACCGTCATCGCGGCGCTTCTTGGCCTTGCCGGCCACCGGCGCCTCGGCCCCCTTTTTCTTCTTGGCGGGAGCCTCTTCCTCGATCACGTCCTCGTCCTCGTCGTCCCGCGGGGCCGCCTTGGCCGGCTTCTTCTTCACGGGGACCACCTCCTGGATGTCGTCCTCCTCATTATTGCGCGGGGCAGTCTTGGCCGGCTTCTTTTTCACCGGAACCACCTCCTGGATGTCGTCCTCCTCGTCGCGTACGGCCGCCTTGGCCTTGGCGGGGACGACGATGGCGGCCTCACACTTGCGGCAACGGACCTTCTTGCCGCGCTTGTCGTCATCGACGCTCATGCTGGCGTCGCACTCGGGACAGGTCACGCGGACGGGCATGGATTAGGCTCCCGGCTCTGGGAAAGGCATCGCACCCCCGATCGCTCACGCGGTCTGACGATGATTGCGAGTGTCCACATGGTAACGCAACCGGCTTTGCGCCCGCAAGAAGAATCCGCCGGAAAACGGCGCGTCCGGCTCGTCCGGCTAGCCCATCAGCTTGCGGAACTCCTCGAACAGGTAGCTGCTGTCGTGCGGGCCCGCCGAGGCTTCGGGGTGGTATTGCACGCTGAACACCGGCAGTCGCCGGTGGCGCATCCCTTCGAGCGTGTGGTCGTTCAGGTTCACGTGCGTCGGCTCCAGGTCGCGCGGCAGGTCGTCCAACCGCACCGCGAAACCGTGGTTCTGCGTGGTGATCTCGACGCGGTTGGTCAGCTGGTTCAGCACTGGCTGGTTGGCGCCGCGGTGGCCGAACTTCAGCTTGAACGTCCTGGCCCCCAGCGCCAGCCCCAGCAGTTGATGCCCCAGGCAAATGCCGAAAATCGGCTTCTTGCCGACGAGGTCGTGGATGGTGTTCTGGGCGTAGGTCAAGGGCTCCGGGTCGCCGGGGCCGTTGGACAGGAAGACGCCATCGGGCCGGGCGGCCAGCACCTCGGCGGCGGTGACGCGGCCCGGCATGACCGTGACACGGCAGCCGACCTGCGTCAGGCAGCGCGGGATGTTCCACTTCATGCCGTAGTCCAGCGCCACGACGTGGTGCGACAGCGGCTGCGCCGGCAGGTAGGTCACGAACGGGCTGGTGAAGCCCTCGTGCCACTCGGACGAGCGCTCCGGCATCACCTCGCGCACCAGGTCGCGGCCGACGATGCCGGGGGCGGTGCGTGCCTTGTGGACCAGCGCGGCGTCGTCGAGGTCGGTCGTGGACAGCACGCCGGTCATGGCGCCGCGGACGCGCAGCCGCCGGACCAGGGCGCGGGTGTCGATCCCCTCGATGCCGAGGACGCCGTTGGCCGCCAGGTAGGCGTCGAGTGAGCCCTGCGAGCGGAAGTTGCTGGGATGGCGGGCCAGCTCGCGCACGACGAAGCCCTCGACCTGCGGCCGGCCCGACTCGACGTCCTCGGCGTTGATGCCATAATTGCCGATCAGCGGGTAGGTCATCGTCACGACCTGACCCTTGTAGGACGGGTCGGTGAGCACCTCCTGGTAGCCGGTCATGCTGGTGTTGAAGACCACCTCGCCAAAGCGCTCGCCACGGGCGCCGAAGGCGCGACCGGTGTAGACGGTGCCGTCTTCCAGGGCCAGTTTCGCCACGCCTTCGGACATCGGTCCTCCCTTCTCGGGACAAAATCTCCTTCTACTGTAGCGAACGCGCGCGCCGCGGCCAACCGCAAGCGGCACCCGGGGCTCTATTTCCCGCCCGGCTCGACGTGCTTCTTCAGCCAGGCGAAGACCTCCTTGTGCCAGTATTCGCTGTTCTTCGGCTTCAGCACCCAGTGCCCCTCGTCGGGGAAGTTGATGAAGCGCGCCTCGACGCCCTGGCGCTTCAGGGCGGTGAACAATTCCTGCCCCTGGCTGACCGGGCAGCGGAAGTCGAGGTCGTTCTGAATGAGCAGCATCGGCGTCTTGAACTTGCCGAGGTTGGCGGCCTTGTTGTGCGGCGAGAACTTCTCGTAACTGTCGCGTTTCTTGCCCCAGGGCGGGCCGCCGTGCTCGTACTCGTCGAACCAGACCTCGTCAGTCGTGGCGTACATGCTCTCGAAGTTCCAGACGCCGCAGTGGCAGATGAGCGTCTTGAAGCGGCCGGTGTTGACCGCGAACCAGTTCATCACGTAGCCGCCGAACGACGCCCCCGCCGCCGCCATGCGATCCTTGTCGATGTACGGCTGCGCCTCCATGTAATCGAGACCGTTCAGGAGGTCCTCGTAGCACTTGCCGCCCCAGTCGCCGCTGATCTCCTCGACGTACTTCTGACCGAAGCCGGTCGAGCCGCGCGGGTTCGGCAGCGCCACGACGTAGCCCTGCGCCGCCCACAATTCGGGGCACCAGCGATAGGACCAGCCGTCTTCCCAGGCGCCCTGCGGCCCGCCGTGGACGAGGTAGACGAGCGGCCATTTCTTCTTCGGGTCGAAGCCGGGGGGCTTGAGGATCCACATTTGCATCGGCGTGCCGCCGGCGCCTTCGACGGTGACGGATTCGGGGCGCGGCAGGTCGAGTTCGGCCAGGAGTCTGTCGTTGGCGTGGCTGATTTGCTGGAAGCCAGTACCATCATGACGCGTGTGGCAAACGAAGACCTCAGGCGGGTAATTTATCTGCGCCCTTGTGAACGCCAACAGTGTCCCCTGAAGGTTCGCGGACAGCGATGTGTTTTGGCCGTAGGAACTTATGATCGAGTCGATGCGGTATTCCTTGGTAGCGGCCAAATTTGCGATCGCAGTGGAGCCCTCTGTGTCCACGACAGTTAGCACTCGCTCACCGTCGTCCCTCCAGACAATCACATCCACAGAGCGATCCCATTTCGGGAGAATCGGCATTGGCTTACTTTGGAATGCCCCCGAAGCAGCACAATCAACGACCGTGGCAGTCCATTTATCCGCCTCGTACCCCGCCTTCTTCTGCGCCCGGTACGCCAGCTTCTTGCCGTCCGGCGAGAACACCGGCCCGCTGTCGGCCGCGAGGTTGTCCTTCGTCAGGTTCTCCCACTTCGTCGTGCCGCCCGTCACCGGCACGCGGCAGATGTCGTAGTTCGTGCTCCACGCCTCGTTCTTCTCGGGCACCGCAGTAAAGACGAGATATTTGCCATCCGGGCTGAAGGTGAAGTTGTCGCCGGTGCTGAAGGTGTCCGACGTGGGGAAGGCATCGCGGTCGCCGGGCGTCACGTCCTTCGGCTCGCCGCCGTCGGCGCTCATCACGAAGAGATGCTCCCGCTTGTCCTCGACGTAGCTGTCCCAGTGGCGATAGAAGAGCTTCGTGTGGACCTTCGCCTTGATGGGGCTCTTCTCGATCTCGTCGGCACGCTTCTTGTTGGCGGCGTCGCTCTCCTGGAACGGCTTCTCCGAATACTCCGGATACACCGCGGAGACGAAGGCGATCTGCTTGCCGGCGCGCGACCAGATGGCATCCGAGGCGCCGGTGCTGATCGTCGTGAGCTGCTTCGCCTCGCCGCCGTCGAGGCCGATCATCCAGAGCTGCGTCTCGCCGCTGCGATTGGACTCGAAGAGGATGCGCTTGCCGTCGGGACTCCAGCGGGGGTGACGGTCCTTCTTGCCGGCCGCGTTGGTGAGTTGGCGCGGCTCGGTCTTGCCGTCCGTGGCGGCGATCCAGAGGCTCGACGGAATCTTGTTGGCGTCCATGTCCACGGTGCCGACGACGTAGACGACCTGCTTGCCGTCGGGGCTGATCTGCGGGTCGCTGACGCGCTTGAACTTGAACAGATCCTCGACGGTCATCGGGCGTTTCTTGTCGGCGGCCGGCGCCGGAGCCACGATCACGAGGAGTGCGATCAGGAAAAGAGCGGCACGTTTCATGCGAGGTTCTCCGGGGAAGGATCGATGCCGCTCATTTTAGCGATCCCGGCAGCGGACGCTTCGCAGAAGCGTCGCTAAACTGCCCAGATGAACCTCTTCGACAAGTTTTCGGCCGGCCTCGCCTATGACGCCTTCCTCGCCCGCTACGCCAACGACGGCCAGAAGCAGCGCTGGCGGCAGATGCGCGAGCAGCTCGCCCTGACCACCGCCCAGCGCGAGCTGCTCGGCTCGTTCACGCGCACCATGAACGTCCTCGTCCTGGCCGGGGCCTGGTGCGGCGACTGCGTCAACCAGTGCCCCATCTTCGAGCACTTCGCCGCGGCGGCACCGGTCATCATCACGCGCTACCTCGACCGCGACGAGTACGCCGACGTCCAGCGGGAATTGCAGATCAACGGCGGCAATCGCGTGCCGGTGGTCGTCTTCTTGAGCGAGGACGGCTTCGAGGCGGCCCGCTACGGCGAGCGCACCCTGAGCAAGTACCGGCAAATGATGCGCGACCAGGTCGGCGCGAGTTGCCCGACCGGCATCGTCCTGCCCGGCGACCCGCTGCCGGCCCTGGTGACACAGGATTGGCTCGACGAATTTGAGCGCGTGCAGTGGCTGCTGCGCCTGTCGGCGCGGCTGCGGCAGAAGCACGGCGATTGATCGACCGCGCTCGTAGTGACCGCATTTATGCGGTCCTGTCCGCCCCCGACCGCCCCCGACCGCATAAATGCGGTCACTACAAGCGCGGTCAGTACACCCGGGGATACCCAACATGCGACACTTCCTCTCCGCGTTGCTCCTCCTCGTGCCGGCGCTGGTGCGCGCCGACCAGCCGAGCTACCCGGCCCCGACCAAGGTGCGGGCGGCCTTCCTCGCCCTGCTCGAGCGCCCCCAACCGCTGTTCAACGTCAAGAACGAAAGCGCCGAGAAGGACGACGACGGCCTCGTCACCGAGAAGCTCAGTTTCGCCTCGGAAAAGCGGCCCGACGGCGAACTGGAGCGCGTCCCGGTGCTGCTGATGCGCCCCGAGAAGATCAAGAAGAAGCTGCCGGCGGTGATCGTGCTGCACGGCACCGGCGGCAACAAGGAGGGACAGAAGCAATGGCTCGCTCACCTCGCCAAACGCGGCATCATCGCCGTGGCCATCGACGGCCGCTACCACGGTGAGCGCGCCGGCGATAAGAAGGGGGCCGAAGCCTACAACGACGCCATCCTCCGTGCCTGGCGGGCCAAGGACGGCGAGAAGCAAGAGCACCCCTTCTACTTCGACACCTGCTGGGACGTGTGGCGCACCATCGACTACCTGGAGACGCGCGACGACGTCGATCCGGATCGGCTCGGCCTGATCGGCTTCAGCAAGGGCGGCATCGAGACGTGGCTGGCCGGTGCCGTGGACAAGCGCATCAAGGTCGCGGTGCCGGCCATCGCGGTGCAGAGCTTTCGCTGGTCGCTGGACAACGACAAGTGGCAGGCGCGGGCCAACACCATCAAGGCGGCTCACGAGGCGGCCGCCAAGGACCTCGGCGAGGCCAAGGTCAACGCCAAGGTGTGCAAGGCCCTCTGGAACAAGGTGATTCCGGGGATGCTCGACGAGTTCGACTGCCCCAGCATGATCCGCCTGTTCGCCGACCGGCCGCTGCTGATCCTGAGCGGCGACAAGGACGCGAACTGCCCCATCGAGGGGGCAAAAATCGCCTTCGCCGCCGCCGAGGAGGCCTACAAGGCCCTGGGGGCCGAGGACAAACTGAAGATCATGGTTGCGAAGGACAGCGGCCACACCGTGACCACCGAGCAGAAGAAGGCGGCGCTGGACTGGTTCGAGAAGTGGCTGAAGCCCTGAGGCTGACGTGTCCCCCATCCTCGAAACCGAGCGCCTGCGCCTGCGCCCCGTCACGGACGACGACTTCGATCACTTCGCCGCCCTCTACGGCGACCCGGACGTAATGCGCTTCATCGGCGCGCGCGGCGCCCTGACGCGCGAACAGACGCGCGACCGGCTCGACTTCATGATCGACCACTGGCTGCGGCACGGCTTCGGCATGTGGGCGCTGTTCCGCAAGGCCGACGGCACCTTCGTCGGCCGCTGCGGCATGCGCTACCTGGACCAGACGACGGACGTCGAGCTGGGCTACACGTTGAGCAAGGCGTCCTGGGGGCAGGGGTTCGCGACCGAGGCGTCGCGGGCCGTCGTGCGTTACGCTTTCGAGGTGATGAAGATCGGGCGCCTCGTCGCCATCGCCGACCCGGCGAATACCCCGTCGGTCAACGTCATGAAGAAGATCGGCATGACCTTTGAGCGCATGGGCCGCTTCTACGAGACGGAGTGCGTGCTGTACGCGATGACGGCCGCCGCCGTCGATTAATCGTTTCGCGAAACGATGGATCCGCGGCCGCCCCGAGGGCGGCCGCTATACTGGCGCCGTTCCATTTCCGGTGGTTTAGCCGCGAGCGCGCTCGTAGTGACCGCATTTATGCGGTCGTCCCGCGAGCGCGCTCGTAGTGACCGCATTTATGCGGTCGTCCCACCAGAAGGACCCGATAAATCGGGTCACTACCAGCGCGCTCGCGGCAAAACGTCGGTTTTCCAATGGCGATGGTATAAACGGACTTATTTCGGGACCTCCGCCTCCGCGACCAGCTCTTCCAGCTTATTCTGGAGTGCCTTCTGATCCGGCAGGCCGCGGGCGATGAAGCGGACGACGCCCTTGTGATCGATGAGGAAGACGAAGGGGTAGCCGTCCACGCCGTAGGCGGCGCTGATTTTCCCGGGGCCGTCCCAGAAGGAACGCCAGGTGAGGTGCTTGCCTTCCTGCATGCGCCGCGCCGCTTCCATTTCGTGATCGACGTTGACGCCGAGGAGGGCAAACGGCCGGCCCTCGTATTGCTGCACCAGCGTTTTCTCGTCGGGGAACAGCTCGACACAGTAGCCGCACCAGGTCGCCCAGAAGCTGAGCATCACGACCCGGCCGCGATACTCGCTCAGGTTCAGGGGCTTGTCGTCGAGGTCCTTGCCCGCCGTTTCTGGCGCGGGGCTGCCGATGGGAGTGCGGCCCGGGCTGTTCGCCTGGTTCAGGTTGTTGCAGCCGGCCAGGGCGGCGCCCAGCGCCAGCACGGCCACAGTGCGTCGGGAAAACCAGGACATCGGGGGACCTCCTCTTGGCTGCGGGGCACACGATCGCGCCGTCAATATGATCGTACCCGGATCGGGCGGCGCTGTCACGGCCGATTGGCCTGCCCCCCGCGTTCCGCTAAGATGGCCCGCGGCGAAGCCCCCGACGGATAGACGACCGATGACACCACCGCTCCTCGAAGTCCTCGACCTGCACAAGCGCTACGGCTCGCTCGTGGCCCTGCACCGGGTCAGCTTCGGCGTCCCCGAAGGAGAGATGTTCGGCCTGCTCGGCCCCAACGGCGCCGGCAAGACGACGCTGCTGTCGATCGTCTCCTGCCTGCTGACGCCGACCTCCGGCGAGGTGCGTCTCCTCGGCCGGCCGCTGCGCCCCTCCGACCGCGAAACCCGCCGGATCCTTGGCATCGTCCCGCAGGAACTGGCCCTGTACGTCGAGCTGAGCGCCCGCGAGAACCTGCTGTTCTTCGGCGAATTGTACGGGCTGCGCGGCCCGGAGCTGCGGCGGCGCGTGGACGACGTGCTGGCGGCGACCGGCCTGGCCGACCGGGCCGACGGCCGCGTCGATACCTTCTCCGGCGGCATGAAGCGACGGCTGAACCTGGGCATCGCCCTGATGCATCGGCCGCGGCTGCTGCTGCTCGATGAGCCGACGGTCGGCGTCGATCCGCAGTCGCGCAACCACATCTTCGAGGAGGTGCGCCGCCTCAACCGCGACGGGGTCACGGTCGTCTACACCAGCCACTACATGGAGGAAGTGCAGTCGCTGTGTCAGCGCGTGGGCATCATCGACCACGGCCGGCTGGTGGCCTGCGACACGCTGCCCAACCTGCTGCGGCGGGTGCGCAGCGTCATCCGCTGCCGCGTCGGCGTCATCAGCTCGGCCCTGCGCGAGCGCGTCAAGGATTTGCCCGACGTGCGCCTCACCGAGCCGGACGAGACGCTGCTGGAGCTGGAGTGCGGCGACGTGAAGGTGGTGCTGCCGCGGCTGATGGCGGCGCTGACCGAGGCGCAGACCGAATTGCACAGCCTGGAAACCGAAGAGCCGAACCTGGAGCGCGTCTTCTTCGACCTGACGAAGACGGCGCTGCGCGATTGAGCTGCTTGCGGCTTCGCAGGGCCTGCGAAGCCGCAAGCGGCACGGAGCCCCTCCCATGGCGCCGATCTGGACCCTGGCGAAGAAGGAATTCCGTCTGCTGCTGCGCGACCCGCGCGCCGCGGTGCTGCTCCTCGGCATGCCGTTGCTGTTCATCCTCCTGCTCGGCCTGCTCGTCGGCGAAGGCTTCGGCCAGAAGTCCGACGAGCGGCTGCGCGTGTCGGTGGTCGATCTGGACGAGGGCCTCCCCGCCGAGGACGCCCGGGAGTGCGCCTCCTGGCTCGCCGGGACACCCGAAGCGGGACCGCTGCCCGGCCTGACGCTGGCCACCGTCAACCGCCTCACGCGCTTCCCGCAGGGCAAATGGTCCGCCGAGGTGCAGAAGGACCTTGCCGAGACCGGCAGCATCCGCCTGGAGATCATCTCCGATCGCGAAACCGCGAAGCGCCTGTGCGAAGACAGCAAGCGGCCGGCCGTCCTCGTCTTCGGACCGAGCTTCAGCCGTCGTCTCGACGAATGTTCCTTCCTCGAAGGCGGCCTCAACCCGTTCTACCGCGACGGCGTGAAAATGCAGGAGGTGGACGCCAAGTTGGAACGCGACCGGACGCAGGACCTGACCGCCTCGGTGATCGAGCAGGTGGCCCAGGTCAGCCTGCTGCGCGTCGTGCTACCGTGGATGATCGGCAAGGCCTTCGACAAGATCAGCAAGGAGGAGTTCATCAAGCTGCTCGGCGACCGGGTGCGCCTGCCGGTGCCGGAGGGCGACTACCCGTGGGAGCGGACACTCGTCGCGGCCAAGTTCCGCAACAAGGGCGTCAAGATCGAGGACGGCAAGGTGACGCTGAACGAGGCGCTGCACGTCGCGGCCCCGAACGAGCAGGCCGAAGACGACTACCGCCGTCGCGTCGGCCACGGGGTGCAGCAGGCGCTGGAGAAGCAGTTCAGCAAGTTCGACCTGACCGGCAAGACGTGGGCCTCCCTGACGCGGGCGCAAGAGCCGGGCGGTGGCCAGGCCGGCAGCGCGACGAAGTACGCCGCCGACGGCAGCAACGGCCTGTTGAAGCGCGGGGCGATGCGCTACCAGACGCTGGTGCCGTCGTACACGGTGATGTTCGCCTTCGCCCTGCTGGTCGTCGTCGGTTGGCTGTTCGTGTCGGAGCGGCGGCGGGGGACGCTCAAGCGCCTGCGGGCGGCGCCGGTGACACGCAGCCAGGTGCTGCTCGGCAAGTTCCTGCCGTGCCTGGCGCTGGCCGCCTTGCAAGGAACCTTCCTGCTGATCGCGGGCAAGCTCGTCTTCGGCATGCGCTGGGGGCCCGACTCCTGGCCGGTGGCGAAGCAGGTCGCCTGGCTTTTCCCCGTGGTGCTGACGACCGCCTTCGCGGCGATGGGCCTGTCGCTGTTCGTGGCGGCGCTGGTGCGGACGGAAATGCAGGTAGCCATCTACGGATCGGTGCTGGTGATGGCGCTGGGGCTGGTCAGCGGCTGCCTGTGGCCGCGCGAGCAGATGCCGGAGAACGCGAAACACGTCAGCCTTGTGACGCCGCACGCCTGGGCGCTGGACGCTTACAAGCAACTCCTGGGCAGCTCCGAGCCGAACACGCAGATGGTGCTGACGTCGTGCCTGGTGCTGGTCGGGTTCGGCGCCGGCTTCCTGGCGCTGTCGTGGCTGATGCTCAAAATGGAGTAGCCGCTGGCGGCTTCGCACCCGGAGTGCGTGCCAGGGGGAGGCGAGTTGTGTGCCAGGGTTGGCCCGCAACTGCCGACCCACCCCGCCTTTCGCCCCACACCTCTCGAGCCAGTCTGCTCATGCGGAGGCCACTTTGCTCACGTGAGCAAAGTGGGGTCGTGAGCGCAAACCCTTTATCATAAGCTTCTTGCGCCGACGGTGGTACCAGTTTGCTCAGCTGATGCGCATTAGCATGCATCGACCGAGATTGAGCGAAATCAATGCAAACTGAGGGGGGACGAGCAGAAACAAACGGGATGCGGCTGCTCTGGTTCTCTTCGGCCACACCGCAGGCCAAACGCGGGGCTCTTTTTCCTTGACGCGACTTCGTGACAGGGTGTACACTAGCGCAGCTCATGTGGGGTTCGGTGGTCGTGCCACAAAGAGCTAAAGCATTCATGACTCCACCAGCAAAGAGTGACTCCCGTGTCCGTCCTGCCTGAAAAGTTGCTGACTCCCGAAGAGGAGGAACTCCAACGCAAGAAGGCGAGCCTGGCCGACCTTGAGGCTCAACTTGCGGATCGGGAACTGGAACTCGCCGCATTCCTGGCCGACCTGGTATACTTCGAGAAGCGCTACCTGCAAACGGTCGGCCGCCGCTACGCGATCCTCGACGAGTTGAAGGCCAAGATCGCCGAAGCCCGTGCCCGGCAAAATCCCCACCGGCAGGACGCCCGCGACCAAGCTCGACAAGCACGAGCCAAGGCCCAGGAGTCAGCCAGCGCCGCGGGCGAAGAAAACGCCGGGGCGACTTCGCTGGATGACGCGGCTTCGCCCGCGAGGCCAAAGCGGTCCGAGAGCCTGAACAAACTGTACCGCCAGGCAGCCAAGCTTCTCCATCCCGACCTGACCCTGGATGGAGTGGAGCGGGAAAAGCGCCATCGCCTTATGGCCGAAGTCAACGATGCTTACGCGCGCGGCGACGAGGACCGGATTCGGGCAATCCTTCGGGAATGGCACGCTTTCCCCGAGAGCGTGCAAGGGGATGGTCCCGGCGTGGAGCTGGTCCGGGTCATCCGCAAGATCGCCCAGGTGGAAAAGCGGCTCAAGACCATCGCGGCCGACATGGAGCAACGCCGTCAGGGGGAACTGTTCAAGCTGAAACAGGCGGTCGAGGAAGCCCAGGCGAACGGGCGGGATCTGCTGAAGGACCTGGGCGAGCAACTCGACGCGGAAATCGCCCGGGCGAGAGACGAACTGACAGGGGCAACGAAGACGGGCACGCCATGAGCGATCAAGACCAGCCGAGTAATGGGAACCTGGTGCCAGCAGAGCGTCGCGATTTGGCGCCCGTTGCTCCTGTGAATCCGCTAGTGTCGCGCGGGCTTGCGGACTTGGCACAAGCTCGCTTGCCGACCATGGCAAACGCACCCCCGAAACACACGCACTTCTGGGACAGCTTGCTCGCGCGAGTCAAGCAACTGAAGATGGACCATCTGGCCAGACATGGAAAGGCATCGTCAGAGAGCAATGCCGCGCCGAGGCAGCAGCCAGACGAGGACAAGTAAGCCGTACGGCCAGAGAGCGGGCATCCTCGCAGGCTGCCGAGGGGCGGGACCGCTGTCGGCGCGAACGTTTTGTCACCGGCCGGGTCTCTTCTTGAGACAGACTCGCCGGCAACCTTCGTGCATTGAGAAGCGGGGGAAACGGGAAAATGGCTAATCGGTCAAGGAAGCATCACTATCTGGCGAAGTTTCAACTGGCACACTTTACCCATTCGGGTGACGCACACGGCGATCTTTACGTCTTCGATCTGGCCGAGGTCAGGGCATGGAAATCCAGCCCTGAGCAAGCTGCCAACCAGCGGGACTATTACGCGGTTGACCTTGGGCCGAATGAAGATCCGAGCGCCATGGAGCACATCCTCGGTCGCTTGGAGGGTGAATGCAGTCGCGTTCTGCGAGAGATCGTCGAACAGGAGCGGCTTCCAAGGGGTGACGATCTCGAATGCTTGCTCAATTTCGTTGCTTTGACGGCGGTGCGCATCCCGCGAACCAGGAAACTTGTTTCTCACATAACTGATGAAGTCTTGAAAAACCACCTGCGCGGAACTCTAGCCTCTCCTGATGATTGGCAGCAATTCAGGCAGGTTCTCGAGAACCAGGGGCGGCAACTCAGGGATGATGAATACGAGGTATACAGGCAGTTCTCGCTCGGTGGTGATTACAGCGTCGATCTGGATCAGACTTCTCATGTCCAGATGATGGTCAAAATGATTGATCCACTGTTGCATGCGCTTGCAGCCCGGCACTGGTCACTGGGAATCGCTGGCGAGGACGCTCCTGACTTGATTTACTCTGACGCACCTGTTTCGGGATGGCCGACCAGGCATGCGGATTCAGCGAGGCCCCTCACCCTCAATAGCCCGAACACCGTGCTTTCCTTCCCGATCACCCGCCGCCTAATCGTCCTGGCCACCTTCGAGAAGCGTCCGTCAATTCTTGAAGTGAACCGGCAGGGAATTGCAGGGTTCAACGCGTTCACCGCAACAGGGGCGAGACAAATCTTCACTGCCGGTCCAGAATTCACCTACTTGGCCCGAGACAAAACAATCAGGAAGCTCGACTTGCTACAGTTCCTTCGCAAACAGCAAAGTGCTCGCAATGAGCCGCGCTCTTCCCCGGGCGAATAAGAGGACGCAGCTCGGAAGAGGCCCGCAAGGTCGTTGCAGCTCGTAAAGATATGTCGTCTTTACGAACTGCGTCCTCTTTTCCGGCTTGAATCGAAGAGTGATGGATGCAAGGGTTTATCGCCATGCATACGCTAGACGGCCCTACTCTGAATCCCGATCAATTCCAGTCTCCCTTCGATGAGGCTATCAATGACTTGGTTGAAAAAGGGCATGTGCTCCACACATCCCTCCAAGATTACATGCGACCACGGTGGAAACACCGGCCTCTCGAAATCCTGATTATTGATAACCCGGAGTTGTACGCATACGCAATGGATTGTGCCGACCGTGACCGCATCTGCGTTTTCCGCGGCACCTTTGAACGGCTCTATGGGACCATTCTTGGCTTGCTCAGCACGCCAACATTTTTGCCCATGATCGGTGATGTCAGGTTGGAAGTTGCGCCTCAAGATCTGCCGGCAGGAGGGTTTCGTCCTATCCCGTTACTCCGGAATTCCTCCAATGCAGATCGGCAGTCGCCTTTTTTCTTTCCAAACGATCAACAGCGGATGATCCTTGCTGAGATATTGATCGGGCTGGCATTGGCATTCCTTGTTTATCATGAGATGGGCCACATCTTGGGCGGACATCTAGAATTCCCACTAACCAATGCCGCTTTATCGACAATCTCAGAATTCGCACAACCGGTCAACGAACCTGACACATATGCACTTCGCCATGTTCTTGAATGCGATGCGGCTGCTTTTTCATGTCACGTTACTTCATTGGTCCATAACAACAACAAAATGGCGGAAAGCTTATGTGGTTTTGTGAACGCGCCCGGATCGGGACCAAAAGACTTGGGCGTAACCGGTCGCCCGCTCTGACGTAATCAGTTCTCGGCAGCGGAGTTGCGGCCGCCCGGCGGGTAGTCAAATGGGCCTCCGCGGGATAGGGTGGTTTTGCAGCTGACACCTTATCCCTACACGGAGGCCCGCT
>DATFNV010000080.1:0-14861 GCA_035266225.1 Gemmataceae bacterium
CGATGAGCCGACCTCCGGCCTCGACCCGCTGGCCACGCGCTGGATGAAAGACAAGATCATCCAGCTCCGCAATCAGGGGAAGACCATCCTGATGTGCAGCCATCGCCTCGACGACGTGCAGGACGTGTGCGACCGCATCGCCATCCTCCACGACGGCGAGCTGCAGGAGTTGGGCAAGGTCAGCAAGCTGCTGCAGGTCGCCAGCCGCGTCGAGATCCAGGCCAGCGGCGTCCAGCTGACGGACGAGCTGCGCCGCGACCTCGAAGAACTGCTGCGCAAGCACGGTGGCCGTCTGGAAGCCTTCGGCCACCCGACGACGACGCTGGAAGACCTGTTCCTGCGCATCGTCGAGGAGAGCAAGGCGCACCCCGGCCGCCGCTACCTGCCCGGCAAGGAGGGCGAAGCGGCGGCCGCGCCCCCACCGGCGCCGGCCCCGCCGACCGACGGCGAGACGCAGATCAAGAAGGGATGAGTTTAGCCGCCGCCCTCGGGGCGGCGCTCCTGGCACGCCGCCCCGAGGGCGGCGGCTCAACGAGGTTCGTGGGCCGACTCATGTTTGCCGCCTGGACTCCTGATCGGGAACCGCTGACGCTGTCGCCGCACACGTTCCTCGTCTCCCTCGACTCGTGGGTGCAGGTCGTCGGCGGCTTCGCGATGCTGGGGCTGATCCTGTGGCTGACCCTTTACCTGGCGTCGCGCGGCAGCCCCGAGAGCGGCAACGCGACCTTCCGCATCCTGTCCAGCTCAATCCTCTGGGTGCTTGCGATCCTATTCCTCACCCCCATCGGCGCCCTATTCGTTGGCCTATTCCTCCTCCGGCGTAAAGTGCTTGGGGCCGACCTGAGCGCGGGGACCGTGAACCTTCACGCCGGAGGGCAGCGCCGCAGCGAACTCACGACGACCCTATTCATCGGCGCGTTCGTCTGGGCCGGGTTCGCCTACCTCCTGCTGCTGGCCGTCTACCTCCCGGAGCTGATGCACATGGCTTCCACCGGTGTGGCGGGGCCCGTGCCGCCGTGGCGGCAGCTGCTGCAGCACGTCCTCTGGACGGCGGCGGGGGCGTCGGCCATCTTCGCCGCGACCGTGCCGATCCTCGCCGACCTCGGTCAGCTCAGGCCGCGCCGCATCTGGGCGATCGCCCGCCTCAGCTTCAAGGAAGCCATCCGCCGCAAGGTCCTCTGGGTCTTCCTCGCCCTGCTCCTCGTGGTGCTCTTCGCTAGTTGGTTCATCCAGAACAAGCCCGAAGACCAGGTCCGCACCTACGTGACCGTCGTCTTCGTGGCCATGGCCCTGATCATGCTGATTCTCGCGGGGCTGATCTCCGCCTTCGGCATCCCCGACGACATCCGCCACCAGACCATCCACACGGTCCTCACCAAGCCGGTGCAGCGTTTCGAGATCTTCCTGGGCCGGTTCCTGGGCTACACGCTGCTGATGACCGCGGCGCTCGTTTTCGTCAGCGCCTTCGCCCTGCTGTACGTCCTGCGGAACATCAACCCGGAGGCGGAGGAGGAAAGCCTCAAGGCGCGCGAGCCGTTCAACGGCACCCTCACCTTCCAGGGGACCAAGGACGAGAACAAGGGTGACAGCGTCGGTCGCGAGTGGGAGTACCGCGGCTACATCGTCGGCAAGCCGCTCACCGCGACCGACCCCCAGTATGCCGTCTGGAGTTTCCCCGAGGTGCCCAACCAGCTGAGGGCCGGCGACCGGGCGCGCCTCGAGTACGCCCTCGACATTTACCGCACCCACAAGGGGGTCGAGGGGCAGGGCATCTCCGCCACCTTCCTCGTCGAGAGCTGGCGCTTCGACGCCGACGACCCGGTGATGATGGAGCGCTACAAGGCCCGCAAGAAGGTGCTGGAAGAGCAGGGCGAGCATGACGTGGCCGGCCAGTTGGCCGAGGAGTTCGGCTACTTCGAGTTGCTGTCGGTGGAGGTCAAGGACTACCACACGCAATACATCGAGGTGCCGGTGGGGGTGCTCAACAACGCCGCCCGACCGCCCGGCGAGGCGGACAAGGATCGGCAGAAGGAGTTGCTGCAAAAGCGTAAGTGGCCGGCCCCCCCGCTGCGCGTCCGCGTCCGCTGCGACAACCCGGCGCAGTTCCTCGGCATGGCCAAATACGACCTCTATTTCCGCCTGGACCGCGACGACCTGTCGCCGGCCGGCAACCGGCTGCGGTTCGGCGTGAACTTTTTCAAGGGGGCCTTCGGCCTGTGGCTGCGGCTGTGCCTGATCATCGGCCTGGCCGTGGCGGTGAGCACCTACCTGAGCGGCCTCATCACCTCGCTCGCGGCGGGCATCCTCTTCGTCTTGGGCTTCGTCCTCGAGTTCATTACCGAGGTCGCCCTGGGCAAGAACGTCGGCGGCGGGCCGATCGAGTCGGCGATGCGCCTGCTGAAGCGCCCCGGCGGCGAGCCGCTGGCGATGCCGCTGGAGGAATCGGCACCCACCCGGGTCGCCACGGGCATTGACGACGTCTTCAGCTGGACGCTCCGCCGCGCCCTGAACGTCATCCCCGACGTGGCCGGCTACAGCTTCACCGACCGCGTGGCCGAGGGAATGGCCATCCCCGTCGGCGACATGGCGATGGCCTTCCTGGTCCTCCTGGGTTACTTGCTGCCCTGGGCCGTGCTGGCGTACTACCTGCTCAAGTGGCGCGAGGTGGCGTCCTCGACTTGATTGCAGATTGCAGATTGCAGATTGCAGAGTTGGCCCCGCCGGCCTGCAATCTGCAATCTGCAATCTGCAATCTGCAATCGGAGAAAGTAATGGCCAGTCCCTACCAGCAGCAGGCGCTGCGGCGCAAGCTGATTTACCTCGGCCTCATCGTGGGGCTGTTCACCGCGTCCGGCATATTTCGCGCCTACGTCGTCGAGGCCCGGGCCGAGGAGTTGGCCCTCCGCGAGCAGAACGTCGGCGAGGTGGAAGTCGGCGGCTCGGCCCTGCAGCTCAGCCTGACCGGCTCGCGCGGCTTCGTCGTCTGTGCCCTGTGGTACTGGGCCACCGACGCCCAGAAGAAGAACAAATGGAACGAGTTGGAACTGTACGTTGATTCGCTGACCCGTCTCCAGCCGCACTTCATCAGCCCCTGGCTCTTCCAGAGCTGGAACCTGGCCTACAACGTCTCCGTCGAGGCCGATCAGGTCAAGGACAAGTACTTCTATGTCAGCCGCGGCGTCCAGCTGCTGGTCAAGGGGGAGCGCAAGAACCACAACCAACCCGATCTCCGCTCCAACATCGGCTTCTACCAGCAGCACAAGATCATGCAGAGCGACGAGACGAACGTCTACCGCTGCCTCTACCAGATGAGCTGCATTCCGCCCCCGGAGCGCGACCCCGCGCGCTTCTGGAAGGAGGTCGATGGCCGCAAGACGATCAATCTGGTGGCCTTCGAGAAATTCTGCGCCGAGCACCCCCAGCTCGTCCGCCGCCTCCACGACCGGTTGCGCTGTGGCAAGCCCGAGAACGTGGTGCGCTTCCTGGAGGATAACAATCGCATTCCGTCGCTGTACGTCGATGACCGCAACGAGGCGGGCCCGGAATGGGCCCAGGGCCGCACGCCGCTCAAGCCGCTGCTGGATCGCTTCCCGGCCCTGCCGCCGCCCGCCGACGCCAGGGTCCGCCGAGACGAGTTGCCGATCCTCGGCGTGGATAAGTCGGGCGAACTCATCCGGGCCGAGAGCTACGGGTCGGACCTGAGCTACGAGAGGGTGCCGGACGACGGGATCGACGGCTACGCCGGGGCCCGCGCCTGGTACGGCTACGCCCAGGAAGCGCTGCCGGAGCCTCACCCGACCATCCCCGGCGCCTCGGCGCCGATCGTCGATCGCACGCGCCAGCGCAAGTCGAAGATGACCGTGAACCTGTTCCGCAACCACCCACCGCGGGCGCAGAGCTACCTCGCCGAGCGCCTGCAGGACGAGGGCTGGTTCGGCCCCGACCCCACGAGCGACAACCCCGGGGAGCGAGAGGGTGGCTGGCTCATCACCGGCTGGTTTCCGGAACGGTCGTTCAAACTGACCGACAGGTCGCTGGCCTCGTTGCGCGAGGCGGAACTGCCGCAAGCCGTGCTGGCGAAGCTCAGCACCCTGAAGGACAAGGAATTTGACACCAGTGACGCTTTCCTGGCGGATCTCGCCCGGGTCCTCGACAAGGAGGAACTCGAGCGCTTCAAGGGGCCGGTGCTGAAGGACCTGGCTTCGATTCCCGCGGACCACTTTCAGGACGGGCGGGAGGCCCGGGTCGGTACCGGGACGCACTGGGGGGAGGAATCCTGGCGCAAGGCGAACGAGATGTGGGAGCGGCGCGGCCGGCGGAGCCTCATGCTGATCGACCCGCAGCGCCTGGTGGAACTGCGGGCGCTGGCGGCGCCTTACCTGAAGTCGCGCAACGTGCAGATGGGCATGGCCCCGCCCAGCCAGGAGCCCGCCGAGGACCACCCGGACCATGAGGCCTGGGCGGCGGCGCGGGTCCTGTTCGAGTTGGAGTACTCGCAGCGGCTGACGAACTTCAAGCACTTCTATTACCGCTCCCTGGTGGAGATGGAGCCGGAGAAGGAGAAGGACGATCACTCCTTGCTCGCGGCCCGCCGCACCTTGTTCCAGGCCCGCCAGAACGTGCGCCAGGGCCGGCGCGCGCCGGCCGTCGAGCTGTTCGAGTCGAAGAGCGGGCTCGAGCGCTTGCGGCTGGTCTTTGAGCTCCACCCGGAGTTGCGCGAAGACCCCTTCACCCAGGAAGAGTTCTACGAATTGGAGCTGCGTTACATCAAGCTCATGCAGGAGAAAGACGGCGGCAAGTTCAAGCAGTACGCGCTGGCGGGCAATCTCCTGGCCGCCGGGCTGCCGCAGGGGCCGGCCCCCGCGTGGGCGGCGCTGTGCCAGTTGGAGCTGACCGACCCGTCGCTGCTGGCCAACATGCCGGTGCCGGAGTTCGTCCCCGGGTACACTAACCTGCTGCAAGACGAGGTGGAGTGCAACAAGTACCAGCGGCTCGTGGCCCTGGGGAACTTGATTGGCACGCCGGCGGCGCCGTTCCCGGCGCCCCTCGTGGCCGGGTCGCTTTACCTGTTGTCGCCGTTCAAGGATCCGCCTCCGGGCTCGAAAGAGCGGGCCGAGAAGACCTTCGTCCCCCGAGGGCTGATGCGGATTGAGGCGCCCTCTGAGGCAACGTCAAGAAATCTGGTGAACGCCTATGTGACAATCGTGCTGCAAAGTCAGCCATTCGCCGGCGCAGCAAGTTCCAGTTATTTCTTGACGGTGACTGAAGACCACAAGCCATTCGTCGATCCGCTGATCGTCATGCAGGTCAAGGCCCGGCACGGCCTCATCAAGCCGGCGTCGCGGCCGTCGGGGCCGCCGGGCATGCCGGGCATGCCCCAGGGGATGCCTCCCCCCGGCGGGGCAGCGCCGCCGAGATGACTCGGGCGTCTGGACTGAGAAATCCCGTTCCGCGCCTTTGCGGGGAGCGCGCCGTGGCCGACGTGATCGTGAGCATCCTCGCCCACCCCGACGACGCCGAGTTCCTCTGCGCCGGCACACTGACGCGGCTGGCGCGGGAGCGCGGCTGGGCCGTCCACATCGCCAGCATGACGCCGGGCGACTGTGGCTCGGCCGAATTGCCGCCCGACGAGATCGCTCGCGTGCGCCGGGCCGAAGGGACCGGCGCCGCCGCGGTCATCGGCGCCGCCTATCACTGCCTCGAGGAGCGCGACCTGCGCATCGTCTACGGCGAGGGACCGCTGGAGCGGGTGGTGCGCCTGATGCGGCAGGTGCGGCCGGCCATCGTGCTGACCCACAGCCCCGCCGACTACATGCTCGATCACGAGCAGACGGCGACGGTGGTACGGGCGGCGGCCTTCGCGGCGGCGGTGCCGAATTTCCTTCGCGACCGCATCGCCGAGCGGCCGTTGGACCATATCCCCCACGTCTACTACTGCGATGCCATCGAGGGGAAGGACCTGTTCGGCCGGGCCCTGGAGCCGGCGTTCTGCATCGACGTGTCGTCGGTGATCGAGACGAAGGCGGAGATGCTGGCCCGGCACGCCAGCCAGCGCGACTGGCTGCGCAAGCAGCACGGCATGGACCAGTACGTCGTGGCGATGCGCCAGTGGGGGGAGCAGCGCGGCCGGCCGCGCGGGGTGGCCCACGCCGAGGGGTTCCGCCAACACCTGGGGCACAGCTACCCGCAGGGCAACCTGCTGGGGGATTTGCTGGGGGTGGTGTGAGCCGCTTGCGGCTTGGCGCGAACGCTAAGCCGCAAGCGGCTTACTTCTTCGCTCCCGGAACGGGTTTCCCCATCCGCGCCAGCAGCTTCTTCATGTCTTCCCACACGTCCTTCTTCGCCGCCTCGTTGCGCAGCAGGTACGCCGGGTGATACGTGACGGCGACGGTGATGCCGCGGAACTCGTGGAAGGCCCCGCGCAGTCGGCCGACCGAGAGCGTGGTGCCGAGGAGGTTCTGTGCCGCGCACGCCCCCAGGCAGCAGAGGAACTTCGGCCGCACCAGCTCGAGGGTCTGGTCGAGGTAGTCGCGGCAGTTGGCCGCCTCGTCGGCCAAGGGGAGGCGGTTCCCGGGAGGCCGGCAGCGTAAAATATTACATATGTAAACCTCTTCGCGCTTCATGCCGCAGGCGGCGATGATGCGGTTGAGCAGCTGCCCCGCGGCGCCGACGAACGGCTCGCCCTTGCGGTCCTCGTCGGCCCCCGGCGCCTCGCCGAGGAAACACAAGTCCGGATCGAGGGCGCCGACCCCGAAGACCGTCTGCGTCCGCGTTGAGGCGAGCTGGGCACAGCGCATGCATTGCGACACCCGTTGGGCCAGCGCGGCGAGCGCCGCTTGCCGCTGTTGGAGGGTTAGCGAGTCGCCGGCGGAGCGCGCCTCGTCCGCCGCGAACAGCGCTTCCCGCACGGGGGCCGGCTCAGTCACGACGGGCAGGCTAGGCGAAGCGGCGGTGACGACGACAGCGGGCGGAGGTGCGGTTGGCAGCCACTCGACGCCGGCGGCGCGCAGGCTTTCGAGATGCTCCCTGGCCTGACGGGCGAGCTGTTCCGGCGTGAGCGGTTGTTCCGCGGACATGCGCGTCTCCCGTAGGTCAGGCTTTCCAGCCTGACCGGCTTCAAATGGTCAGGCTGGAAAGCCTGACCGGCTTCAAATGGTCAGGCTGGAAAGCCTGACCTACGGTCGTTGCCCTGTCTGCCTAGAATGGCATTCTACCCGCCCCGTGATGCGGAGATCGAGGGAGGAAGTTGCGATGGCCGCGCTGCCCGAGTCGTTCAGGGTCGGCCTGGTGCAGATGCGCTGCGACGCCGACCCAGAGGTCAACCTGGAGACAGCCGTCGGCCGCATCCGCGAGGCGGCGGCGCGCGGGGCGCAGGTCATCTGTTTGCAGGAACTGTTTCGCTCGCCCTATTTCTGCCAGCGCCAGGACGCCGACCTGTTCGACCTGGCCGAGCCGATCCCCGGCCCCTCGACCGAGCGCCTCGGCCGGGTGGCGAAGGACGCCGGCGTGGTGGTGGTGGCGTCGCTGTTCGAGCGACGGGCGGCGGGCGTCTACCACAACACGGCCGCCGTCCTCGATGCCGACGGCCGCTTGCTGGGCATCTACCGCAAGATGCACATCCCCGACGACCCGCTCTATTACGAGAAGTATTATTTCACGCCCGGCGACGTGGGCTTTCGCACCTTCGAGACGCGCTTCGGCCGGGTCGGCGTGCTAGTGTGCTGGGACCAGTGGTATCCCGAGGCGGCCCGGCTGACGGCGCTGCGCGGGGCGGAAGTCATCCTCTACCCGACGGCGATCGGCTGGCACCCGAGCGAGAAGGCGGAGCACGGCATCGCCCAGCACCAGGCGTGGGAACTGATGCAGCGCGCCCACGCGGTGGCCAACGGCGTCTACGTCGCGGCCGTCAACCGCGTCGGCCATGAGGGCGACGCCGGGGGCGGGCTGGAGTTCTGGGGAGCGTCATTCGTCAGCGACCCGTTTGGCCAGGTGCTGGCGCGCGCCGCACACGACCGGGAGGAGGTCCTCGTCGTCGAGTGCAGCCGCCGCCGCATGGAGGAGGTGCGCCGCAACTGGCCCTTCCTGCGCGACCGCCGTATCGATGCCTACGGGGACATCACAAAGCGATTGATCGATTGACCTGAACGCCACAGAATTATTTAACAAAGGGAAACTGCTCATTCGTTTCACCAGGCGTGAGACGAATCGTATCGCCGCATCCCCTGTCTGGTACGGCGCTTGCGCCGGGAAATCTCATTCATATTACTTCTCCCACACTCACCCCCCGATCCCCCCGATGAGAGGAATGGGCCGGTGGACCGTCGCCAGCCCCAACCGAGCCGGCACGAACCCGGGCTGCTCCGCCAGGGCCGCCCGCCAATGGGACTCCGCCTCACCCAGGTTCCCGTCCTCCAGCTCCAGCTGTGCCAGGTTGTGCCGCGCCTTGTAGCCGCACAGCCCCGTATCGACGCTGGCAAAGTGCTTCGCAGGCCGCGGCCGCAGCAGTGCCGACCAGCAGGCCCGTGCCCCGGAACAGTCGCCCTGCTCGCGCCGCACCAGCCCCTCCTGGAACAGCAGCTCGACGTCGTCGGGATAGAATTCGCGCCCCTTGCGGCACGCCGCCAGGGCAAGCTCGCCCTGGCCGAGTCGCCGATGGCACTGGGCCAGCAGCGCGTACAGCTTGCGGACGATGGAATCCCGCGGGTGGGACCGCTCCAGGCTCCGCCGCAGAAACGTTAGCGCCTCGTCGTGGCGGCCCAACTCCTGCGCGATCGACCCCAGGTTGAACAGGATGAACGGGTCGTCCGGCTTCTCGGCCCTTTCCAGATCCAACAGCCGGCTGTCGCGCTCCAACTTGCGGCGGCGCAGGGCCGGGTCCTGGTAGCCGGTGTGGCGGATGACCACGGCCGACCAGCGGACGTCCGTGCCGCGGCGGCGCAGCGACGGCAGCACCTGTTCGTGGACGCGGTACTCCCAGCGAACGTCCGCCCCGTTCGGGAAGAGGCGGACGTGGTCCACCAGCGTGCTGCTGCCGGTCTCCGGGTCCGGTAGGCACAGGCACTTCATCACGTAGGCCGCGTTTTCCTCCGTGAGGCCGGCGAACAGAGTCTTCAGGCGGTCGCGATTCTCCTCGTCGAGGCGGTCGTCGGCGTCCATCCAGAAGACGTAGTCGCCGGTGGCGTGGCGCAGCGATTCGTTGCGCGCCGCGGCGAAGCTGTCCACCCAGGCGAACTGGAACACGCGGGCGCCGAAGCCGGCCGCGATCTCCCGGGTGCGGTCGGTCGAGCCGGTGTCCACCACGATGATTTCATCGACCAGGTCGGTGGCCGAGGCAAGGCAGTCAGGCAGGTTCGCCTCCTCGTCCTTGACGATCATGCACAGCGAGACGCGCATCCGCCGGGCCGGGGCGAGCCGGCGCACGGGCCGGTCGCGCAGCGCCTCCAGCCGGCGCTCCACCGAGTCGGCGGCGTGCTCCCAGGTGAGGTGGTCGCGCACGAAGGCGCTGGCCGCCGCCCCCCTGGCCCGCGCCTCGTCGGGGTGGGCGACGACGTGGCGCAGCAGCGCGGCCAGGGCCTCCCCGTCCGGCTCCGCCAGCCACGGCCGGCCCACCGTCTCCCACTCGCCGACCCGCGCCTCCGCGAGAGAGCGCTTCTCCGCGGGAATCAGGTAGGCGCGCGACTCGTCGCAGTAGTCCAGGGCCGCCCCCAGACCGGTGACGACGACCGGCAGGCCACAGGCCATCGCCTCGACCACCGGCAGGGCGAAGCCTTCGCCGCGGTAGGGCAGCACCAGGCAGTCGCAGGCCGCGTACAGCCCCGGCAATTCCTCCTCGCTCAGCGGCCGGTCGATGTACTCGACCTCCGGGGCGCCGGCCGTCGCCTGCAACCGGGCGACGTCGGCCTCCGCCGTCTGGCCGCGGTAGAAGGAGCCGGTCCCCATGTCCTTGACCACCAGGCAAACGTCGTCGGCCGCGGTGAAGGCGCGGGCGTAGGCGGCCAGCAGCACGTCGAACCCCTTGCGGCGGATGGTGCCGCCCACGAACAGGAACTTGAAGCGCCGTCTGGTCTTCAGGGGCAAGGGAGCCAGGCCGGGGCGGAAACGCTCCGGATCGACGCCCAGCGGCACGACATGAACGCGGTCGGCCGGCACACCGCTCTCGACGTAGCAATCGCGCACCGCCTTCGTGTAGGCCCAGACCTCATCGACCTGCTCGGTGATGGGTCCGACCCAGGCGCGCGGCAGGCTGCCGAACTCCCACGGCTGCATGAGGACCCAGTGTCCAACCGGCGGAGGTGTGAAGTCCGGCGGCCAGCCGTGACGGACGTGGACCTGGCACGGCTGGCTGAGCGGGGCGCGGAGGCGCGCGGCCAGGGGCGGCAGCAACGGCAGACGGGGAACGCCCAGATCCGGCGGGAAGTTGAGGGGGAGGAGGGAGACTTCGTGTCCGCGCTGAATCAGCCGCAGACAGAGTTGCCGGTTGACCAGGGCCAGCGACTGCATCTCATCCTGGACACCTTCCCAGGTGACGGCCACCGCGTAGCCGCAAGCGGCCCGCTTGCTGGCTACCACAGAGCCAGCAAGCGGGCCGCTTGCGGCTACGCGGTCGTCGGCCCCTTCCCCCTTGTGCAGGAACGCAACGCCGGTCCCCGCCACATGATAAATCGTCTCCTCGAAGTCGATTTCTTCCAGCGCCCGCCGCACCTCGACCCAGGCGACCGGGCTGTCGAAGTCGTGCCACACCAGACAGCCGCCCGGCGACAGCGCCCGGTACGCCTTGCGCGTGTCGCCGAGGACGTGCTGCCGGTCGTGAGCGCCGTCGATGAAGGCGAAGTCGAGGGGCCCCAGCCGGCCGAAGTCAAAGGCCAGCGAGTCGGCCGTCACGAACTGGGCCTTGTGGACCTTGCCGAAGTGGTTGGCGAAGCGGCCGAACTCGGCGCGCGGCGGGTCCTCCGAGCGCTGCGGCGCCGGCGTGGCCACGGCCAGGTCGTCCACGACGCCGAGGCTGAAGACCTGTGCGTCGTCGGGCGTCCACTCGGTGAGGTTGGCGGTCATGTGGCCGGCCGCAGTGCCGACTTCCAGGACGCGGCGGGCGCGGCCGTGGGCGAGCAGCGTCAGAACGACGTGGGTGTCCTGCGGCGGGGTGAACGAGTGGATGGCGCGACTGGTGTTGGGGGCACCGAAGCGGCGGTGGAACTCGTCGAGGGCCAGCGACTCGAAACGGGCCTGCTTACCGTGGCCGCAAGCGGCCCGCTTGCTGGCTTCCGCAGAGCCTGCAAGCGGGTCGCTTGCGGCTACGGCCTCGGCGAACCACGGCTCGGCCGGCACGGCTCCCGGGGCGGCGCGCGCCAGCAGGCGCCGGTCGGACGCCAGCGCCGCCTGTCCGTCGCGGTCGCCGGCGTCGCCCAGCGCCTGGTACAGGGCGCGCGCTGCCTGCCGGTCAAAGGGGTTGCCCGCCACCGCCCGGCGCAAGTGAGGCACCGCCTCGGCGGGGTGGCCGGCGCGGCCCAGGGCACATCCCAGGGCCGCACGGGTGGCGGGCAAGTCGGGTCGGGCCAGAGCCGCCTCGCGGTGGTGGCCCAGGTCGCCGGTCAATTCGCCCAGGATCGTGTGGATTCGCCAGCGCAGCAGGTCGTGCTTGGCGCGGGCCTCCGCCGCCGGCCTCCCGGCGTTGGTCCAGGCCGCCCGCTCCCACTCGACGCGCAGCGTGTCGAAGCCTGGCGGGTAGGACGGCGCGTCCAGCACGGCGGGCGACAGGGCCTCGGCCCGGTCCAGCACCGCCAACGCCCGGCGGGCGCCGTCAGTCGCCGCGGCGCGGTCGCAGAGGTCGGTCAGCACGTCGGCGAGGTTCAGGGCGGCGACGAGGTGCAAGGGGTCGGCCTCGACAGCGCGTCGGAAGTGGTCGGCGAGGGCCGCCGGCTGAGCCCCGGCCAGCGCCCGCACCACGCCCAGGGCGTTGTGCAGCGCCGCCGCCCCCGGGCGCGCCGCCAGCGCCCGCTCCAAGTCGGCGGCCAGGCCGGGGTCGCCGCCGCCGGCGCAGGAGAGCGCCTGCCAGGTCCGGCCCAGCAGCGCGTCCTCTTCGTCAGTCCCTCGCCCGTCCGGGCACAAGCGGCGGCCGGCCCGCTGCCTCATCTCGTGTCGCTCCGTGGCGACCGTGCCCAGCGCCCGACCCCACAGCGCCGGCAGGCCGAAGTCGCGCAAGCGCTGCCGCGCCCTCTCGGCGATGGCCTGGCGCGCGTCTTCATGGGTCAGGAAATGCTCCAGCCGGACCTCCAGATCGTCGTCGCGATAGCGGATGCACTCGCGCAGGTGGCGGAAGTAGTTGGACACCTCGCAGTTGTCGGCCTCCTGGAAGAGCAGGGCGCCGGCCGCGGCCGCTTCCATCGCCCGCATGTTGCACTCGCCGCGGATGGAGCGGTTGAAGACGATCCGCGCCCGCCCCAGCAGTGTACGGTAGTCCTCGCCGAAGACCCCGGTGGCGATGACGACCTTCCAGCGCCGGCCCAGGCGCGCCAGCCGTCCCAGCCAGGACAGGCGGTCCCGCTGGACGGCGGGGTGCAAATTACCGATAAAGAGGATGTCGATATCCCGCGGGCCAACGGGCCAGGGGCCGTCGAGCCATTCGGGATCGCAGCCAAACAGGTTGGCGGGTCGGACGTGGCGGAAGCCCGCCTGCGCAAGGAAATTGACGCCGGGGACGTCGGTGAGGACGAGGTCGCAGCGGCGGAGGGCCCGGCGGTAATGGTGCCAGAGGAGATTCCAATCCTGCGCCAGGCCGACCAGCGGGACGGGGGCCGACCAGAGGTTGGGCGGGATGAAGGTGTAACCCAGGTTGAGGGCGACAAAGTCGGGGCGCCAGCCGGGGGGCAGGCGTCGGCGGACGTCGTCCCAGGAGTCGGCGGGGCCGACGGGGACGTCGAGGTCGCCGCGGGCGCCGAAGGTGAGGCAGCGGCCGGCATCGCGGTCGGCCTGCCAGCGGCGGGCCTGGTCGGGGAAGAGCGGTCCGAGGAGGTAACGGAAAGACATGGTGTTGCTCCTGGTGGCGCGGGTGCGACTCGCGGCGCGTTGACCCGGTGCGATCAACCGCGGTGCGTCCGGGGGGGAACGACCCGCGCGAAAAGTGAACGGTAAGGGCGCCGGGGAGGACGACTCGCCGGCTGCTCCCGTGATGTTTACAAGTGTACGCTTCAACACTGCGATTCGTCAAGGACGAATTGCAAGAAAAGTGAAAAAAAGTTCAGGTGCCGGAATGTGGGAGTGTAGGGCGAAGAAACTGGCGTGGGCTGAGGTTGAAAGGGCAGCGTGCTACCGGAGTGGCAGGTGCGGAGGGAGCAGCATCCAGCGGGGCCGCAGAAATAAAAGAAATCGGGGGTCGTTTTCGACCTATACCTATCCGGAAACGACGCACGACCCCTTTTCTCTTCCCGGGTGGCTACTGCTCTGCGATGACCCACCCCTCTACCTTCCCAGTTGGAAGGGCCAGCGTCTTGGGCTTGGAACAGAGGATACGGACCACATTCGGGTCATGGGGGTTGCTCAGCATCTCGATGCCGATGATTTCCACCTCTTCTTCCAACCCCAGACCGTGCAGCCGCACCTTCTTCCCGGTTGAAAGCGATCCACGCTCTATGCGAACGTCCAGGCCGAGCCGCCCCTTGAGGACGGATGCCGGGAAAAGCTGGCCGAGGTCCGTGACCTCGATGACAGTGGCAACAAGTTTGTCGGTGATAGTTCTTGTCATAACGCTGCCCTATTGCCCTGCGCCGAGTCTTTGCAACTCGGCCCTGATGTTCCGCAGGTTCTCGATAACCTGACGCACCTCCTCCGCTGGAAGCTGCCAGGCGTGTCGATTTCGGATCAATGTTTCTGCCGCTTCTGCCTCGAACTGAAGCACCCCTCCTCTGCCAGCTTCAATCGTCACCCCTCTGCGAAACCGCTCCGCATGGACCAGTTCCTCAAACACCGCAGTTCTGGTGGGGTTCGCTGGCAGGAGGATCGTTTCTCGGTTGAGAGTCAGCCCCCCTGCCCCTCTTGCCTGGAGATACCGCTGGGCGTCCACGCTCTGATCCACCACACCACCGGCAGCCCGGAAGTCAGCGGTCATGGCCTCGACTTCGGCCTGAGTCAGACCTGTTCCTCGATACCCACCTGACATCGCTCCTCCGGTGCGTGGAGCACTGCTGCCGATGTTCCACGGCTTGAGAAAGAAAAGGGGTCGGGGGTCGTTAAGTAAGGACTATCACGGTCGTTTTCATGGTCTGTAAACGACTCCCGACCCCTTTTCTGGTTCTCACCGAGTATCCCCCACGTACAGCTGCCAGACCCGCACTGTCTTATCGCCTCCACACGAGAGCGCCCGCCGACCGTCCGGGCTGAAGGCCACGTCCAGGACCAGTCCGCCGAACGCATCCCCCGTATGGCCCCGGAAGCAATGTACTTCCTTGCCCGTGCTTACCTCCCACAGACGGATCGTATTATCCGCGCCAGACGACAACACCCGTTTGCCGTCGGGACTGAAAGCCACGCCGTAGACTAACCGCGTGTGACCCTCAAAGCGCTGCAACTCTTTGCCTGTCTCAAGGTCCCAGATTCGTGCCGTGCTGATTGCGCCACCCGACACCATCCGCCGGCCGTCCGGGCTGAACGCCACTTTACTAGCACCAAACGATTGTTTTTACGGAGATAAAACGTATGTGACGGTACGGGTGGATGAAAAATCACCAAAAAAACGACGGCCACACGCGAGGCCCGGATTGCAACCACGCCGAATTCGGCCGAAAACCAGCATTTCGGGAATTCCTGAACGCTTTTCGGGACGAGACCTTGCGTAACGGGCCGATTTCACGGGCTTTTTCACGCACCTC
>DATFNV010000081.1:0-7345 GCA_035266225.1 Gemmataceae bacterium
CGCCCGCAGCCGGGACGAGAATGCTGAGGCGACCGGCTATAGACGTTGCAGAGATATTCATAGAATCAGTATCGTATGATAGTTTTATCTATTTCCGTAAACTATTGCGCAACAATGGTTTACGGACAACAGTGCCATTCGATCCTGACACCTTTGTTTTCTTCCGTTCCTGACACCTTTGTTTGCTTCCGCTGGCGCCTCAGGCTTGTGGCGCCGGCCAAGATTCACCAGGACAAGCGACAAGCCTCTGTATCGTTTGGTCTCGGGTTGCTTCGTTTCGGAACGATTTCAAGGAGTTGGGGCAGACCGGCGGTCTGCCCCAACTCCTTGAAATCGTTCCGAAACGGCTGGCACATTATACCAGTTCAGCGATCGGCTTGCCGCCGTCGATCATCGACACGGGCCGGCCACTCTGGTCCTTGTACTGCAGCTCCTGCGGCACGCCCAGCACGTGGAACACCGTCGCCATCAGGTCCTGCGGCCGGACCGGCGTCGTCTTGGGCACCTCGGCCTTGGCGGTCGATTCGCCGACGACCTGGCCCATCTTCAGCCCGCCGCCGGACAGCGCCAGCGTGGACAGCGGCGCCCAGTGGTCGCGGCCGGCGCCGCCGTTGATCCGCGGCGTACGGCCGAACTCGCCGGTGATGACCAGCAGGATGTCGTTGTCCAACCCGCGGTCGCCGCAGTCCTCGACGAAGGCGGAGCAGGCACGGTCCACCTGCGGCCCGAGGCCCTTCATGCCCTGGGCGATGGCCCCGTGCATGTCCCAGCCGCCGAAGTGCATCGTCACGAAGCCGACGCCCGCCTCGCACAGCCGGCGGGCCATCAGCATCTGTTGCCCCAGGCCGGCCCCGTACAGGTCGCGCGTCCGCGGCGACTCGCGGCTGACGTCGAAGACCTCGCGCGCCTTGCCCTTGATCAGGTCGAACGCCTGAGTCTCAAAGCTGTCGAGCCCCTGCACCAGGCCGCTCTTGTCGATCTCGCGGTCGAGGGTGTCAAAAGTCTTCAGAAGCGTCTTGCGGTCGGACAGGCGCGTCTCGGCCACGCTCAGGTTCATGTTGTTGCGGGCGTTGCCGCCGGTGTCGAAGGGGGCGTAGGCGGCGCCGAGCCAGGCCGGGCCGTCGCCAAGGATGCCGCCAAGGCGGACGTAGGTCGGCAGGCCGGTCGTCGGGTTGTTGGGGCCGCGGTGCCGCGCCAGGATGGAGCCGAGGCCGGGCTTGATCTGCGGCAGGCCGGCGTCGGCGGGCGGGAAGTTGTAGCCGGTCATCACCCAGTGCGTGCCGCCGCCGTGGCCGGAGTTGTCGTGAGCGAAGGAGCGGACGAAGGCCCACCGGTCGGCCTGGCCCGCTACCTTCGGGAAGACGCCGCCGACCTCGACACCGGGCAGGTTCGTCTTGACCGAGCCGACGATGCTGCGGAACTCGGCGGGGGCGCTCATCTTCGGGTCGAAGGTTTCGATGTGTGTCGGCCCGCCCCCGAGCCACAGCCAGACGACCGAGGTGTTGCGGACAGTCTTGCCGGCGGCGCGGGCCGCCGCGCGGGCCCGGAGCAGGTCGGGCAGCACGAAGCCGCCCAGGCCAAGGGCGCCGACTTTGAGGAAGTCGCGGCGCGTGCTGCCGTCGCAATTAGTCCTGTTGCGAGGGCCGAGGATACGGAACATGGCAAGGCTCCTTTAGTAATTGCCCGCGCGGCCTGGCGGCGAACGGCCCGGGAGGCAGGAGTGGGCCGGCGACCAGGGGCGGGTCCCCCCAATGTGAATGCCACGTCTCAGCGTAAGTGGTGCCCAACGCCGTGTCAATTAACAAATGGGGCGGCCGGCGCGGCCGGCGCAAACGAAATGACCCGGGCCGCCAGGGGGAATGGACGGCCCGGGTTCGGGGGGAATGGCTGCGTGGGGAGCGAAGGCTCAGCGGCCGAACTTCGCGTCGGCCGCCGCGATGCCGCTGGGTGGCGTGTCGAGCTTAGGGAAGGTGACGCCCACCTGCTGCCCGGCCCGCACCACCAGGCGCTTGCGCTCCACGACGGTTTGGCCGTCGCGCACCGCCTCGGCGCGCACGTCGTAGTAGTAGGCCTGACCGCGTTCCAACCGTGGCGTGCTGAACGACTGGTTCTCGCGACCGGCTTTGATGGGCTGGTCGTCGAAGTACAGTTTCGCGTCGGCCGGGACCTGCACGATCACCCTGGCGCGATCGGGTGCCACGGAACTGCTGCCGCTGCCGCCCTTGTTCTCATCGACCTTCGGCGGCGGGACCACCTCCGGGACGGTGGCCTGGATGCCGTAGGGGTTGTAGCCGCCGCAGCTGAACGAGGCGTAGCAGCCGTAGCAACCGTGACAGCCGAAGCAGTTGTAGTCGAGCCCGGTGCCCCAGCGCCCGCCGTAGCAGCCGAAGGAGCCGCCGTCCCCCCCCCAACAAAGACCGTAGCAACCGGTGCAGGCACAGTACGGGGCGCCGTAGTAGGAACCGCCGTAACACCCCGTGCAGGTCGTGCTTACGTTGTAGGGATAGGGGGCCGGGTGCCCGGTAAACAACCAGCTGGGAGAGTGGCTGCCGCCCGATAGCGCGGCCAGTAGAACAACACTGTACATGCGCTCTTCTCCTTCTCGTCCGCGGAAGTGAGACGCTCCGGTCCGGCAGAATAGCCAGCTTGGAGACGATAGGAAAAGTATGTAAGACGGGAGGTCGTGAGTAAAGGAGGCGACAGCGCCGAGGGGCCAGAACGGGAGCGGAATAATCGGAGCAACCGGCCAACGACAAGGCCGCTTGCGGCTTCGCAGGGCATGCGAAGCCGCAAGCGGCGCGGAAGTCGTTCGGGAACAAAGGCTTACACCAGGTCCTTGATCGGCTCGCCGTCGGCGAGGGGACCGGGCCGGCCCAGGTTGTCGCGGATGCGGGTGGAAGGGTCGAGGCCGAGGCCCTTGAAGAGGGTGGCGAACAGGTCGCCGACCTTCACCTTGTACTTGTCCGGATCCAGGATGTCGGTGCCGTCCTCGTTGGTGGCGCCGTAGACCTGGCCGCCCTTGATCGAGCCGCCGCCGACCACGACCGACCAGCAGCGGCCCCAGTGGTCGCGGCCGGCCCCCTGGTTGATGCGCGGCGTCCGGCCGAACTCGCCCATCCATACCAGGACGGTGTTCTTCCACAGGCCGCGCTCGACCAGTTCCTTGACCAGCGTGCCCATGCCCTTGTCGAGGCGCGGGCCGTTGCCGTTGCGGATGGTAGGGAAGATGTTGCCGTGGTTGTCCCAGCCGCCGAGGTCCACCTCGACGCAGCTGACGCCCTTCTCGACCAGGCGGCGGGCCAGCAGGCAGCCCATGCCGAACTGGTTGCGGTCGCCGCCGTACTCGTCGATGACCTTCTTCGACTCGCCCTTCGTCACTTCAAAGATGTTGCGCAGCGGCGAGATGGTCAGGTCGAACGCCTTCTTGTAGACGTCCTGGTGCGCCTGGCCGGCAGAGTTGAGGTTGCGATACTCCTCCAGCCGTTTCTCCTCCTCCCCTTCGCCCATCTTGACCGGGACCTGCGGGAACTGCGACTGGTTGAAGCGCTCCTCGATGGCGTAGAAGAGGCGCCGGCGACGGTTGACGCGATCCTCCAGTTCCCTGTCGCGGCCGAGGGCGTCCGGTGCCTTGATGTTCTGCGGCGGCTGGCCGGGGTTCTGGACGGTGAATGGAGCGTTGGTCATGCCGAGGAAGCCGGGGCCGATGCGCTGGGCGGTGCCGCCGACGCCGATGAAGGCGGGCAGGGCCAGCTCCTTGGCCGCGAGCAGGGAGCCGGCGACGGCACCGACGTGCGGGTACTGCACGACCGGGTTGGGCAACCGTCCGGTGTTCATGAGGGTGGTGCCGCGCTCGTGGCTGCCCTCGTTGCTCTGAAGCGAGCGGATGATGCTGAGGTTCTTGAACTGCCCGGCGACGGTCGGCAGGACCTCGCTGATCTCGATGCCCTCGACGGCGGTCTTGATCGGCTTGAAGTCGCCGCCGGTCGGCTGACCGGGCTTGAGGTCCCAGAGGTCCATGTGGCTGGGCCCGCCGCCCATCCAGAGAATGACGAGGCTCTTGCCCTGTTTTTTCAGTTCGGGGGCGGCCGCCCGCAGTCCCTGCACGAAGAGATTGGCGCTGCCCGCCAGGGCGCTCATGGCCGCCAGGTGCTTGAGGAAGTGCCGCCGATCGAGGCCCCTACGATCACCGCTCGACATATCATCCCCCTTGTGGTCACGCCGTCTCGGCGCCGTCTCGGCATTCCGGAGTTCGGTGCGTTAACCCAGTGTCACTCGCGTCGCAAGCGTTGTCAAGACAATGGTTTCCTCCGCGCTACCGGGGAGGAAAGCCATTGCAGTCTGAGACGCGGGCGCCGCGGACGAAGTTCCCACAACGTCGAAAAAATGCCGTGCGTCCGACACTGATCTCGACTCCATCGGGCACGGGCACGGGCAGGGGCACGGGCACGGGATGGGTCCCCTGCCCGTGCCCGTGCCCCTGCCCGTGCCCGTCCGACGCGGCTTACGTCTTCTTCTGCGGCGGCGCGGGCGGCTTGCTGGGGGTGGTGGCCTGGGCGAGTTTCGCCGCCGCCTGTTGTGCGCCCGGGGGCGCCGCCGTCCGCTCGCGACGAATCACGTCCTCGCCCTGGGCCGCGCTGGCGGACTTCGCCGACACGCTCGGGGCCAGCGGCGCCGGCTTGCCCCCGACCGGCTCCTCGGTGACGGCCTGCACGGTCGGCATCGCCGCGAGGTGCTCCCGCCACTTCTGATGGATGCGGTCCTGCAAGATCAGCATGCCGCCCAGGCTCTTAAAGTGGATGCGCATCAACTTCGCTTTCACCTCGCTCAACTGCGACATCAGGGCGTTGATCCACTGCGGCGACACGCTCGACTCGTCGGAGTCGAGCGAATGCACCATCTTCTTGTCGAGGAGGAAGTGGCCGACCGGCTTACCCTTCTTCATGTTGGCCATGTCGGGCATGGGCAGGTCGTCGGCGGTGGTCAGCACCTTTTTCAGCGACTTCTGGGCGTCGCGACACGCCTTCAGGGCGGCCCGGAACTCGTGGTGCTCCAGCGGCTGCTGCCGGCGGGCTACCATGGCCAGCACCGCCTCCATGTGCGCCTTCTCGGCGCTCAGCTTGCGCAGCATGTCCTGGCAGGTCAGGTGGAAGTCGTAGCGCTTGAACAGTTCCTTGCGCAGCTTCTCGTCGATTTGCATCCCCATCTGGTAGTAGACGAGGAAGGCCCGGCGGTCCAGGCCCGAGAAGTACTGCCGGTCCTCCTCCATCTCCTTGTCCACTTTCTTCAGCAGGCGCTTGGACTCGCGGATGTCGTAGTGTCGGCCGCGGAATTCCAGCTCGTCTTCCTTCAGCTCCAGCTCGCCGCTGACCAGGCCGCTGAGCAGGTTGTACTCCTCGACGCGGTTCTTGCGGCCCTCCATCCACTCCTTCAGCTCGTTGTCGTACAGCTTCAGGTGGACGCGCTCGAGCCGGCCCTCGTCCCAGGCGGCCTTCTTGGCCTCGTCCAACAGCTCGTCGAGGTCCTCGATCTCGATGTAGCGGGCGTCGTACAGCCCGTGGTAGCGCGGGTCGTAGGTCGTCTCGGTGTGCTCGTCGTCGATGAACGCCTGCACCTCCTCGGGGTCGTTGAGCTGCCGGTCCTTCTTGACGAGCTTCATGTAGCGATACAGGCGATAGGTGATCTCCTCTCGCAGCGCCTGCGGGTCCTTGAAGAGCACCCAGGCGGATCGTTCATCGAGCTTGGTGCGGATGTAGTATCCCTTGGCGTTCTGTTCGCGGTCGTAGTTCGAGGGGTGGGTGGACCACATTTGCGGCGTGCCCTTGTCCTCGGCCTGGAACAGGTCGGGGGTCTCGCGTACGTCCTCGGGGAGCGGCGGCGGCAGGCCGAGGCGCGGGTCCTTTTTCTGTTTGCGGACGTAGTTGGCGGCGTGGTTGAGGTGGAAGAACAGGTCGGCGGTGTAGAGCTTGTGGTCCCAGGTGATGTGCAGGTCGCGCATCATCTGGTCGAAGAAGACGTCACTCTGCGTCAGGCGATAGAGGCCGTGGATGCCGGCGTCGCTGCCGGCGACGCTGACGGCCACCAGGTCGGCGTTGAACTCCATTTGCCGCGACAACGACAGGTGCAAGAGGTTGATGAGGAAGAAGGCGCCTTCGAGCACCTTGCGCAGCAGCCACATGAGGCCAAAGATTGTCCAGCCTACTGCCGTGATGAGGTTGGGGGTGTTGTTGTAGTTGCGGACGCGCTTCAGGCGCTCGATGACCTCGTCGAACCAGTCGCGGCTGAAGACGAGGTCGTAGATGATGCCGTTGGCCATGTAGACGTAGCCGCCGAGTCGCGTGCTCTTCTGGGCGAAGTGGCCGAACTCGTGGGCGAGTACCGACTTGAACTCGCTGAGGTTGAGCACGCTGACCAGGCCCAGGCCGATGAGCAGGTCCTTGCCGGTGGGCCAGAACAAGCTCGAGATGCCAGTGTGGGTGATGACGGCGGCGTTGACCTCGTGGGAGATGTAGACCTTGCGCGGCCGCGGCGCCCCCGTCTCTTCGCACAGCCGCTCGATGAAGGCGAACAGCAGCGGCTGGTCTTCCTCGGTCACCTCGACGCGGACGCTGCGCTCGCGCCGTCGGGTCTTGAAGAAGCCCTTGACGAGGAAGAGGAAGAACAACAACGCCGGGACGGTGAAGATGAGCCCGAAGCAGGACAATTCCTTGATGAAGACGAGCGGCAGGATAACGACGGCCAGCGAGCCGAGGGTCAGTCCCAGGTAGAGGCAGAACGAGAAGATGAGGCTGAAGAGGATCAGGACGACGCGCGTTTTGTACTCGCAGGTGGGTTGGGTGAGGTCGGGCGGCACGTTCTTGGGGCTGGGGGGGTAATAGGAGTCGATCTTCGCCATGGGGGGATCCTCACAGAAGCGGCAGGTCCTACACGAAGGGGAAGAACCCCGTTGCGGCCACCATTCGCGGAAGATATTGAGCATATCGCCCCGCCGCGGCAGTCCGCAAGAACAAATCCGTCATGGACCGGCCAGGCGGGGCGCGGTAGGCTCCGTCGATGGGCCGCTTGCGGCTTGGCGTTCGCGCCAAGCCGCAAGCGGCCCGGGGGGAGAGACACGATGACCGACCTCTGGACCACTTACGCCCCGCACAAGGACCTCCTGTACAGCGCGGTCCTGGCCGACGTGCTGGACGCCCTGGGACACCGCACGAGCGCCCTGCCGCCGGCGCTGCGGCCGCTGCGGCCGGACTGGCGCCTCTTCGGCCGGGTCGCCACGCTCAGCGCGATGCCGGTGGCGGCGGAGCCGGCCGACCCCTACGCCGTGGAACTGGAGTGCATCGACGCCTTGCGG
>DATFNV010000082.1:0-4160 GCA_035266225.1 Gemmataceae bacterium
GTCGTAGCGATTCTCGCGCAGCGCCCACTCGCCCTGGGCCATCAGATCGCCGCTAGCCAGCTGGTTCTGCTCCAGGGCGAAGGCGAGGGCCCGGTCGGCGCGGATCAGCGCCGGCTGGTCCTTGGCGTTCTGCCACTGGCGGACCATGCCCGCCAGGAAGAAGTGATCGCCGTCGGGGGCCGGCACGTCCAGCTCGACGTTCCTGGTCAGCTCCTGGCCATCCATTGTGCCCTTGAGGGTGTAGGTCAGCTTCTTGTTGGTGGGCTTGATGTGGCCGACGAGCAGGGTCGGGGCGTCGCCGCGCAGGGGCGGCAACTTGGTGGGGTAGTGGTCGGCCACTTCGGCGGGCAACTCGATGCTGGCGCCATACAGGACGGGCACGGCCAGGGTGTCGAGCACATCCTTGGCGAGGGTGGCCATTTCCGCCTTGGCGCTGAGGCGGACGGCGGCACCGCCGGTGCGGCTGGCCAGTCCGTGCAGCGTGGTGGGGTCAAGGCGCGGCCCGACCGGCACGGGGACGAAGGCGATGTGGTCCTGCAGCATCGCGTCGGCCAGGGCCGGCACGTCGGTCGGCCCCAGGGGGTTGCGGATGCTCATGCCATCGCCGAGGTAGACGATGGCCTTCTGGCGGTCCCTGGCGCCGTCGAAGGACTTGACGGCCTCCTTGAGGGCGGTCGGCAGGTCGGCGGCCCCCATCGGCAGCTCGTTGCGGAGGGCGGCGAGGGCGGCGTCGAGCTTGCGGGCCGGCTGGAAGCCGCGGCTGAGGTCGGCGCTCTTGATGTTGACGGTGCGGAGCAGAACGCGGTCGTCGTCGCCGAGCTTGGCCACGAGCGCCTCGACGAGCTTTTGGGCCGTGAGGAGGTGGCCGCCGGCCTGGCTGGCGGTGGTGTCCACCAGGACGACGAGGTCGCGCGGCCTGGCCTTGGCGGCCGCCAGGACCGGCTGGACCTGGAGGGCGAAGAGGCGGTCGCCCTCCTTGGTCTGGTAGAGGAGCAGCGGGGTGCCGCCGAAGCGCGAGGCCGTCGCGTCGTCGGTGACGAAGTCGGAGTCCTTGGCCGCCTTCTCGTCCGGCCTGGACCGCTTGGCGTCGCGGGCGGGCTCGCCCAGGACGTAGGCACTGGTGAAAACCGCCGCGAGCATGAAGATGCCGCCCACGGCGATAAGCCGGCGGACTGTTAACATTGGCCAGACCCCTTGTCACGAAGATACTGAGTGATCCTGCCTCGGAAGCGCTCAGCCGAATAGTCGGTAGCTGGATATTGTAGTGGCAGACGTCTTTTCCACACTACGAAAAAGTCGCCAACCGTCAGGTTTTTCCCGGAACCCGCCGGCCGCGCCGCCCGCACAGGCGATGTCCTGTGCAGGTTCGACAATCCCGCTGAAGGTGAGAACGACGGCCGGGCACCGACTTGCGCCGACGGGTCGAGTTTTGTCTTCTCCGGCGTGTCCGTGTCCTACCTCTTCAACACAGCTTACCGGCCCGGCGTTGGTGCGGGGCGGGGAAATGACCCCGCGCCGTCAGACGCGGAAGATGCTCCGCACGTTCTCGCGCAGCAGCAGGCGGGCGAAGTCCAGCGCCCGCTCCGCGCTGTAGACGCCCGGCCGGACGAAGTCGTCGGCGAGGACGCGCGCCAGGATGCGCCGGTACATGTTGAACTTCGGCAGCACGAACTCGAGCTTGTAGGCGTCGCTGTAGTAGCCGAGCTGCTTGGTCTTCGGCACCGCCTGAAGGCGGGCGCGCAGGTCGTGCTCGATGTGGACCGGGATGTTCGAGTACCACCAGTGGCCGCTGGTGACGACGTTGGGGAAGATCCAGCTGTAGCTCGCCAGCTCCTGGTTCTGCCCACTCGACAGGACCGAGATGCAGAAGGTGACCTCGGGGAAGGCGTTAAACAGTTCACGGTAATCGAACAGCGAGATGCGTTGATCGAAGAGGTCCTGTCCCTGGTACACGCCGTTCTCGTAGACGCGGCGGTTGACGCCGATCATGAGATCGAAGGGCAGCTTGAACTCGCGGCAGTGCTCGGCCAGAAGAAAGAAGACGGCATATGCTGTGACATCGCGTCCCGGCCACACAGGGCGAGGCTCGGTTATCCTCAATGCGGTTTCAATCCCACTCGTATTCCACCCCTCATCCATCGGCCTCGGATAGAACCACGGCGGGAGCGAGATTGCACAGGCCCGCGCCCCTTTCTCGGTGAAGTGCTGAAAAAGCCGCTGAATCGCCCGTCGGAACGATAGCACGTCGCCGACTTCAACTCCGGTCGCCTTCCCAAGTCGCTGCCGCACCTCTGGGTGATCGAGTTGAAACACCAGCGCGTCGGTCCGCAGGCACGGCACGTAGCGCTTCGTGTCAAACCCCGTCAGCGGATCGTCGAACTCGTTGGTGAGGAAGATGCTCTCCAGGTTGCTGCGGCGGAAGACCTGCTCCTCCCAGTCCGGCTGGGCGAAGACGCGCTCGGCGGCGTCGCACAGCCAGTCGCAGTCGGCGGCGGTGACGCGGTCGCCCTCGAAGCCGAGGAACGTCCGGGCGATCTCCAGGAACCAGCCGTACTGCGCCGTGTTGTCGAAGCGGTCCACGTGGCCCAGGATGGCGCGGACGCGCTCGCGGGGCGACACCTCCTTCGCCAGCGGCGCCTGCGACATGCCGGCGGAATGGGCCAGCTCCGTGTAGTAGTGGTAGCCCAGGATGTCGTCGAGGCCGCGCGCGACGGGGCGGTGTGGGTCGATGTGCGAATGCGGGTCGATCAGGGGGATGCGACAAAGTTCCGCGTATAACTCCTGGGCCAGCGCGTCGTGTGGCATGGGTTGTAACCTTGGGATGGGAGCTTTTTACAAGAATTCTGGCCAGAATTACAAAAGTTTCCCGCCGCCGCTGACGACATCTTACAACGGGCCGGGCCGGCGGTGTGTGCATTTTTTCCTCAAGTCGTTATTGGACAAGGAGTTGATGCCGAATCGCGGCGGCGGCGCCGGGACTTTGGCATCGTGATTGCTTTACTTTCCCGGCGTCAAGCGGTTGCGAAAGCGGCCGCCACGACGAGAGCCTGATGTGTCACCCTGATCGGACCAAGCCCGGTCGTTTCCCCCAAACGCCGGGCCTCCCCCGTCTGGTCAAGCCGGGGCCGTCGTCTCCCCCGACGGCCCCGGCTGGTGGCCGCGCGATTGTGGGGTCGTTGGGCCAGGGCCGTCTCCCCCGTCGGCCGTGGTCTGAATGACGACCCGCCTCACATGCCTTGCGACCCATCCGAATCCTGCCGAACTCCCCGCAAACACCCCGTCAAAGGGCACCCCTCCTCACCCCCGGGAGGGGTGCCCTTCTTTTTCCGCGCCGCCGCCCGAGCCTCCAGGGCCTGCGTGGTTCCCTGAATGAGCCGTTGACCCCGGACGCGCTGGCGCGCAAGTTGCGGCAAGTATTGAAACGAGCCTGACGCAACTGCCGGCCGCCTTCGTGAAGGACAACGCCGTCGCGACCTCCCGGACGACGCTCGTGCGGACGATCTGACACTCGGGACGCCGTGCGGATGGGCTCGGACGACACGGCCTTGTTCGAGTTCGCCCCTGCTCGGTTGCGGAGGCCGCTCCGCTCTGCGAGCACCAAACGGGACGGGGCCTTGCCCTGGTGAACCTTGGCCGGCGCCACAAGCCTGAGGCGCCAGCGAAGGGGCCAGCCAACCTTCGCTGGCACCACAAGCCTGTGTGAGGGTCTTCCTCGTCGGAGTATTAATTCGGATCGAGCGGACGATTTCGGTCGGGAAGGCCGATTGAGGTCGTCCGACCGGCTTGCCGCGTGAAGAGTATTACCCGGACGGCGAAAAACGAAGCACCCGCAGGTGGAGGACATCCCCACCTGCGGCTGCGTATCTCTTCCAGCCACTGGGCCAGATCGTGGGTCAGAAGCGGCGTGCGTGATCGCGACCCAACCGTCGCCCCGTCACCGACCGGAACCAGCCGGTCGCTCTCAGGTGTAGGTGAAGTCATCGGCGGACGAGGTGGCTGACGTCCCGGAACTCGTCGTCACGGTGATGTCCACGGTGCCGACGAAGTGGGCGGGGGCGACCGCCGTGATGGAGCCGTCCGTGTTCACCGTAAAGCTGGTGGCCGCGAGGCCCCCAAAGAGAACCGACCCCGCCCCCGTGAAGTTGCTGCCCGAGATGGTG
>DATFNV010000083.1:0-29224 GCA_035266225.1 Gemmataceae bacterium
CCTCGGAACGGGCGAAGTGGACGTGGAAGGGGCGCAGAAAATCGTCCAGCGCAGGCATCGGTTCGCCCGGCGCGAGAGGGACACGCTTTGTTGTCTTCATACCTCATTATACGCACGTCCACCCCAGATGACAAAGCCGTAGTAGGCGTCGGTGGTCTTGCTCATGGCCTGGGCAAGGACCGCGGCAGCCTCAGCGCTGGCGCGGGCGGCCCCCTTGGCCTCCAGCCGCGCCGCCACCGCCGACAGGGCCCGCGCCAGCTGATTCAGGGCGTAGGCGTCGGTGGTCTGGCTCATGGCCTGTTCGAGGACGGCGGCGGCCTCCGCGCTGACACGGCCGGCGTCCTTGGGCTCCATGCGCGCCGCCACCGCCGACAGGCCCCCCGCCAGCCAACGCAGGGCGTTTTCGTCGAGGGTCTTGCTCATGGTCTGAGCGAGGGCGGCGGTCGTGGCAGCGGCCTCCTTCGGCTCCAGCCGCGCCGCCACCGCCGACAGGCCCTGCCCCAGCGCAGACAGGGCGTTGGCGTCGGTGGTCTTGCTTATGGCCTGGGCGAGGACGGCGGCCGTGCCAGCGGCCTCCTTGGGCCCCATGCGCGCCGCCACCGCCGACAGGCCCTGCCCCAGTGCAGACAGGGCGTTGGCGTCGGTGGTCTGGCTCATGGCCTGGGCAAGGACGGCGGCGGCCTCCTTCGGCTCCAGCCGCGCCGCCAACGCCGACAGGCCCCCCGCCAGCGAACGCAGGGCGTTGGCGTCGTTGGTCTTGCTCATGGCCTGGGCGAGGACAACTGCGGCCTCGGCGCTGACGCGGGCGGCCTCCCTCGGCTCCAGCCGCGCCGCCAGCGCCGACAGGCCCTCCGCCAGCGCAGGCAGGGCGTTGGCGTCGGTGGTCTTGCTTATGGCCTGGGCGAGGACGGCGGCCGTGGCAGCGGCCTCCTTCGGCTCCATGCGCGCCGCCACCGCCGACAGGCCCTGCGCCAGCGCAGAGAGGGCGTTGGCGTTGGTGGTCTTGCTCATGGCCTGGGCAAGGTCGGCGGCGACGGCAGCGGCGTCCTTGGGCTCCAGCCGTGTGGCCACCGCCGACAGGCCCCCCGCCAGTGCAGACAGGGCGGCGGCGTCGGTGGTCTTGCTCATGGCCTGGGCAAGGGTGGCGGCGGCCTCCTTGGGCTCCATGCGCGCCGCCACCGCCGACAGGCCCTCCGCCAGCGAACGCAGGGCGTGGGCGTCGTTGGTCTTGCTCATGGCCTGGACCAGGACCGGGGCCGTGGCGGTGGCCTCCCTGGGCTCCAGCCGCGCCGCTAGCGCCGACAGGCCCTCCGCCAGCGAACGCAGAGCGGTTGCATCGTTGGTCTTGCTTATGGCCTGGGCGAGGACGGCGGTCGTGGCAGCGGCCTCCTTCGGCTCCAGCCGCGCCGCCACCGCCGACAGGCCCTGCCCCAGCGCAGACAAGGCGTTGGCGTCGGTGGCCTGGCTCATGGCCTGGGCGAGGACGGCGGCGACGGCGGCGGCGGACGCGGGCGTTTGCTTCTCCAGGGCGACGGCCGCCAAAGCCAGGTCCGTTCGCTGGTCCTCCCCCAGCGTGGTATCCTGCAGCCGTTCCAGCAGCAGTCGCTCCACGACCGCACGCCGTTCGGGGTCCAGGCCAATCGTCGCATGAAGCGCGGGCCCGGCCTGATTCCTCAGCTGGCGGGTAGTCTCCGGAGTACGCAGCGCTTCGTGAATGAACCGATACCATTGTCGTTCGCCGCGGTTCTCCGCAAGTTGCCACAGGGCCGTGATCTCCGCATCGATGAGCGGCTCGTTATCCCGCAACCCGAGAGGGCCGACCCAGCTGCGGGCCAGCGCCACCTGCGCCTCCTCCCGCGCCTCTTCCGCTTCCTTCTCTCGTGTCCGCGCCTCCGCCCCGTTCTCCCGCGCCTCTTTGGCACTCTTCTCCGCCTCGTCGGCCCGCCGGTCCGCCTGGAGGGCGAAGTACGTCGAGACCGTCGTCCCCGCGATCAGCAGCAGCGCCACCGTCGCCAGCAGGCCCGCCACGGCCGGGTAGCGGCGGCACCAGCGCCACAAGCGCTCCCCCTTCCCCACGCGCCGCGCCAGCACCGGCTCGTCGTTGAGGAAGCGGCGCAGGTCGGCCGACAGGTCCGCCGCCGTCGGGTAGCGCTTGGCCGGCTCCTTCTGAAGACATTTCAGGCAGACGGTCTCCAGGTCGCGCGGGATGTGGCCGTCGAGGCGGCGCGGCGCCTTGGGCTCGTCGTTTATGACCTGCATGAGCATCATGATCTTGCTGCCGCGGAAGGGCAACTCGCCGATCAGCAATTCGTACAGCACCACGCCGAGGCCCCAGACGTCGCTGCGGGCGTCGGCCTGGTGGCTGCGGCCGGACGCCTGCTCGGGACTCATGTAGGCGGGCGTGCCCAGCACGTGCCCGTCCTGCGTCATGGTCACCTCGGCCTCGCTCCGCAGCGCCAGGCCGAAGTCCATCAGCAGCGGCCGCCCCAACTGCGGCACCTGCCGGACGGACGGGGCCGACGGGTCGGGGCCGTAGGGGACGATGATGTTGGCCGGCTTCAGGTCGCGATGTACAACGCCCATCGTGTGGGCGTAATGGACGGCATCCGCGGCGGCGGCCAGCAGCGTCGCCGACTCCTGAGCGGTCAGGCGGCGGGTTTCCATCAGGTCCTTGAGGGGCACGCCGGTGACGAAGTCGCTGACGATGGTCGGCAGGCCGTCCAGCATCAGCACCTCATAGACCGGCACGATGCCGGGGTGCCGCAGCTGGGCCGCCGCCCGGGCCTCACGCTGGAAGCGCTCCAACTCGTCCGCCGCCGTGAGCAGGCCGCTGTGCGGGAACTTCAGGGCCACGATGCGGTCTAGCGACGTGTCGCGCGCCTTCCAGACGGCGCCGAAGCCGCCGACGCCGACGCGCTCCAGCAGCTGGAACTTGCCCAAAGGCCGCATCGGCGCGGCGCTGACGGTGGGCCGGGCCTCGCGCGTCCGGAAGGCGGTGCCGCAGGCCGGGCACAGGACGTCATCGGAATGGCCGTCGCCCAGCTGGATGGGGTTGTGGCAGTGCGGGCAACGGAGGCGCTGCCAGGGGGGCGTACCGTTGGCCTGCGGCGGCACGGCCGGCTGGGTGGGAAGCGGTTCGGTCGGATGGAGGGGCAGTTCGGGCACGGCGACTCTCCACGGACAGCGGGCCAGAGGTGTACGGCACCCCGCCGATTGTAAAGGAGAGTCGTCGCCTTTGCAAAAGGAATCGGCCCGCTGCGTTCCTGCGGGCGCGGCAAGTGTTCCGGGGGCACGGAGTACGGAGTACGGAGTACGGAGTACGGAGTACGGAGCAGCGCCAGCCAGGCACCGCGCCGTGGATGCCGCGTACTCGGTACTCGGTACTCCGTACCCCCCGGAAGTGTTGCCAGGCCGCGTTCCTGCTGCCGTCGCGTAGGGCGTGCCGGGGAGTCTTGCCCTCACTCGACCTTCAATAGCCCAGGAGGAATTGAAGGGGCAACGGCATCCTTCGCTGGTGCCTCAGGCTTGTGTGCGAGTCTGTTCCGCAAGCCGCTTGCGGCTTCGCAATCTTTCCTGCGAAGCCGCAAGCGGCTTGCGCAACGGACTCTGAGGGTCTTTCTTGCCGGAGTAATCGACGAGCAGGGTCGTCACCCCACCAGCTCGGGGATGGGATCGCCATCGTCGAGCAGCTGCGTCGGCCGCCCCGTGAAGTCGTTCAGTTTCTGCTTCGGGTCGATGCCCAGCGCGTGGTAGAGCGTACCGATCACGTTCTGAGCGCCGACGCCCCGGTTCTTCGGCCGTTCACCGCGGCTGTCGGTCTCGCCGATGACCTGCCCCGTCTTGACCGCCCCGGCGAAGAGGGCGAAGCCGGTGTCCGGCCAGTGGTCGCGGCCGTTCTGCGAGATCTTCGGCGTGCGCCCGAACTCGCCCCAGATCAGCACCACCACCTCCTTGTCCAGCCCGCGCTCGTGCAGGTCGGTGACCAGGGCGTGAATCGACCGGTCCAGCAGCGGCAGCGCCGAGCGCAGGCTAATAAAGATGGTCCCGCCGAACGACGACACGACGTTGCCGTGGTGGTCCCAGCCGCCTGCCCGCAGCGTCACCACCGGAACGCCGGCCTCGACCAGCCGCCGCGCCAGCAGGAACTTGTGCCCTTCCCACGGCGAGTCCGCCTTGGTGCCGACGTAGATGTACTTGTCGTCCTTCCTGCCGTAGCGGTCGAGAACCCGATCCGGCTCGCGGCTGATGTCGAACGCCTCGCGGGCCCTGGGCGAGGTGAAGATGTCGAAAGCCCGGGCCGTATAGGCGTCCATGTCGCGGCTCTCGTGGCGCGTGTCGATGTCGCGGCGAAACGTGTCGAAGGTCTGCAATAGCTCTCGGCGATCGTCCACGCGTGCCCGCTTCATGTACCACGGCAGGCTGAGGTTGCGGACGCCCGCGGTGCCGGCCAGGTGCAGCGCCCGGTGCGCCGCCCCGACGTACTGCGGGCTCTCGTAGGCGGTGGTGCCCTCGCTGTAGTCCAGGCTGACGTAGGACGGCAGTTTGCTGTCGCCGCCGCGGAAGCGGCTGACGACCGAGCCGAACGACGGCCGCTTCGCCGACTTGGGGAATCCCGTATAAACCTCTTCCAGCTCGTGCTGCATCGGCTCGACGAACTGCACCGTGCGGACCAGGGCCAGCTTGTCGGCGATCTTCGCCTGCATCGGCATGTGCTCGCACAGGTCGAAGCCGGGGACATTGGTCCTGATCGGCTTGAACTCGCCGCGGAAGTCGGCCGGGGCGTTCGGCTTGAGATCGTAGGTGTCCATGTGACTCGGGCCACCCGCCAGGCAGATCATGATAACGGCACGCGGCGACGACGCGGAGCTGCCCTGGGCCCGCAGGCGCAGGATGTCCGGCAGCGTCAGCCCGCCGAGGCCCAAAGCCCCAACCCGGAGGAAATCACGACGATTGATCCGGTCACAGAATTGGCGCTTGGCGCCCCAAAGCGTCAGCACGGCACATTCCTCCTCAGGTGTGGGCAGAGCACAAGGCGGCAGGTCGGCAGGCAGGGGGGAACCGGCGAACCAGCGGGTAGCGAGTTGCGGCGGTTCCTCGTACTTCTACTGTAGCGGACCGCAGGCTCGACGGGTAGCGGATTGTCGCTCCAAACGGCGTGCGATCCCGCGTCACCCCCTGTCCCGAGGACCACCCATGACCAGCGACGACCGGGCCGCCGATACCATTCCCGAAGCCGCCCCGACACAGCGCCACATCCTCACGGTCCTGGCCGGCCTCGGCGTCGGCTCGGCCGTCTTCCAGCGCGCCCTCGCCGCGGAGGCCGACAAGGCCGTCACCGTCACCCCGGAAATGATCGAGCAGGCCGAATGGATCGCCGGCCTGAAGCTGGCCGAGGCCGACCGCAAGGCGCTGGCCGGGTCGCTGACGCGGTCGCTGCGCCAGTTCAAGACGATGCGCGCCGTCAAGCTGCCCAATCACGTCCCGCCGGCCCTCGCCTTTCAGCCGGCCCCCTGGCTGCCGCCGAGTCGAGACGGTCGCCGCGGCACCGTCGAGCCGACCGCACGCGCCGCCCCCAGGAAGCCCGACGCGGCCGACGACCTCGCCTTCCTCCCCGTCACGTCGCTGGCGGCGCTGGTCCGCAACCGGCAGGTGTCGTCGGTCGAATTGACCAAACTCTATCTCGAACGACTCAAGAAGCACGACCCGGCCCTGCACTGCGTCGTCACCCTGACCGACGAGCTGGCCGTCAAGCAGGCGGAACAGGCCGACCGCGAGATCGCCGCGGGCCGCTACCGCGGGCCGCTGCACGGCATCCCGTGGGGGGCGAAGGACCTCATCGGCTACCCCGGCTACAAGACCACCTGGGGGGCGGCGCCGTTCAAGGAGCAGGCGCTGGACGTCAAGGCGACGGTCGCCCGCCGCCTGGAGGACGCGGGCGCCGTCCTCGTCGCCAAGTTGACGCTCGGGGCCTTGGCGATGGGCGACCAGTGGTTCGGCGGCATGACGCGCAACCCATGGGATCCCAGGCAGGGGTCGAGCGGTTCGTCGGCCGGCTCGGCGTCGGCCGCCGTCGCCGGCCTGGTCGGCTTCGCCCTGGGCAGCGAGACGCTCGGCAGCATCGTGTCGCCCTGCACGCGCTGCGGCGCCACGGGTCTGCGGCCGACCTTCGGCCGCGTCAGCCGCCACGGCTGCATGACCCTGTCGTGGAGCATGGACAAGCTCGGCCCCATCGCCCGCTCCGTCGAGGACTGCGCCCTCGTCTTTGGCGCCATCCACGGCTTCGACGGCCTCGACGCCAGCGCCGTGGACCGCCCGTTCTCCTGGCCCTGCCCGCGCGATCTGCGCACACTGAAGGTCGGCTATATCGAGGGAGACACGCCGGCCGACAAGCGCGACGACCTGCGCGTGCTGCGCGACCTCGGCGTCAAGCTGCTGTCGCTGAAGCTGCCCCCCAAATACCCGCTCGGGGCGATGGTGATGATCCTCGACACCGAGGCGGCGGCGGCCTTCGACGACCTGACCCGGGCCGGCGTCACCGAGGGGCTCAACTCCTGGCCGCAGACCTTCCGCCGCGGCCAGTTCGTGCCGGCCGTCGAGTACCTGCGCGCCAACCGCATCCGCACCCTGCTCATGCAGGAGATGGAAGAGACGATGGCCCCGCTCGATCTCTACGTCGGCGGCGACGACCTGCTGCTGACCAACCTGACCGGGCACCCGACCGTGGTGCTGCCCAACGGCTTCCGCAAGGGGGGGGACCGCGAGGTGCCCTTCTCGATCACCTTCACCGGGCGGCTGTACGGCGAGACCGAACTCCTCGCCGTTGCCCACGCCTACCAGCAGGCGACCGGCCACCACCTGCGCCATCCGGCGCTGTGATTTGGCGGCTTGGGTAGGGGATGCCACCGTTGTTCGCAAGCGCAAGGCCCTCAAGTGTGAAGGGCCGGACGTCCGCGGCGCGGAGCGAGGCTGCCGTTGGCTGTCCAGAGCAATCCGGCGGTTTCGCGGTTTTTTTCTCAAGGCCGCCGTCGCACCGTGCGACTTTACACAATCGAACCATTTTCTCTACGCGGTGCAATTTCACGGCGGGAAAGATCCCGCAAGCGAAACAATTTGCCCTCCTGGAAGAGTTTTGCTGGCTGGCCAGGTCGCCGTGTGGAATTATTCAAGTGCCAGGCGACCAAGCTCTCGCGGTGAGAAGCGGCCTGGGTGCTGGAAGAGCAAGAAAGAGAAGGTTCGAGACATGAAAAAGCTTTTGATCGCGTCGTTGGCGGCCCTGTGTGTGTCGATGGCCTGCCAGCAGGAGGCGTCGGCCTGGAGCGAGTTCAAGTTCAGCGCCGGCGTCAACATGGGCTGGGTCGGCGGCGGCAACCGGTTCTTCTGGGGCCTGTACCGCAGTGCCCCGTACCCGGGCGGCCCGGACCTGCCCCCCGTCATCGCCGTGGGGCAGGGCCCGGCTCCGGCCCCCTACGGCCCGGCCCCCTACGGCGCCGGCTACGGCGCTAACTACGGCGGCTACGCCGGCGGCTACGCCCCCGGCCAGGACTACAACGCGGCCGGCCAGGGGATGCAGCAGTTCCAGGCGCCGGCGCCGACCCCGGCCCCGGCCCCGGCCCCGATGGCTCCGGTGACTGCCGGCGCCGCCCCGCAAAGCTACAACCCGTATTTCAACACGGGGTATCAGCCCGTCGGCTACTACCAGGGATATTCGTCCACTCAGGTTCCGTCCTACTGGTACGGCCGTTGAGCCGGCACCCCGGCCCTTTTGCAAGGGCAGGCGGCGCCCGCGGGGCAACCCGCGGGCGCCGGATCTTCGCCCCGCTGCCACCCGTGCGGGTGATGCGGCGGAAAACATCCCGTCGCTTGCCCGGCTTGCCATTTCCGCCATCTTTCCGCTGGCCCCCCGGCTTCCCGGAGGGAATCCTTGCCTGAGGCCGCCGGCGCGCCCTCCCGTGGTGGGATTCCGCCCGGCCCGGCTCTCATTCCCCGCGAGACTCCCATGAAAAAACTCCTTTGGGCCTGCGGGCTGGGGCTGTCGCTCCTGGCCCTTCCCGGCAAGGCCAACGCCTTCGTCGTCGGCAACTACGAGGTCGATAGCGGCGCCAAGGTCTGGTGCAACGTCCGCCAGTTCAACGTCTTCTGCCCCACGGCCGGCCCGTGGTATCTCTACTGGCCCTACGAGGCGTACTTCAACGCGCCGCCCCCGGGCGTCAATCCCTCCTACGTGCGGCCGATGTCGCTGCCCCCCGGCTACGCACCCCCGGGGGCGCCGCTGATGCAGCCCGCGCAAGCCAACCAGGCGACCATGCCGCCCGCCGCGTACGGCTACCGGCCCCCGATGCCGTCCCCCGGGCCGGCCTACCAGCCGCCGGCACCCGGCCAGGGCTACCAACCCCCGATGCCGTCCCCGGGGCCGGGCTACCAGCCCCAGGCGCAGTTCGTCGGGCAAGGCTACCAGGCGCCGCCGCCGTATGCCACCCCCGGCTACCAGCCGCAACTGCCCTTCGCGTCGCAAGGGTACCAGGGCTACCAGCCCCAGATGCCCTCCGGGCCGCCGCACCCGCAGATCATCAACTATTTCAACAAATGAGAGTCGGGAGGCGCCGCCGCTTGCGGCTTAGCGATGAAACGCTAAGCCGCAAGCGGCTCCTGGCACCGACTCCGGGCACGAATGGACCTTCCCCTGCCAGCTGCCGCGCCGCTCCAGTTCCACCTCGATGGCGCGCAGCAGTGCCGGCTTGTCGAGGCACCACCGCGGCGCCACCAGGTAATCCGGCGGCGCGTCGCCGCTGAGGCGCTGGATCACCATCTCCGGCCGCAGCCGCTCCAGGAAGTCGCACACCAGCCGCACGTACTCGTCGCGCTCGAACAGAGTCACCTTGCCGGCCAGGAAGTCGTCCTCCAGCGGCGTGTTCCGGACCACGTGCAGGTTGTGCATCTTCACCGCATCGACCGGCAGGCCGGTCAGGGCGTCCGCCGTCGCCATCATGTCGGCGTGCGTCTCGCCCGGCAGGCCGAGGATGACGTGAGCGCACAGGTCGAGCCCGCGCCCCTGGCAGCGCCGAACCGCGTCCACGAAGGCAGTATAATGGTGGCCGCGGTTCATCCAGTCGAGCGAACGGTCGTGGATGGTTTGCAGGCCCAGTTCCAGGCCGACGTAGCGCTCGCGGGCGTACCCCTGAATCAGGTCGAGGACGGGGTCGGGTACGCAGTCGGGGCGCGTGCCGATGGCCAGGCCGATCACCTGCGGGTGCCGCAGCGCCTCGTCGTAGAGGCGGCGCAGCTTCTCGACGGGGGCGTAAGTGTTGGTTGCCGCCTGGAAGTAGGCCAGGAAGCGATCCGTCCGGTAGCGCTTCCCCAGAATCGCGATGCCGCGCTCGACCTGCTGACTGACGGTGGCGCGCGGCAGCCGGCGGTTAGGGCTGAAGCTGCGGTTATCGCAGTAGACGCAGCCGCCGACCGCGACCGTGCCGTCCACGTTGGGACAGGTGAAGCCGGCATCGATCGTCACGCGCTGGACTTTCGTCCCGAAGCGCTCGCGCAGGAAGCGATTGAAGGCGCGATAGCGCCGCCCGGCGAAGAGAGCGGGCGGGACGGCGGCAGCGGTCATAGGCGTTTCCTCCTTCGCCGCAAGCGGTTTCGAGTCCCTCTTCCGTTCGGCGTCGGGTGAATTATAATGACAAGTCGGTGAGAGCCTGTCCTCATCCCCTTCGGTGATTGCGGTTCGAGAGAGGAGCCATGTTCCAACCCAACGGCGAGCTGATCCCCCTCGGCGGCGGCGACAGCATTCCCCTGGTCCGCGAGACGCTGACCATGGGCCGGCGCGAGTCGTGCGACATCTGCATGCGCTACGCCAACGTCTCCAGCGTTCACGCCTCCCTTTCCTTTCAGGAAGGCTACTGGCGCATCCGCGACGAAAACAGCACCAACGGCATCAAGGTGAACGGCGCCCGCGTCCTGGAGAAACTGCTACACCCCGGCGACGAGATCACCATCGCCAAGCGCAAGTTCACCATCGAGTACGAACTGCCCGCCGGCCGTCGCGCCCTTGAGGAGGTCGAGGAGGACCTGCTGGGCACGTCGCTGCTGGAGAAGGCGGGGCTGGAGAAGCCGAAGACCCAGCGCGACAAGGGCCAGAAGAAGACGTTCGACCCGGCCGACTTCCTGCTCAACGACGAGGAAGATTGACTCCCGCAGCCGCTTGCGGCTTCGCATGCCCTGCGAAGCCGCAAGCGGCCGCGACGTCAATCGATCGTGACGAGAGAGCGATACGACCCCCCGGTCGGCTCGTGCGGCAGGTCGGCGTCGGCGTTGCCGGCCTGCATCCGCTTGAGCTGGTTGCGGAAGTACTCGTAGGTCGGCTGCATCTGCACACACTTCTTGGCCAGCCCGACGGCCTTGTCCTTGTCGCCGCGCTGGAAATGCACCTCCGCCAGGGTATCGACGTGGCCGGCGTTGTCCGGCTCCAGTTCGACTCCCTTGCGGGCGTGCTCCAGGGCCCCGTCGAGGTCGCGCTTGCAGCGGGCCGACATCCACGCGGCGTTATTGTGCGCCCAGCCGCTTTTGGGGTACTCCTTGCAAATCGCTTCGTGGGCCGCGGAGAAGCGCGCGAACACCTCGTCGGCCTCCTTCTTGTGGCCGCGCTTCGTCAGCTCCGTCACCACGTCGATGCACAGGTCGATGTTCGGCTCGACCTCGAGACCGGCGCTGACCTCCTTGCGCATGTCGTCGAGTCGCCCCGCCGCCGCCAGACCGCGGGCCCGGCTGCGGCGTTCGGCGGCCAGCAACCACACGGAGCTGTCCGGTCCGTCGTAGCCGGCCTGCGACAACTCGTGCAGGGCCTCGCGCCGGTAGCACGTCGCCGCCTGGAAGTAGTCCTTGGCGGCGACGGCCTTGTCGGCGAGGCCGCGCGCGGCCAGGCCGTAGTAGGCCGACGACAGCAGCACGACGCGGCCCAGGCGCTCCCACTCCTTGCCGGCCGCCTCGTCCAGGCCGCGCTCGCTCAGCCCGTCGGCAAGGACCTGGCGCTTGTCCTCGCTGCCCAGTGGCAGGGCCTCGGCGACCTCGATCCAGCGGCGGCCCTCCTTCTCCTGCCCCGCCTGCACCAGCGCCCGCCCGTGCAGATACAGCGGCAGGGCGTTGCTGCGGTCCTTCTCCCAGGCGCGCTTGTAGCGCTCAGCGGCGTCCTTCCAGCGCTTGTTGTTCGCCGCCAGGTCGCCCAGCCGCAACCACGGCCGCGCGTCGCCGCCGCCCGCCGCCCACTTCTCCAGGTAGGTTTCGACCAGGTCGTCGCGGCCCAGGACGCGGGAGGTGTCGGCGAGGCAGTGCAGCCACGGCTCGCGCTCCTCGGGGTTGAGGTTCGCCGTCTCGTCCGCCATCTCCTTGAACAGGGCCGCTGTCTCCTTGGCAGACGTCTTGTGGGCGAAGAGGTCGCGGAGCCGCTTCAGGGTCGCCGCGGCGTCGTCCTTGGGGAACTTGCGGCGCAGGAACGTCCACCACGGCTCGACACCCGTCTCCAGGTCGCCGACCTGGAAGAGCTGGTTGAGGATCCCGGCTTCGCCTTTCTCCTCGACCTTCGCCAGCAGGGCGGCGGCGCGGGTGAACGCCTCGTCCTTGAAGCCGGCGTTGGACTCCGCGATCAGGAGCGCCTGCTGCACAACCGGCTGCTCCTCGGGCTTGGCGTCGGCCAGCAGCTTGTCGAGGATCTCGCGCGCCTTCTTGCGCTCGCCGAGCCGGGCCAGCAGTCCCGCCTTGTAGAACCGCGCCGTCATCGAGTCGCCGCCCTGGGCGTCCGGCTTCGCACGGTCCGCCGTGTCCAGTGCCTCGCGGAAGCGCAGGCGGGCGCCGAGCAGCGCCGCTGCCGACTCGTGCTGGTTGTTCTTCCGCAGCCAGGCGAGGGCGTCGTCGGGCCGGCCGTTGAGGAGGAAGGTCGATTGGGTCACCCTGCCGGTCGTGTCGCCCATCAGCTTGGCCACCTCCGCGCCGAAGCTGTCGCGGTCGCCCATCAGGCGGAGGCACGCCAACCGCAGGCCGAGCGGGACCCCCTCTTCCGGCGCCGGCGCGGCGTCGATCTGCTTGAGCAGCGCCTTCCAGTCCTCCTGCTCAAGGAGGGCCGTCTGGAGCAGGGCCCGGTGTTCCGCCTTCTCGGCGTACTTGCGGGCGCCGGCGAGGTCGCCCCTGGCCCGGCAGAGGTAGGCTAGCGTCAGGGCCGTCTTCTTGTCGGGCGAGTCTCCCGCCTTCTTCTGCAGTTCGCGGACCTTGTCGTCGAGCTTGCCGCGCACCATCAGGTAGGCGGCGTAGTTGGCGTGGGGCTGCTCGCCCTCGCCGGTGAGGCCCTGTTCGAGCACCTCCTCCAGCCGGGCGTCCTGGCCGGCGGCGAGGAGGGCCGCCGCCAGGCGCGGCATGTCGGCGGCCAGCAACTGCCAGATGAGCGCCTTGGCCTCGGCCTCCTTTTCCAGCGCGGCGATCTTCATCAGCGCCGTGTAGCCGTGGCCACCCTGGTCGAGGAGTTTCGGGATGATCGTCGCCCGGTTTTCGGGCGTCCCGGAGCGGTAGTCTTCGATGAGGTTGGCGACGGCCTCGGGCGTATCGGGGTAGAGGCCCCAGTCGAACTTGTCGAGGACCTCGCGGGCGCGGCGGATGGCCTCGGCGTCGCCGTCCTTGAGCACCTGACGCAGTGCCGATTCGGCGGCCTGCCCCGCCTTCCAGAGCGCCTTCGACGCCTTCTCGCGCTCCTCGAACGAATCGCTGCTGAGTCCCTTGACCAGCTCGGCGATCTGTTCCTTGGTCGGCGGCTTGGCGGGGGGGTCGGCGGCCGCGGCCGGGACGGCCAGGCCGAGGAAGAGCAGCATCGCGGCGATCCGAGACGGGGTATGGTACACGTCTGCCTCCTAACGAACGGGGACGGCCGAAAGCGCCGGCGCCGGCCGGGGGAGAAGGGATACACGACCGCCGCGCCCCGTCATCGTAGCGACGGAGGCGGCAAAGCAACAAGCCGATTCCCAGGGGCGCTGCATTGTGGCCCGACAAGGGGATGACGGGCAAGACGAAGGTTTGTAACGTCGGCGGCCGACTTGAATCCCCTTCCCCGGGCGGCTATAATTCCTGATCGTCGCTGGCGCGAGCGCTAAGCCGCAAGCGGCGCTGCCGTGGCTACACGATTTGCGATGGTCCCCATCTGCCTCGACCTGAGCGGGCGCCTCTGTCTCGTCGTCGGCTGCGGTCCCGTTGGCCGGCGCAAGGCGGATGCCCTCCTCGACGCCGGCGCCGCCGTCCGCCTCGTCTGCCTGGAGGCTCCCTCGCTTCTGCTTCGGGCTTGTGAGTCTCTCGACTGGCGCGCTGAGCCGTACCGTCCCGAGCACCTCGACGGCGCCGCCTTGGTCTTCGCCGCCGCCACGCCGGAGGTGAATCGGCGGGTCGTGGTCGATGCCCGCGCCCGGGGCCTCTGGGTGAACTCGGCCACCGACCCCGACACCGGCGACTTCTTCCTGCCCGCCACCGTCCGTCGCGGCGACTTCGTCGTGGCAGTCGGCACTGGAGGCGCCGCCCCGGCCCTGGCCGCCGAAGTCCGGCGCCGCCTCGAAGATCAGTTCGACGCGGCCTTCGGCGAGTGGGTCGCTCTGCTCGCCGAACTGCGGCCAGTGATCCTCGCCGAGGTCGTCAGGGAAGAGGATCGCCGCAACCTCTTCGCCAATCTCAGCCGCTGGCACTGGCTGGAGCGGCTGCGGCGCGACGGTCCGGCGTTGGTGCGGGCAGCGATGCTGGCCGAGGTGCGGGCCCGGCTTCTTCCTCCCGACAACCCCCTATAATCGCACTACACCCGGAGCCCCCGACCCGCGATGATGTTCGAGCGCGTCACCGTCTTCTGTTTCGCTGCCAGCTACGCGGTAGCTTTCGTCGCGGAGCTGTTGCAGCTGCTGCGGCCGAGGCCAGTGCTGCGCCTGGTTAGCGTCGGCTTCGGCTGCGCCGGGCTGCTGGCCCACACCATCTTCCTCGCCGTGCAGCGCCCAGGGCTGGCCTCGCGCGACGGCTATCTGCTCTTCCTGAGCTGGATCCTGGCCGTCTTCTACCTCTACGGCACGCTGCACCACCGTAAGATCGCCTGGGGGTTGTTCGTGCTGCCGCTGGTGCTCGGCCTGGTCGGCCTGGCCGTCCTGTTCACGCCCGAGCGCCCCGCCGTGGAGGATTCCTGGCTGCCGCCCTTATTCTGGGTCCACGTGCTGCTGCTGCTCCTCGCCGCCGTGGGCGTCTGCGTCGCCTTCGTCGCCAGCGTCATGTACCTGGTCCACGCGCGCCGCCTCAAGTCGAAGACGCTACCCGGCCAGGGGTTGAAGTTCCTCAGCCTGGAGCGCCTCGAGGAGATGCACCGCCGGGCCATCGTCCTCGCCTTCCCGCTGCTCACCGCCGGCGTCGTCGTCGGCATGGCCCTGTTGGCGCAGTCGCCCCGGCCGGTGCAGACCTGGACCGACCCACGCGTGCTCCTGGCCGTCGCCCTGTGGCTGGTGTTCGGCGTCTTGCTTTACCTGCGCTATAGCCTACACGTCCGCGGCCGCCGGGTGGCCATCCTCACCATCGTCGCCTTTGTCTTGCTCCTCGTCACCCTCGCCGTGCCGCACACCCTGGGCGGGGGAGGGGCGCCGTGATGCTGGTGGCCGTCGGCTGCTCTTACCGCAACACCCCCGTCGAGATGCGCGAGCGCCTCGCCTTCGGGGCAGACAAGCTGGGCCGCGCCCTCGACGAGCTACGGGTGCGCTACGACTGCGAGGCGGTCATCATCAGCACCTGCAATCGCGTCGAGCTGTACCTGGCCCGGCCGGGCGCCACCGTCGCCCCCGACGCCGCCCTGATCGCCGAGTTCCTGGCCGAGACGCACGGCCTGCCCGCCGACCAGGTCCGCCCGCACCTCTACGAGCACCGCAACGCCGACGCCGTGCGCCACCTGCTGCGCGTCGCCGCCAGCCTCGACAGTTTGATCATCGGCGAGGGGCAGATCGCCGGCCAGGTGCGCCAGGCCTACGAGGCCGCCCACGCGCGCGAGGCCGTCGTCGGCCCACTGCTCAACCACCTGTTCCAGCACGCCGCCCGCGTCGCCAAGCGCGTCCGCACCGAGACCGGCATCGCCAGAGGCAAGGTGTCCGTCTCCAGCGCCGCCGTCGATTACGTCCGCGAGGTGTTCTCGCACTTCGACGACAAGACGATCCTCGTCATCGGCGCCGGCAAGATGGGCGGCCTGACGCTGAAGCACCTGCGCCGGCTCCAGCCGAAGCGCATCCTGGTGACCAACCGCAGCCCGGAGAAGGCGGAGGCGGTGGCACATGGCTGCGGCGGCCAGGCGGTGCCGTGGGCCGAGCTGGACAACGCCCTGGCGCGGGCCGACATCGTCCTGAGCACGACGGGGGCGCCGCAGCCGATCGTCACGCCGGAGCGCTGGGAAAAGGTCCTGACGCAGCGCAAGAAGGGGTCGGTGGTGATCCTCGACATCGCCGTGCCGCGCGACTTCGACCCGCGCCTGCACGACGGCGATCGCACCTGGCTGTTCAACATCGACGACCTGAAACGCATCCGCGATGCCACCTTGCAGGAGCGGCTCAGGCACGTGGCACCGGCCGAGGCCATCGTCGAGGCGGAGACGGAGCGCTTCGTCAAGGACTGGGCGCGGCGGCGCATCGGCCCGGTCATCGAGCGGCTGATCCAGGGGTGCGACGCCAAGCGGCAGGCGATCGTGCAGCACGTCCACAAGAAGCTGAACGGAAAGCTCACTGAAGAGGAGCGCAAGTATCTGGAGAAGATGTTCCAGAGATTGCAGAACCAAATCCTCGACGGACCGATCAGCGCCCTGACCGAGGAGATGCTGCAGGAGGAGGCACACCGCGGGCACACGCTGCTCGAAGCGCTGCGGAAACTGTTCGGGCTGCACGAATAGCCGCTTGCGGGTTCGCGTTCGCGGTATCCCACCGAACGTTTCGTGGCATCCCGCGAACGCGAACCCGCAAGCGGCCGCCGTCACTTCGTCCCCAGAGGCGCACGCCCCGCCTTGACTTCCTGCAGGCGCTCGCGGTAGCGCTCGTACAGCCGCGTGTGCTTGCTCGTCGGCTCCAGCGGCCGCCCGTCGATGAACAGCGCCAGCACCTGCGTCGAGGCTTGCAGAATGTCGCCGTTGGTCAACACCAGGTTGGCCCGTTTCCCCGTCTCGATGCTCCCCAACTCCTTTTCGACGCCCAGGATCTGCGCCGGGTACAGCGTCACCGCCTTCAGCGCCTCCTCGGGGGGAAGGCCGTAGGACGCGGCCATCGCCGCCTCGTACGGCAGGTTGCGCGTGTTCGCCGAGCCGGCCGAGCGGATACAAAAGCGCACTCCCGCCTCGTGCAGCCGCGCCGGGCAGACGAACGGCGCATCATACGGATCGTACACCTCCGCCGGTATGGTCATGACCGGCCCGAGGATCACCGGCACGTCGCGTTTCTTCAGTTCGTCGGCCACCTTCCACGAGTCGATGGCGCCGCTGAGGATCACCTTCAGTTTCAGGTCATCGGCGAGCTTGAGCGCATCGAGGATCTCTTGTTTCCGGTTGGCCTGGATGATGACCGGTTTCTTGCCGCGGGCGTAGGGTACCAGCGCTTCGAGGCGCGGGTTGACGGGCCGGTCGGGTTGTTCCTTGCGGCCGTCGTCGTAGGCCAGCGCCTGGGCGAACAGCTCCTTGACGCGCCGCACCTTCTCCTCACGCTGCTTCTTGGCAATGGCCCGGCCGATGGCCGGCATGGTCGGGTCGCCGGTGAACAGCGGGGCGACCGAGGGAAACTCGACGTGTAGCGCCAGCGGATCGACGACGGCCATTTCCTTCGGCACCCAGCCGTTGAGGTTGATGAGGGCGCTCTGGCCGGCGATGATCGAGCCGATCGGCCGCGTCACCACGGAGAGGACGCCGTTGGCTCGCGTCACGGGGATCAATTCCGAGTCGGGATTGATGGCGATGCTGGCGCGCAGGTCCGGCTGGAAGTCGCCGCCCTCGGCGAAGTCGTGCGTCTCCTTCGCCGAGCCCAGCTCGGTCAGGCCGAGGACGGTGCCGGCATCGATCAGGCCGGGGTACAGGTGCAAATCGTTGCCTCGGATTTCCGGCCACGAATCGTCTGAACCGACGCGCTGGGCCGGGGGATACAGGATGTCGAGGAGCTTGCCGCGAGCGATCACGACAGTGCCTTCCCGTGGCTTCCCACCGTTCGCGGCGTGAATCGTGACATGAGAGATAATGTATTTTCCCCCAGGGTCGTTCTTGAGCTGCTTGAAGTCCTTGATCGGCGCCGCCGGTCCATCCTTGGCCACCTGATTCGGCGCCAGGCGATCGGCGCGCTGGAAGTGGACCTCGCCTTCCACCAGCGCCATCTCGCAGCGCGAATAGCTGTTCAGTGGGTGGCCGTTGAAGATGGCCAGGTCCGCGTCCTTGCCGATCTCGATGCTGCCGACGCGCTTCTCCAACCCGAGTTGCTTCGCCCCGTTCAGTGTGATCGCCTTCAGCGCGTCGGTCTCGCTCATGCCGCCGTACTTCACGCACTTCGCCGCTTCCTGGTAGAGGTGGCGCATCAACTCGTTGCTGTCCGACTTCAGGCACACCGTCGCCCCCGCCTCGTGCAGCAGCGCCGAGTTGAACGGGATGGCGTCGTACGCCTCGATCTTGTACGCCCACCAGTCGCTGAAGGTGGAGCAGCTGGCGCCGTGGTCGGCGACCTCGGCGGCGATCTTGTAGCCTTCGAGGACGTGCTGGAGCGACTTGATCTTGAAACCGAACTGGTCGGCGACGCGCAGCAGCATCAGGATTTCGTCGGCCCGGTAACAGTGGCAATGCACCTTCAGGTCGCCCTTGAGGACGTCGGCCAGCGCCTCCAGGCGCAGGTCGCGGCGCGGCTCCACCGGGGGGTTCACCCCCCCCGCTCGCCGGGCCTTCTCGTAGTCGTCCCAGGTCTTGCGGTACGCCTTCGCTTCGGTGAAGGCGCGCACCAGCACCGCCTCGACGCCGAGGCGCGTGTTGGGGAAGCGGCCGTCGGTGCGCTTGACGTTCTCGCCCAGGGCGAACTTGACCCCGCGCGGCGCGTCGGCCAGGAGCAGCCGGTTCGCCGGCTCCCCGTACTTCAACTTGATGACCGCGTCCTGCCCGCCGATGACGTTGGCGCTGCCGTGCAGCAACCGGGCCGTCGTCACGCCGCCGGCCAGGGCGCGGTAGATCTGCACGTCCTCGCCATCGATCACGTCGCGGACGCGCACCTCGGGGACCACCGACAGCGAGAATTCGTTGACGCCGCCGCTGATCGCGAAGTGGCAATGCGTATCGACAATGCCCGGCATGACGAACATTCCCGCTGCGTCGATGACCGTTACACCCTGCGGCGGATCGATGCTCTCGCCGACCTTGAGGATCTTGCCGCGCTCGATGAGGATGTCGGTCTTCGGATGAGTGCCGTTCGTGACGGTGATGACCGTGGCACCGCGAATTAGCACGTTGCCGCCGGTGTGGGTCTTCGGCTTGCGGTCGGATTCGATCTCCGTCATCTGCTCGCCCTTCACCGGCTTGTCCGCCACGGGTTTCTTCGCTTCCTCCGGCTTCTTCGCTTCCTCCGGCTTCTTCGCGGGCTTCAGCGGCGCGTCATACTCGAAGCGCACGCCGTCGGCGAAGACGTAGCGCACCTTCGTATCCGCATCCTGGAAGTCGCCGTTCATCACCACCAGGTGCGCCGCCTTGCCCTTCGCGACAGTGCCGACCTGCGTCTCCGCCCCGAGGATGCGGGCCGCGTCGATGGTCAGCGCCCGTAGCGCCGCGTCGGCGGGCAGCCCCTCGGCAATGGCCTTGCGCAGGTTCTCGCGGAATTTCTCCCACGGCTTGTCGCCCGGCTGGCCCTGCGCGCTGATGGCGAAGAGGACGCCGGCCTTGTGCAGCCGGGCGGCGTTGGCCATTTCCTCCTTCAGCTGTCGCTGCTGGTCGTCCTGCACGCGCTGCGGCAGCGACTTCTCGTTCTCGGCGCTGGTGGCCGCGTCGTAGAACGGTCCGCCGACTCGCCGGCCCAGGCGCGACTGCGGTTGTTCGAGGAAGTTGACCCGCAGGAGGACCGGCACGTTCTCGGCCTTCAGGCGGTCGGCCACGCGCCAGGCGTCGCGGCCGCCGTAGATCATCGGCCGCAGCTTGAACTCGGCCGCGAAGTCCAGCGCCTTGTGGATGCCGTCGCGCGTGTCGGCCTCGAAGACGACCGGCATCGTCCCCCCCACCAGCGCCGGCTCCAATTCCGCCAGCGCCGGGTCGAGCGGCGGCCGCTTGCCGGCGCGCCCCGCCTTCTCGTAAGCGTCCCACGTCCGCCGGTAATAACCGGCGTCGAGGAACGTCTGGCGGCAGTGGGCGATGACCCCCATCAGGGCCCGCGGGTAGTCATTGCCCCCGCCGAGGCGGAAAGCGATGTGCTGGGCCACCGGCGCCCGCAGCACCGTCTCGCGCGGGGCGGCGTTGCTCAGGCTGACGAGGGCGCTCTGCCCGACGATGAAGCCGCCGTCCGGGGCGACGAGGTGAGCGGTGAAGCCGGCCTTGCGCCACTCGTCGGCCTGATCCTCAACCCGCAACGCCGTGCTGACCTGGAACTCGGGCGTCAGCCCCTTGCGGTGGTCCGGCGGCGTCGCGATGAGCGGCTCGCCGGCCAGGTCGGTCGCCTCGGGAGAGCCCGTCTCGGAGCGGCGCAGGCCCGGGTCGAAGCCCCAGTTGCTCAGGGCGTCGATGAAGCCTGGATAGACGGTCAAGCCGGCGCCGTCCATCACCAGCGCGTCAGCCGGCGGCTTGACGTCCGGCCCGACCGCGTCGATGAGGCCATCGCGGATGACGACGGTCGCTTTTGGCAGCACCTTGCCCGGCTCGACGACGACCCGCGCGTCGCGGACGGCGAAGACCGCCGGCTTGAGGGTGCCGGAACGCTGGGCCGCGGAGGGCAGCGCCAGGGCCAGGAAGGCGAGGGCGAGGGGTAGACCGAGGAGGAGCGCGCGTCTGAGCATGAGGGGGTGTCCGTGAGGGGCGACCGGAGTTGGCCAGCGTCTGGCTGCCAGCATAGCCGTTGCGCGGGCGAAAGGCAAAGCGGTGCCAAACTTCGCTGGTCAAGAAAGCCCGCCGCGCGGTATTGTCCCTGTCGTCGTCGCCCGCACCGCTGCGGAGGAGCCGCCGATGAAATCGCCGTTCCCCGGCATGGACCCGTACATCGAGGCATGTGACTTGTGGGGCGATTTCCACAATCGCCTCATTGCCGCCATTTGCAGCACTCTCAGCGAGGCCCTGCCACGCGGCTATGTCGCCCGCGTGAGCAAGCGCTCCTACATCGTCCTCGTCGAATCAGAAGAGAAGGCTGAGCGCTATTTCGAGCCGGATGTGAAGGTGACCACGGCACCGGGGCACACCCCGGCGCCTCCGAGGGGCCGTCAGGCGTCCACGACGGCCAACACGCTGGACGCCGACTCGGTCGCGGTGCGGGCGTTCATTGAAGAAGAGTTCGCCGAGAGGTTCATTGACATCTACGAGTTGAAGCCCGAGCGGCGCCTGGTGACGAGCATTGAAGTGCTCTCACCGTCCAACAAGATAGGCGGCTCCAAGGGCTGGAAGCAGTACCTGCGCAAGCGGCAATCGCTGCTCCTCGGCAAGGCGAACCTCGTCGAGATCGACCTGCTCCGCGGCGGTACGCGCATGCCGATGCTCGATCCACTCCCCAAAAGCCCCTACTATCTCCTCGTGGCTCGCGAGGACTGGGCGCCGAATTGCCGCGTTTGGCCAGCGTTCTTCGACCGACCGCTGCCGCCCATCCCCATCCCGCTCCACAAACCCGATCCCCCGGTCCCGCTGGCCCTGCAACCGCTCCTCGAGACGCTGTATGAGCGCGCGCGGTACGCGGAGGACATCGATTACGCTCGGTCGCTGACACCACCGCTAGAGCCCGAACAGGTTGCCTGGCTCCAAAAGCGACTGCACCCGGAGTCGTCGGCGGCGCCGTCCGCCGCCCCCCGCCGTCGGCCCCGTCGCCGCTGACTATCTCGGTCATGGCACCCGCCGTGGCACCACGCCCGCCGCCTGGAACGTCGGCTCCAGCCGCCGCGACAGCGCCGCCAGATGGTGGCTCGGCACCGACGGGTACAGGTGATGCTCCAGGTGGTACGTCAATTCCAGGAAGAGACGCGGGATGATCCAGCCGCGTAGCGTGCCGGTCTGCGTCAGCGGCGTGTCGCCGTAGCCGTGATGCGGCAGATGGACGGTCAAGAGCGGGTAGACCCAACTCCCGACGACGGCAAGGATCGCATAGACGAGGACACTCGCGGTCCACGGCAGCAACAGCACGCCCGCGGCCGGCACGAGCAGCGCCCAGGCCGCCTCGGCGAGCAGCCAGCGCCGTTGGTCCGGCTTGCCGCGGTTCTTCCGGAAGGCCCACCACCACAAGCGCGGCAGGAAGACCGGCCCGTACAGCACGGCCCGCCAGAAGCTCAAGCGCGCCGGGTCGCCCTCGGGGTCGTCGGGGCCGGGGAAGACGCGGTGGTGCTGGTGGTGCGTCGCGCGATAGGCGTGGCCGCTCTCCAGCAGCACGCCGCCCAGAAAGAACAGCGCCCACTCGGTCTGCCGTGGGCTGAGGCCCAGGGCATTGTGGACCACGTCGTGTGTCACAGTGACGATGGCCACGAAGACGAGAAAGACGATCAACGGCGTCAGCCATCCCAGGCCGGCGTACCAGGCGGTGAAAAACACGACCACGAGCAAGTAGGGCCGGGCCAGGGACCAGCGCCGCTGCCAGGGCGTCGTCGCCAGCAGGTCGCGGCCGAGGTCGTCGAGGGTCGGCAGGGGCGCCTCAGCGGCACAGGGCGGCGTCATGGCGTTCCTCCTCCGGTTCACGGATTGCAATCCGTGGGCTTGGCCGATGGGTTCCGATCCGCGCGAGAATCGCCTCCGCGACCAAGCGGCTGCCGTGGACGCAGGCGACGGTGCCGAGGCCCGGCCAGGTCGTGTCGCCGGCCAGCCAGAAGCCGGGGACGCCGACGTCGTGGGGGATGGCGTGCTGATTGCTGTTGGCCAACGATTGCCGCGTGCCGCCGACGGCGCCGCGCGGCCGGCGCGTGAAGCGCTCGTAGGTGCGCGGCGTGGCGAACTCGGCCACCACAGCCCTGTGCTACATCGACCATCTCATCCGCATGGGCAGGGACTGGATATCAGGCCCGGAGATCGACCACAAGGAGCGGCCGCTACTCAACGAGGGATTGTCCGGCCAGCGCTGGGAGCGCGTGCGTGCCGACCTGCCGGAACGCCTCCGCGACCTTATCGAAACGAAGCGCGCCGTGGGCCATCGACTCCGCCTGAGCGCGTGGCGTCAGTAGTGCGTATCTCATCCGTTGATACGCCAGAAGCCCCCTCGACAATGGGGGTATGGACACCACCATCACGTCTGCCCCCCCTGACGCCATCAGCCTGCTATCTCGGCTGACGGTCGCCGACGTACGCGCCCGCCTCGACGCGCTTGAGGCCGAGCGCCGAGCCCTACTCACCCTGCTCAGATCGCTACGCGCTCGCGAGCGGGCCGCCGCCCGGCGACAGGAGGTGTCCCGTGCCTCCTGACACGCGCCCCCCACCGAACCGCACCGCCTCCCCCCTCGACCGGGTCCTCGACGCGCTCAGCCGCGCACACTCGCCCCGCGTCCGCGCGTGGGCACGGGCGCTGCTGGAGCGCGGCGAGGTCGCCCGCGCCCAGGTCGGGCCGCCGGCCGTCGATAAAGTGGAGATTGAGACTCGTTAAACGCCAACGGCGGGTCAGGGAACCCGCCGGCGCCGCCGATGTAATGAGCTGTCACCGATGAGCGTATCACCCCCGACCCCTGACGGCAAGCCCCCTGACGGCGACCTCGACGCGCTGCTGCGCGAGACGCCCGGGCCGCCGCGATGGAATGGGGCAGGCGGAATGGGGAATGGGGAGCCTGCCGGTGCCCCATTCCCCATTCCCCCTGCCCCATTGCGGGTCCGCCGCCGTCCCGACCGGAAGGCCAGGATGGCGGTCGCGATGACCAGGAGACCCGAGACCGCCACGGCCGCAAGTAACAGGCGGCGGGACGTGCCTCGAAAGGTGGCTGCCGGGTCCGTTGAAAGCGAATCGCCTCCGGGGGACGAACTGGGCCTCGGCGCCGCCGCCGGTAGGTCCCGCTTGCCGAGCGGGACCAGGAGAGGTCCCGCTCGGCAAGCGGGACCTACCGGCGGCGTCCCGTCCCAATCGACGGCCATGAGCAGATCGAGGCCAGGTCGTAGTCTCTTGACCTCACACGAGCAAGGGCTGACGAGGAAAGCTCCCACCTCCTCGAGGCGTTCTCTGGTGATGTCGCAGCCGACCAGGGGGGGCAGGGCCCGGCCGCGGCCGAACACCGGGAACACCATCGCGTCGGATCGATCGACCAGATCGTCCTGAGAACGCAGAAGCATGCGCACCAGCATTTTCTCGGAGGGGTCGTCGCGTGCGACTCGGATCAGGGAAAAGGCGATGCGCAGGGGCGGGCCCTCCCGGGTCACCGGATCTTCCGGTGAGGGCGTCGCCTCCGGCAGTTTCAGGTGACGTTGCAACCTTTGCAGTTCGTCCTGCAACAGCTTGGCGGCGGCGTCATCCTTGTCCTTCCGGCCGCCCTCCAGGAGTAGGAAAACGGCCGTTTCTCCTTCGAGGATCCGCTTCGCAACGGTCCGGCGGGCGGGAGAATCGGCGAGGGACCTGACGGCAGCCGCCGCGAGAGGTCCGGCCCAGAGCCTTTCTGCGAGGCGTGCTGTTGCCGGAAAGCGGACGACGAGGCACGGCAACTTCGGCCCGGGGAGCGACGGGAACAGCGCGTCCAGTTGCCCTCCCGGGTGTGCTTTCACATCGACCACCTCGAGGAGGACGTTCGAGGGAAGGGGCGGATCGCCGGCCACTTGTTCCAGGGACTCGATCAGCGAACGCTGTTCCGGGCTCAGCGGTCCGTCGTGAATGACGGTGACCGGGTAGGGGTCGGCCGGCCAGTGCTCCAGGGCGTGGCGGAAGAGGGGGACGTCGCACGCCGAGAGCGGCGGAACGAGAAGGACCGGAAGAATCATCGAGACGAAAAAGCGGACCCGGAAAGGGAGCCTCTGCTTCAGCGCTGGGGTGATGTTCACCACGCGGCCCTCTCAAGTCGTTTCCGTTACTCGGCTCCCCTGGTGCGCCGGCAAGTCGGCGAGTATTCTACGCCGTGCGGCACCCGACGCCAGTGTTGCCCGGAGGGCGCCCGCGCCGGCGGATGACCTCCGTCCGAACGGCTCGCGCAATGACGGCGGCAATTACGATCTCAAGCCCCACCTGGTATGGAGAAGTCCATGCGGAGAATGAAACCCCTTTTGGCCGCGCTGTCGAGTCTGCTGCTTGCGGGGGCGCTTTCTGCCGCCGAGACGGCCCCGGCGTTCACCCGCAAGCCCACCGCGGTCCAGGCCGGCGACAAGATGAAAATCGACTTCACGCCGGACCGCACCACCGACGTGGCCGTCACGATTGAAGACGCCCGGGGGAAGGTCGTCCGGCATCTCGTCGCCGGCATGCTCGGCAAGGACCCGCCGGAGCCTCTTCAGCCCAACTCCCTGAAGCAGTCGCTCGAATGGGACGGCAAGGACGATTTCGGCAAGGCCGCGACGGGCGGGCCGTTCCGGGTCCGCGTCCGACTGGGCATGAGGGCGGAGTTCGACCGCTTCCTGATGCACAACCCGGACGGCAGCGGGGAGATCAGCGCCGTGGCCGTGGGGCCCCGCGGCAGCCTCTACGTCTTCCACAAGGACGGCACCGCCAACGGCAACATGGGCGGCCACAAGATCAAGGTTTACAACCGCGACGGCAAGCACCAGAAGGTGCTCACCCCCTTCCCCGCGGACGTCGAGGCGAAGAAGGTCAAGGCCCTGGGGGTCTTTCAATCGCCCGAAGGCGACCTGGTGCCGCACCTCCACAACTGGGAAACCCTCAGCTTCTATCCGGACAACATCGGTTGGCGCGGCCGGGACATGCCGGACTGGAGCTGCCCGGCCGTGGACTCCCGGGGGCGGGTCTACTGGTTGGTCAAGGGCCCGGCGCTGGTCGCCGTGGATGCCGACGGCGGCATCCCCTATGACACCTTCCTCGGCCCCCGGCTCCTGCCCGAGATCAAGGACCTCCGACTGAGCGGTGACAACTCGCGCTTCTGGTCGGAGCGCCCCTGTCTGGCGGTCAGTTCCGATGACAAGTTCGTGTACTTTGCCGGTCTCTCGACGGGCGCCGGCGACTACCGGAAGGCCCAGCCGCTGCCCTGCGTTTTCCGCGTGGACGTGGACAAGCGCGGCCCCGCCGAGGTCTTCGTCGGCAAGCTCGGCGAGCCAGGTAAGGAGAAGGACCTGCTGACCGCGCCGCGCGGTCTGGCCGTAGCCGGGGGCCTCCTGTACGTGGCCGACCCCGGATCCAACCGCGTCGTGATCTTCAAGGAATCCGACCGCTCCTTCGCCGGTGAGTTTAGCGTGGAGAATCCGCAAGTCCTCGGTGTGGACCCGGCCAACGGCGCCACCTATGTCTGCGCCTACACCGGCACGCAAACGGCGGACCTGATCCGGTTTGCCGAAGTCCACGTTCGCGGCCTCCTGTGGGGCAAGGAGGTCTTCCGGATGAAGCTGCCGCGGACCGGCTGGAGCCCCAACACCGGCATTCACCGCATCGCCGTGGACGCTTCCGCCAAGCCGGTGCGCATCTGGCTCCCCTCCCTCTACGCCGGCCCGACCCGCCTGTACTGCCTCGAGGACGCCGGCGACAAGTTCGTGGAGAAGGGCGACCCGCGCTCGAAGGAGTTGTGGGCGGAGGGGCCGCGCGACCTCACCGTCGATCGCGTGCGCGGCGAAGTCTACGTCAAGGCCAACGGCAACCTCACCTATCGTCTCGACGACAGGACCGGCGAGGTCAAGGACGTGATCGACGTGACCCGCCTGGTCCCGGGCAACGTCCTGGCCTCACAACTCGTCCCCGGCGAGGACGGCAATCTCTACGTCTTCACCTGGAATCGAGGTCTTTGGCGGCTCGACCGGGAGGGCAAGCCGAAGAACTGGGACGGCCTGAACACGCACAGCATTCCGCTGGAGGGGATGATGTGCTTTCAGCTGCGCCACCTGGCCCTGCGGCCCTACGCGCCGACCGACGAAATCTACGTCATCGCCACGGTCGATTCCGTGACGAAGGACCCCAAGGACGCGGGGAAATTCCTCACGCTCAACGCGGTCGGGCAGGACGGGAAAACGAAGCGGACGCTCATCTGGCAGTGCCTGAACGGGGCCATCCCGCGGGTCGATGCCCGGGGAAACATCTACATTGCCGACCTGGTGAAGCCGCCGGACCGCTCGTATCCCGAGTTCTTCGACGGGAAACTGCCGGCGCCGCCGAAGGAGTGCGACCGCGGCGATCTCTTCTGGTACAGCTACACGTACGGCAGCATCATCAAGTTCCCGCCCACCGGCGGGATCATCTGGCACCAGAAGGAACTGCCCAAGAGCGGCCTGGGCCAGCCGCCGGCCGAGCTCCTGGAGAAGCCGAAGCAGCCGTTCAAGAGGCACTTCAGCTCGCAGCCGCACCTGACGGGCGAGCTGCAGGGGGCGCTGTGGACCCGCTTCGGCTATGCCCCTTACTCCGCCCACATGTCCGGCAACACCAGCCACTGCATGTGTGAGGGCTCCGGCTTCGACGTGGACCCGTTCGGCCGGGTCTTTTTCCCCAACCTCGGCCAGTTCCGCGTCGAGGTGATCGACACCAACAACAACCCCATTACGACGTTCGGCAAATACGGCAACGAGGACTCCGGCGGCCCGAGCGCCCGGGTGAAGAAGCCGGACGTCCCGCTCGCCTGGCCGACCTACGTCGCCGTTTCCGACCGTTGGGGCTACGTGGCCGACACGGTCAACCGCCGGATCGTCCGGGTGAAATTCACCTACGCGGCAGAGGAGACGTGCGCTGTGCCCTGAGCTACCGCCCGGGGGAAAGCGGCGAGGCGGGGGGGCGAAGGGGGTGGCTCATGTCGGACCCGGGACGCGAAGCGATCATTCAGGCCGCCCCGGACGGGCGCGGCAGCAACGAGGCCCTGGAACGGATCGTCCTGTGGAAGGTGAGCCTGCGCCTGCTACCGTTCCTGTTCGTGCTCTACGTCGTGAACATCCTGGATCGGGTCAACGTGGCCATCGCCCGCTGGCAAATGCTGCCCGACCTGGGACTGGAGGGCGACCGGGCCGAAGAGGTCTACGGCCTGGGCTTTGGTATCTTCTACATCGGCTACGTGCTTTTCGAGGTGCCGAGCAACCTCCTCCTGCACCGGGTCGGCGCCCGCTTCTGGGTCAGCCGCATTATGGTGAGCTGGGGGATCATTTCCGCGGCGATGATCTACGTCCGGGGGCCCGCCAGCTTGTACGCCCTGCGCTTCCTGCTGGGGGTGGCCGAGGCGGGTTTCTTCCCCGGGATCATCCTGTACCTGAGCTACTGGTTCCCCGCCCGGCAGCGGGCCCGGGCGGTGGCGATCTTCATGATGGCTTCCCCTGTCGCCGGGCTGGTGGGCAACCCGGTCTCGGGCGCGATCCTGGAGTACCTGAGCGGGACCGGCGGGCTGGCGGGCTGGCAATGGCTCTTCCTCCTGGAAGGGATTCCGTCAGTGGTCCTGGGGTTCTGCGTCTGGTTCTACCTGAGCGACCGTCCGGAGCAGGCCCGTTGGCTGACGCCGCCGGAACGGGAGTGGCTCGTCGCGCACCTCAGCGGGGAAGCGAAGCGGCGCGACGAGCACCACGGGCTGAGCCGACTGTCGGCCCTGGCCAACCCGCGCGTCTGGCACCTGATCGCCCTTTATTTCACGGTCGCCACGGCCGCCGGCGGCTTTGCTTCCTACGCGCCGACAATCGTCAAGGGGCAGTTTCGCGGCCTGAGCGACTTCACGATCAGCGTGCTGACCGCGATTCCGAGCGCGGCCGCGATGGTCGGCATGGTGGTCATCGGCATCCACTCGGACCGGACCGGTGAGCGGCGCCGTCACGTGGCGGCGTCGGCCTTTCTCGGCGCCGTGGGCTGGGTGCTGGCCGCCGCCACGGACGACTCGCGCCTGGTGCTGCTGGGGTTGGTGCTGGCGCAGGTGGGGATCATGAGCATGCTGCCGATCTTCTGGGCGCTGCCGACGTCCTTCCTCGGCGGCGCCGCGGCGGCCGGGGGGATTGCCCTGATCAATTCGGTGGGCAACCTGGGAGGCTTCTGGGGCCCCTACGTCATGAGCCAGCTTGCGGTCGCCACCCACAGCGATACGGGCGGGACGATCGTGAGCTATACGGGCGGGATGAAAGTGATGGCCTGGACGCTCGGCCTCGGCGGCCTCCTGGCCCTCTGCCTCCGGCAGGACTCGACCAGTCGCGCTCAGTAGCTGAGGCTGTAATAACGCACCACGGACGAATCGTCACCCAGGGCAGAGCCCTGCCGTGAGGCTGGGCGTTCGTTCGCGTCGCCGGGTATGCCAGGGGACGTTTCGTTTCACGGGCCGGTGAAACGAATCGTGTTTCCCGATGTCCTTGTCTCTCCCCGACTTGCGCTGCCACAAACCCATTCGTTTCACGACTTTGGTAGACACACTTCGGGGGGGCAATGAAACGATTCGGCAGGGAGTTGCGACACGAAGCCGCACCAGCGAATGGCCGAAGGACCGGCCCCACCTGTGTCCAGGTGGTTTCCCACCCCTGCGGGCGTGCCTGGTAACGGGACGACCCGAAGCGTGGGGCACAAGCCCAAGGGCTCCCGAGCCATCCGGGGGAGCAACCGGGCCAGGGAAAGTTTGGACGGACGAACGACCGTGAACCCTTGATGAGGCCCCGAGATACGAAGGTTGCCGAAAGCGATGGCTGACTACGGCAATGGCGGGCCGCACCACGGGTCGCCAACGACCCGCGGACCTGGCGATTCCTCCCATCAGCCAGGTACGGACACCCGAGGCCCCGGGGTACAGAGGGCGTCCTCCCCAAACGCGTCTCGCTGGCGCGGAACGTGGAAACCCCGACGCGGTCTGACGACGGGCTCGGTGCTTCTCGAGCACCAGGCACGACCCGGCAGTAAGCCGACCGTAAGGAAGGCCCAAGCCCGCGGCGGGAAAGGATGGTCCAAGAAGCCAATGCCGGCGGCCGAAAGGCGACGGGAATCCATAACCGGCCGGATAGGGGCCTCGGCCCCCG
>DATFNV010000084.1:0-4752 GCA_035266225.1 Gemmataceae bacterium
CCGCGTGGACGGCCGCACCGACGTCTTCAGCCTGGGCGTGGTCTTCTACGAGTTGCTCAGCGGACGCCGGCCGTTTCAGGGGGACTCGCGGGAGGAACTGCTGGAGCAGATCGCCACGCACGAGCCGCGCCCGCCGCGGCAATGGGACAACACGGTCCCGAAGGAACTGGAACGGATTTGCCTCAAGGCCCTGGCGAAGCGCAGCTCCGAGAGGTACACGACGGCCCAGGACCTGGCCGACGACCTGCGGCATTTTCTCGGCTCACCCGATTTATCGATTCGCGAACCGATAAATCAGGCGAGCGCTACGCCGCAAGCGGCAACCGAGCCGCCCACGCCAACCGCCCCGGCCTCGGACAGCCCACTGGTCAGGATCGTTCCCAAGGGCCTGCGTTCCTTCGATGCCCACGACGCCGACTTCTTCCTGGAGCTGTTGCCCGGCCCCCGGGACCGCGAAGGGCTGCCGGACAGCATTCGCTTCTGGAAAACTCGTATCGAGGAAAGCGACCCCGACAACACCTTCGCCGTGGGGCTAATCTACGGCCCGTCGGGCTGCGGCAAGTCGTCGCTGGTCAGAGCGGGCCTGCTGCCGCGGCTGTCGGACGATGTGATCGCCGTCTACGTCGAGGCCACGGCGCAGGAGACGGAGCCGCGCCTGCTGAACGGGTTGCGGAAGCGGTGTCCAGCCCTGCCCGCTCACCTGGGGCTGAAGGAGGCGCTGGCCGCACTGCGCCGGGGGCAGGGCCTCCCGGCGGGCAAGAAGGTACTGATCGTCCTGGACCAGTTCGAGCAATGGCTGCACGCCAGGAAGGAAGAGGAGAATACGGAACTGGTTCAAGCCCTGCGGCAGTGCGACGGGAGCCGCGTGCAGTGCGTGGTCATGGTGCGGGATGATTTCTGGCTCGCAGTGAGCCGGTTCATGAAAGACCTGGAGATTCGCCTTGTTGAAGGGCAGAACAGCGCCCTGGTCGATCTCTTCGACACGGACCACGCCCGGAAGGTGCTGGCCGCTTTTGGGCGTGCGTTCGGCAAACTTCCCGAGAACCCCGGCGAGACGAGCAAGGACCAGAAGCCGTTTCTCGAGCAAGCCGTTCAGGGCCTGGCCCAGGCAGGCAAGGTCATCTGCGTTCGACTGGCCCTGTTTGCCGACATGATGAAAGGCAAGTCGTGGACGCCCGCCACGTTGAAGGACGTCGGCGGCACTGAGGGCGTCGGCGCGACCTTCCTGGAGGAGACGTTCAGTGCCGCCAGCGCTCCCCCGGAGCACCGCTATCACCAGAAGGCGGCTCGGGCCGTCCTCGAGGCGCTGCTGCCCGAATCCGGCACCGACATCAAGGGCCACATGCGGTCGCATGCCGAGTTGCTGGCGGCGTCGGGCTACGCCGGCCGCCCCAGGGACTTTGACGACCTGCTCCGCATCCTCGATGGCGAACTCCGCCTCATCACCCCGACCGATCCGGAAGGGGCGGAAGAGACACAAGCCCGAAGCGCCAGCGAGATACAAGCCCGAAGCGCCAGCGACGGGACACAAGCCCGAAGCGCCAGCGAGGATTCAGGCGCTGCCTCGCTGGCGCTTCGGGCTGGTGAACGATACTACCAACTGACCCATGATTATCTGGTCCATTCCCTGCGCGACTGGCTGACGCGCAAGCAGAAGGAGACGCGGCGCGGCCGGGCCCAACTGCTGCTGGCGGACCGGGCCGCCGTCTGGACGGCCCGGCCGGAGAGCCGCCAGCTGCCCTCGCTACCGCAGTGGGTCAGCATCCGGCTGCTGACGCGGCGCAAGGACTGGACACCGCCGCAGCGGCAGATGATGCGGCGGGCGGGCCGCTATCACCTCGTGCGGGGCTTGGCCGTGGCCGCCGTCCTGCTCCTGCTTCTGGGGATCGGCTGGGAGGTCCACGGCCGGCTGCGGGCGCAAGCCCTGATGGACAACCTGCTGCGGGCCCCGACGGAGGACGTGCCGGCCGTCGTCAGGGACATGGCGCCCTACCGCCGCTGGCTCGACGGGCCGCTGTATCAAGCCCGCGCCGAGGCCGAGGCGAATGGCGACGCCCGCAAGCAGTTGCATGCCAGCCTGGCCCTGCTGCCGGGGGATGGCGGGCAGGTGGATTACCTCTACGATCGCCTGCTAGCCGCTGAGCCGCAGGAGGTGATCGTGCTCCGGGAGGAACTGCGGCCCCACGCCGAGACGCTGGGCGAGCGGCTCTGGGCGGTGCTGGAGGACGCCAAGGGCGACCCGGGGCAGCGCCTGCGGGCGGCCTGCGCCCTGGCGGCGTACGCGCCGGACGACGGCCGCTGGGAGAAGGTGAGCGGCGACGTGGCGGCGCGGCTGGTGGCGGAGAACGCCCTGGTGATCGGTCCGTGGGCCGGGGCGCTGAAGCCGGTGGGCCGGCACCTGCTGCCGCCGCTGGCGGTCCTGCTGCTGGAGGAAAAACGCAGCGCGGCGGAGCGGCGCACCATCACCGGGGTCTACGCCGGCTACGCCGAGGCCGTGCCCGACGCCTTCGCCCCGCTGGAGAAGGTCCTTGCGGAGGAGGCCGGCGCGCGGGCCGATGGGGAAGCGCGGCTGGCCCTGGCCCGGCGGCAGGCCAACGCGGCGGTGGCCTTGGCGGCGCTGGGGCGGTGGCAGAAGGTGGCGCCGCTGCTGCGTCATGCCCCCGACCCGACCGTGCGGAGCTACCTTATCGACCGTCTTGGTCCGGGCGGCGTCGAGGTCCGAGCGGTGATCGCCCGCTTGAGCCCGGAGCGGGAGCCGGACGTGTCGGCGCGTCGGGCGTTGTTGCTGGCGCTGGGGGAGTTTGATGGGGAGCGATTGCCGCCGGCCGAACGCGAGGCCCTGAGGCCGCGGTTGCTGGAGTTATACCGGGACGATCCCGACCCGGGGACCCACGGGGCGGCGGGCTGGCTGCTGCGGCAGTGGGGGCAGCAGGAGAAGGTCGAGGGGATCGACCGGGACTTGGCGACGGGGAAGGTGGAGGGGAAGCGGCAGTGGTATGTCAACGGCCAGCGGCAGACGTTTGCGATCGTGCCGCCCGGGGAGTTCGAGACGGAGGATGGGGACAAGCGCGTGACGGTGCGCGTCGAGCGCCGCTTCGCGCTGGCGGCGCGGGAGGTGACGGTGGCGGAGTTCCTGCGCTTCCGCAAGGACTACGCGTACGTCAAGGAGTATGCCCCGACCGAGGACTGCCCGGTGAATTCGGTCAGTTGGTACGACGCGGCGGCATACTGCAACTGGCTGAGCGAGAAGGAGGGAATTGCTGAGCAGCAGCGCTGCTACGTGCCGAATGAGAAGGGGGAGTACGCGGAAGGGATGAAGGTGAAGGCTAACGCCCTGGGCCTGTCGGGGTATCGTTTACCGGCGGAGGCGGAGTGGGAGTTGGCGTGCCGAGCGGGGAGCGTGACGGGCTGGTCGATGGGGGAGGCAGAGGATCTGCTGGGCAAGTATGCCTGGTACGTGGCCAACTCTCCATCACGGTCGCGCCCGGTGGGATCGTTGCGGCCGAACGACCTGGGGCTGTTCGACCTGCACGGCAACGCCTGGGAATGGTGCCACAACAGATATGAAGAGTTTGCAGATATAAAAGATAAACAATTAGACGATAAAGTAGATAATAAGAGTAGCCGTTCGTTGCGTGGCGGCGCGTTCGTCAGCGATCCGTTGCTCGTGCGCTCCGCCGACCGCTACGGGTACGGGCCGGCGAACCGCAACGTCGACATCGGGTTCCGCCCGGCGAGGACTTTCCGCTGAGCCTCTTTACTGCTTTACCACTTGTCTGGGCCGGCACAAAACATTATATGTATACTTTTGATATCCTTTAATTATCTATATCTCTTGTTGAGATCATACTGCGGAGGCATCGGCTGGCAATGGCTCAAGGGCAAGAGGAACTGGTCGTCATCGCGCGGGCCTATGACTTGGTCCTGTGGTCGTGCCACCACACCGGCCGTTTCCCGCGGAGCCACCGCTTCGTGCTCGGGGAGCGGATTGAGCGCAATCTCTACGACCTGCTGGAAACCCTGATTCGGGCGCGTTACACCCGCGAGAGGCAGGCGCTGCTGGGGCAGGCCAACCTGACCCTGGAGGTGCTGCGCTTCCAGATGCGGTTGGCCAAGGACCTGCAGTGCCTCAAGGTCAACAGCTACGGCTTCGCCGCCAAGGCCATCGACGAGATCGGCCGCCTGGTCGGGGGCTGGCTGAAAAGCAGCCACAAGTCATGAAACGGGTCGGCTACATCTGGGATCGACTCATCGGGTTTGAGAACCTGCTGCGTGCCGCCGAGACGGCCTGCAAGGGCAAGCGCCGCCGGCCCGACGTGGCCCGTTTCCACTTCGGGCTGGAACGGGAGTTGTGGCGGCTGCACGACGAGTTGCGGACAAGGACGTATCGCCCCGGGCCTTACCGCACGTTCGTCCTCTGCGAGCCGAAGCCGCGCTTGATCAGCGCCGCCCCCTACCGCGACCGCGTCGTCCACCACGCCCTGACCCGGGTACTGGAACCGCTCTTCGAGCGAACCTTCCTGCCCGACTCGTATGCTTGCCGCAAGGGCCGGGGCACGCACGCCGCCGTGGCCCGCTGCCAGCATTTCGCCCGCCGCTTTCGCTACGTGCTCAAGGCCGACGTGCAGAAGTTCTTCCCGTCCCTGGACCACCGGGTGCTCAAGGGGCTGCTGGTCCGCAAGGTCAAGGACCCCGACGTGCTTTGGCTGGCCGGCCGGATCATCGACCACAGCAACCCCCAGGAAGAGGTCG
>DATFNV010000085.1:0-13862 GCA_035266225.1 Gemmataceae bacterium
ATTTTTCTGACAAACTTCTCTGACAACCGCTGTCAGAGCCACTTTCGATTCGCCGTAAGTCCTTATCCTGCTTGAACGAGGGCGACGGGACTCGAACCCGCAACCACCGGATCGACAGTCCGGTACTCTAACCAATTGAGCTACGCCCCCAAGCGTCCTAACCCGTTATTTCACAAGCCTTTCGGTCTCACTCCGGCGTTCCTGAAGGTTAGCCTTCTTCTCAGATTTTAGTGCCATTTGGTGCCGTTTCAAGCCCTTTCGGTGCCGTAATCGGTGCCAGCCCCTGCTGAGTTCTGGCCTTGAAATCGTTGTAGCAGCCTCGGTTTGCGGAGACTACTGAACAGACGTATGCGATCGCGATGGGCTCGTGACGTCACCGTGCCAGTGCAACGCTCGACAGGCACCACCGTTGCCGACTGCTGCTTTTGCTCCACCGCCGTCGCCTCCGGTAGCCTTGCTGATGGTGAGAAAGGTGCGATGCTCTTTAACGCCGGAGAAACGACGATGCCGCTCGTCATGCAAGAACGCAATGGCCGCTCGAACTCGGTCGTCGTGTGCGACTACTGCGACCAGCGGATCACGGACGCCAGGGACGGTAATTACCACTGGCGGATGGGGCCCAACGACACGGACTTCGGCCACCGCATCTCCTTCACGCAACAGCACTGCTGCCAGCCCTTCGAGGACAGTCATGACGGCGACGGCCGCACATCGCAGCGCCGACACCCTCGGGTCCATCGAGTAGCACCACGCCGACGTCCCATTGCCCATCCTTCGCGTTCCGCCTGGAGTCCCAACGGGTCCCAGGTCGCCTGTCTTCCCCTGGGAAAAATGGCGGAGTATGCCTGGGCGGCGGTCCAGCTTACGAGGAAGAGCAGCGGACTAGCAGACGGCTGGGGACGCCGACAACGGGGCCCTCCCCTCTTCGCGTTTCGGCATCTTCAATTATTTCTTCTCCCGCGCACCTCCTCCCTCGGACGCCTGGCGCCCGCGGCGCGCCTCCTTCAGCCGGTAGCTCTCCCCCGTCGCTCCCAGCACGTGACAGCGGTGTGTCAATAGATCTAACGCCGCCCCCACAAGGCGCTCATTCCCCAGTACCTCCGTCCAGCGCTCGAACGGCAGGTTCGTCGTCACGATCACGCTCGTCCTCTCGTATGACGTGCTGATCACGTCGAACAGCAGTCCCGCACCCACCTGGCCGGCACGTAACCGAACTCGTCCAGCACCAGCAGGTCCAGCCGCGCCAACTGGCCTCGCAGCCGGCCCAGCACCCGCTCCTCCCGTGCCTCCAACAACTGCGTCAGCAGTTCCGTCACCCGCAAGAAGCGCACCTTCTTGCCGCGCTGGCAGGCCGCCACGGCCAACCCGATGGCCACGTGCGTCTTCCCCTTTCCCGGCCCGCCCAGCAGGATCACCGACTCGCGGCGGTCGATGAATTCACACCGCGACAGCTCCACGATCAGCGCCCGGTTCAGCGACGGCTGGGCCGTGAAATCGAACTCGTCCAGCGACTTCACCCGCGGCAACCGCGCCGCCTTCAGCCGCCGCGCGCAGGCCCACCGCTCCCGGTCGCCCAGCTCACGCTCGCACAGCCGCAGCAAGAAGCCGAGGTAGTCGATGTTCTCACTCGCACACTGCCGCGCTACCTGCTCGCACTCGGCCTTGACCGTCGGCAGGTACAGCGCCGCCAGGTGATGCCTCAGCAGGACGATGTCGGCCGCGTGTACGTGCTTCGCCTTCAGCGCTTCACCCCCCTCCCGGAGGTCAAATCGCCGTACGCCGGCAGGTCGGGCGGCGGTACGCTGACTGCCGACAACTGCGGCCGGCCCGTCAGGTCGAAGCCAGCCGCCGGCCGCTCCCGGGCCCGCGCCAGCAGCAGCCGCACCGCGTTGGTGTCGGCGACCGCCAGGGCCAGGGCCCGCTCGACGGCCGCCGTCACCGCGGCCAGGTCGTAGCTCTCCGGCAGACGCAGGACTCGGATGTATTGCCGTGTCCCCCCTTTCGGATCGGCTTCTTCCAGCCGCCGTCACAGCGCCGCGAAGGCGCCGGGCAACGACCAGCCGGCTAGCGGCCGGGCGTAGTCCAGCGCCCCGGGCTTACGCCCCAAAAGGGCCAGGTAGTGGAACTGCTGGCCTCGTTGCACGAGCACCGGCGTGACAACGAGGCGCTGCGGCACCGGATCGACCTGCTGCTGCGCCGCCGGTACGGGCCGCGTGGCGAACGCTTCGACCCCAAGCAACCCCTGCTGTTCGCGGAGTTGGCCGCGGGCCAGGACACGGCGGCCGCGCCGGCTGAAGCGGCCGCGGCGGCGAAGCCCAAGCGGCGCTGCCGGCCGCATGGCCGCCGTCGCCTGCCGGACCACCTGCCCCGCGAGCCGCGGCATCACGAGTTGGCCGAGGCCCAGCGCGTCTGCCCGGGCTGCGGCCAGGGACGCGTCGATATCGGCACGGACCGGAGCGAACAACTCGATTATCGGCCGCCGTCGTTGTTCGTGATCGAGCACTTCGTCCACAAGTATGCTTGCCCGTGCTGCAGCCGACCGCCGCACGCCCAGGGACAGCAACGCCAGCCAGCTCAGGAGTCCGAGCCGATGCCGTCGCGGCAACCACAATCCCAGCCGGCGCCGCCGGCGGCGCCGCCGGCGGCGACAGCCAGCGCTCCCGAGCCGCACTCCCCCAATCGGGGGCCCAGCGAGCCTGGCACGCCGCCCCAGGCACCGGCGCAACCGTTGCCGCCGTCGGAGCCCCCCGCGGTGGTGCTTGCCGCGCCCAAGCCGGCGATGCCCATTGCCAAGGGGTTGCCGGGGCCGGGCCTGTTGGCCCACCTGATCGTCAGCAAGTACACCGACCACCTGCCGCTGCACCGCCTGCAACGGGTCTACGAGCGACAAGGCTTCTCTTTGCGCCGCTCAACTCTGTGTGACTGGCTGGGGGCCTGTGCCGACCTGCTGCGGCCGCTGTACGACCTGATGGCCTGCGTGGTGCTGCAGTCGCGGGCGCTGCCCACCGACGACACCACGGTGAAATTTCAGGACCCGGAAACTCATCTTTTGAGCACGCCGCGCCTGTGGGGCTACCTGGGCGACGCCGCCCACCCGTTCAACGTCTTCGACTTCACGGTCAACCGCAAGCGCGACGGCCCGCAGGAGTTCCTGGCCAACTACCACGGTTACCTGCATGCCGACGCCTTCAGCGGCTACGACGGCCTGTACCTGGGGCGGCGCGTGCCGGGCGACGAGTTCTTGCAACGCACGGATCAGTTCTTGTTCACTCATGTTGGCGCGCCCCCTCCCTCACGCGATGCAGCGCCCGCTTGGCATAGTGGATTCGCGACCGGACCGTGCCCAGCTGACAGCGGGTGACGCGGGCGATGTCCTCGTCGGCCATCCCCTCGATGAACCGCAGCAGCAGCAGCTCGGCCAACCCACGTGCTGCCTGGGGCCATGATTGTGCCCTCCTTTCGGAGGGATTACACCACCCCGGTCAAGAACGCGGTTCGCCGGACGGACACAAAATGACTGCGTTTCCCCTTGCCGGAAGGCGGGTCGGCCCGGCAACATGCATGAAGCGTCGCCCGGGCCGAGAAAGGGGGTGCGGCGTGATTGTTGACCTGGTCCAGACCAGCACCCGCGACGGCGTGTGCCTCGACGGCATGTTTCAGGCGGCCTCCGTCCCCCCGGCCGTGCCCCTGGACGCGCTCTGTTTCGTCCACGGCACCGGCGGCAACTTCTACAGCTCCACATTGTTCGACGCCCTGGCCGAGCGCCTGCTAGCGATGGGTGTCGGGGTCCTGCGCGTCAACACGCGCGGGCACGACGGCATCAGCACGGCGGTGACGGCGAAGGGCGGCCGGCGCCAGGGCGCCGCCTACGAGGTTGCCGACGAGTGCCGCCACGACCTCGTCGCCTGGCTCGAATGGCTTCGCGGTCGCGCCGGTCCGCGCGTCGGGCTCCTCGGTCACAGCATGGGCGCCGTGAAGGCCCTGTACGCGACGGCGCTCTCGACGTACCTCGCCCCGGCCTGCGTGCTGGCCGTGTCGCCGCCGCGGCTGTCCTACTCGACCTTCTGTTCCAGCCCGAACGGCCCGCAGTTCCTCGAAACCTACGCCGAGGCCGAGCGCCTGGTGCAGGCGGGGAGGCCCGCGGCGCTGCTGGAGGTCAAGCTGCCGCTACCCTACGTCATCACTGCGGCAGGCTACGTCGAGAAGTACGGCCCGGACGAACGCTACAACTACCTGCGCTTCGTCATCGGCCTGCCGTGTCCGACGCTGGTGACCCTCGGCGAAATCGAGGTGGCGAACAACATGGCCTTCGCCGGGGCGCCGGAGGAGCTGGCCCGGCTCGCGGCTCGCTTCCCGCGGCTGCGGGCCGAGGTGATCGCGGGGGCGGACCATTTCTACACCGGTGTCCGTGACGGGCTCGTCGAGCGCGTCGCGGGCTGGCTGCGCGAGTCGCTGCGGTAGGGCGTTGCAATCCGGGCCGCGCCGCCGTCCATTGCCCCCCATCAGGCGTTCCACCATTCCACCGGAGACACCCACCATGCAACGCCGTAACTTCCTCAAGACGGCGGCCGCGGGCGCCGCCCTGGCCGCGACTGGCCCCTATTTCCTCGGGGCGGCGGACAAGGCCGGCAGCAAGGGCCCGGTCCTCGGCAGCGGCGAACACCGCTACGAGTGCGTTCACAACTGGGGCGAACTGCCCGCCGACTTTCCGTGGCAGACGACGCACGGCGTTTGCGTCGATGCGGCCGGCCTCGTCTCCATCACCCACATGGGCCACGACGGCAAGGCACCGCTCGACGTCGTCCTCGTCTTCGACCCCAAGGGCAAGTTCGTCCGCTCCTTCGGCAAGGACTTCTTCCTCGGCGGCCACGGCATCGACGTGCGCAACGAGGGCGGCGAGGTGTTCCTCTACCTGTGCAACATGATGCCGGTGCGCTCGGTGGTCAAGACGACGCTCAAGGGCGAGGTCGTCTGGAACAAGAGCTTCCCGCAGGAGGCGAAGGTCTACAAGGACGTCAACGGCTTCGCCCCGACGAACGTGGCCTTGGGCGCCGACGGCGGCTTCTACGTCGGCGACGGCTACGGCTCGAACTACATCCACGACCTGGCGTGGCGCAAGAAGGTGCTGGCGGGGTTCAAGGTGCGGGCCGACGAGAAGCAGTGGGAGGCGGGCAAATTCATCCACCCGCACGACGCCTGCTTCGACAAGGACGGCAACATCTTCGTGGTCGAGTGGGTGCAGAGCGGCCGTGTGACGCTGCTGAAGAAGATTGGGTGAGGCACCGTCTACCTCGGCGTCGGCAACGCCACAGGCGGAGGGCCGTGCTCCGGGTCGCCGATCCCGACACCCTCGTTGCCGCCGGTGCCGTTCGGACAGGCGTGCTGCGCCCTGCCGCACGGGGGGCACTCCGGCTTGTTGTGGCGCATCTCCTCCCACAGGGTCCGCGTCGGCACGAAGATACGGTCGCCCGGCAGGAGCTGATAGTTGGTGCTGGTGTCGCCGAGTTGGACGATCTCGCGGTAGCAGATCGGCAAGACGACCCGGCAGCCGTCGGGCCGGGTCGGCCGGCTCAGCACGATGGAACGCCGCGAGGCGCGGTCGTTCAGGCCGCCGGCGGCGAGGATGCCGTCGAGGACCGTCTCGCGGCCGTTGAGTGTACACGACCCGGGGGCGTTCACCTCTCCGAGCACGTAATACACCTTGCTGACGCGCGTGACGACGCGCACCACGATTGGCCCGACGTCCTTCTCCTTGGCGTCTTTCAGCTGCACCTCGACCAGGCCGCGCACCACGGCCTCGATCTCGTCCACCGTCTTGCCGGCGACCTGGACCCGGCCGTAGCGGCCCAGGGTGATTGTGCCGTCGGGCATCACCGGCTGGTCGCCGGGCAGGCGGAGGGGAGAGTCAAGGTCGGCGGCCTGCACCAGCAGCACGTCGCCGGGCTCGACGGTGTACGGCGGCAGCGGCCGCTTGTCGAGTTCCCTCGGCAGCGGCAGGGGAGTCGGGTAGGCGGCGCGCAGTTCCTTGGCGGTGTCGGTCAACTTGTGCCCCTCGGGGAAGGTCGTCAGCCCGCGCCCCGGCAAGGCCGAGCATCCCGCCGCCACCAGGGCCAGCACACCGGCCAGACTTCCCATCTTCCGCCGCCGCGCCATCGCCGCCCCTCCGTCACACCGGCCGTTCCCATACGCTCCTGTGGCATTATCGGCATTACCGGGAGCCTGACTGAATTCCGCAAACCCTGTATTCCCGGCAAAGTCGCCGATTGTCACCCGCGCGCCGCCGGGGTATCGTGACGAAGTTCCATTCCCATGAGGCCACCCCATGAAATGGTCTGCCTGCCTTGCGTTGCTGCTCTGCATGTCCTGGCCGGGTCGGTTGCCGGCGGAGGAGGCGCCGAAGCCCATCCTCCCGCGCGAGGCGCTGGTCATCGATCCGGTCGGTCGCTTCGGGCGCGGCCTCATCGCCGTTGATCCCATCGAAGCGCAGATCATCGCCGGGAGCTGGGTGCCGCCCAGGGCCGGCGATACCGTGAAGCGGCCCGACGGCACTCCGCGTACCTGGCACACGGTCCAGGTCGGCGAGAACGGCTCCCTGGCTCACGAGGCCCTGCGCGGCGGCTATGCTTACTTCCCCATTGAGTCCGCCGCCGAGCGCGTCATGATCCTCGAAATCAGCGGCCACTTGATCGGCTACGTCAACGGCGAGCCGCGCTGCGGCGACCCCTACGGACACGGCTACGTCCACCTGCCGGTCGCGCTGTGGAAGGGGACCAACGACTTGCTCGTTCAGGGGTCGCCGCGGGCCGGGGGCGTCGCCGTTCGACTAGTGGCGCCGAAGGCGGTTGCCCAGTTCGACGTTAGCGACGTGACGCAGCCGGATCTCATCGCCGGCGAGGCGACTAGCAGCCACGTCGCACTGCCCGTCCTCAACGCCACGATGGCCACGCTCGACGGGCTGACCATTGAGGCGACGGTCGCGGGGGGCGACGCGGTGACAACCCGCCTGCCGTCGCTGCCGCCGTTATCCACGCGCAAGGCCGGCTTCGTCATCAAGGGGCCGGCGCCCACGAAGGAGGGCGAGTGTGCCGTCGAGCTGAGGCTGCTGAAGAGGGGCGAGGAAAAGCCTCTCGATACGGCGACGATCAAGCTCGGCGTGCGCAAACCGGGACAGAGTTACAAGCGCACCTTCGTCAGCGCCATCGACGGCAGCGTGCAGTATTACGCCGTGCAACCGGCGCGGCCGGAGGAGGGGGCGAAGGGGCCGCCGGCGCTGGTGCTGACGCTGCACGGCGCCGCCGTCGAGGCCATCGGCCAGGCCAACGCCTACGGCGGCAAGTCGTGGGCACACATCGTCGCGCCGACCAACCGCCGGCCGTTCGGCTTCGACTGGGAGGACTGGGGCCGCCTCGACGCCATCGAGGTCCTGGAGCTAGCCCAGAAGTCGCTGAAGACCGACCCGCGCCGCACCTACCTGACGGGTCACTCGATGGGCGGCCACGGCACCTGGCACCTCGGCGTCACCTTCCCCGACCGCTTCGCCGCCATCGCCCCCAGCGCCGGCTGGGTCAGCTTTCGGTCCTACGCCGGGTCCGCCAGGCCCGACAAGCCGGCGGCGACGCAGGAGCTGGTGCTGCGGGCGACGAACCCCAGCGACACCCTGTCCCTGCTCCGCAACTCCGCCCAGCACGGCGTCTACGTCCTGCACGGCGACGCCGACGACAACGTGCCGGTGAGCGAGGCGCGGACAATGCGCCCCCTCCTTGGCGCGTTCCACCCCGACTTCGCCTATTACGAGCGCCCCGGCGCCGGCCACTGGTGGGGCAACGAGTGCGTCGATTGGCCGCCGCTGTTCGAGTTCCTCGCCCGCCACACCCTGCCGGACGTGGCCACGGTCCGCAAGGTCGAGTTCGTCACCGCCAGTCCCGGCATCTCGGCCCGCTCGCGGTGGCTGACGATCGAGGCCCAGGAACACGCCCTTCAGTTCAGCCGCGTGGAGATCGCCTGCGACCCCGAGAAGCGTCACTTCTCGGGGAAGACGGAGAACGTCGCCCGGCTGGCGCTCGACCTGGCGCCGCTGAAGCCGGGCGAGACGCTCGGCGTCGAGCTGGACGGGCAGAAGGTCGATAGGATCGACTGGCCGGAGAAGGGCCGCCTGTGGCTGGCGCGCGCGGGCGAGAAATGGTCGGTGGTCAAGGAGCCGTCGCCCTCGCTGAAGGGGCCGCACCGCTGCGGGCCGTTCAAGGACGCCTTCCGCAACCGTATGCTGTTCGTCTACGGCACGAAGGGGACGAGGGAAGAGAACGCCTGGTCGCTGGCCCGCGCCCGCTTCGACGCCGAGACGTTCTGGTATCGCGGTAACGGCTCGGTGGACGTGGTGGCCGACAGCGACGCGGCCGTGACGGCGGACCGCGACCGCAACGTGATCCTGTACGGCAACGCGGACAGCAACGGCGCGTGGCCACTGCTGCTCGGCGACAGTCCGGTGCAGGTGCGCCGCGGCCGGGTGACGGTCGGCGACCACGAGGAGAAGGGCGAGGGCCTGACGTGCCTGTTCCTGCGGCCGCGACCCGGGAGCGACCGCGCCTGCGTGGCCGCCGTGGCCGGCACCGGCCTGCCGGGGATGCGCCTCACCGAACGGCGGCCGTACTTCCAGAGCGGCTCCGGCTACCCCGATTGTCTCGTGCTCGACGCCGACGCGCTCAGCAAGGGAGGCGACGGCGTGCGCCTCGCGGGATACTTCGGGATCGATTGGGGCGTCGCCCCGGGCGAGTTCGCCTGGAAGAAGTAATTCACCGCGTGGTATGCTGCATTGCGGCACGTGAGTTGCTCTCCTGCCTACTCAGGTGCAGCAACAACCGTGGTCGCAATCCGCGGGAGGTGAGCCATGTTGCGGCGGAGTTTGAACGACATCGCGTCCGGCCTGGCGGCGCACGTCCGCAAGAACCTGGCCGGCGTCGAGCGCGGCGCCGTCCCGGTGCGCCTCGTCGAGGACACCGTGGGCCCGCTCCGCCTCATCGACGAGGGGGCCGTCATCGGCATCTTCGGTAACGACAACTACATTGCCGAGGTCAAGGCCCGCCGCGAGGTCGAGCTGACGCGCAAGCGCCTCCGCGAGTTGGGCGCCGAGGAGGCCGGCTTCGGCCTGAGCCAGGACGGCTACACCTGGGCCCTGCTCGTCCGCTGCGACGACCGCCGCTACCGGACCGAGACCGGCAAGGCGCTGCAGCGCGAGCTGCTCAAGATGGCCCTCGAAGAGGCCGTCAGCCGCGCCTGGCGCGACGCCTGTGACGCCCTGCCGACGCTGAACGTGTGATGCCCGCAAGCCCCACCTCGATGCATCGACGCGGACTTGTTGCACAACTTCCTTTGCATTTCCCGCGCACCCGCCGTATCTTGACCGTCGGCTGAGGCACAAGGGCGATCCAGGTACACTCACCCTCCGCGGAGCCTTCCGGTCATGGCGACCGCCACCCCCGACAACACGGCCCTCCTTCCGCACCCCGAGCCGGCCTCGAACCGCGACGTGGATACGGTCCCCTTCGTGGAGCTGGCCGGCGGCCGCGTGCAGGGCGTGGTCTCCAGCGGCTCGGACGTGGAGCGCGTTTACTGCGCCTTCCTCGAAGCCGGCAGCGGCGCTCACTACAGCAGCACCAACAACAACCGCCCCGACGCCGGCACCGACAAGCGCATCCGCTGGCTGCTCGAGGAGGCGGTCAAGCAGTTCGGCGCCGAGCGCGTCGCCCGCTACCTGCAACTGCCGGGCGACCCGGCGCAACTGACCAATCTGGCGCAAATCCTCCAGGCCGTCTACCGCCTGCGCGGCCCGCGCAAGTCCGAGCCCGCCGGCGCCGTCTTTAGCCGTTTCCTCAACTACCTGCGCTTCGTGGAGCTGGCCGGCGCTTCCGGCCCCGTGCCGGAAATGGCCTGGTTCGTCGGCCAATGACACCGCCGAGGGACATCCTCAATGGGCCTCAAGGAATTGCTCAGCGTCCCGGATGGGGTACGCCACGCGGCCGCGGTCATCGCCGGGCTGGACCGCTGCTTCGTCGTCGGCTTCGGGCGCCTCGGGCCTGAACAGGCGCAGTCGCTGCAAGTGCTGGCCCGCCTCTGTTCGGGAACGCCGCTGAAAGACGCCGTCGGCGCCGCCGTTGAGGCCCTGACGCGGAACGAGTTTGTCGAGTGCCATTTCGCGGCGCTCGCCGCCGCCCGCGCCGCCCTCCAGGGGGCGCAGTACGACGCCCTGCGGAAGCACGCGGCCGAGGCGCTCGGCCGCACCCCCTCCGGTGAGAGCGCGGACGAGCCGGCGGTCGCCCCGCCGGAGCCGGTCAAGGTGTGGCAGGAGAGCACGCGGCACTGGCTGATGGAGATCGCCATCGCCGGGTTCGGCCAGCTGGAGCCGCAGACGCTGGCACCGTTCGCCGCCACACTGGAGCAGTTGCAGGCCGAGCCGCTGACGACGCGCCTCGCCGCCCTGCTGACCGGCTTCCGCCAGGAATTGCTCAACGCCATGCCCATCGCCGCGCTGCCGGCGCTCCCCGCCTTTCGCTGGGCCGACCTGTGGACGCGGGCGATGATCGCCGCCCTGCGGCCGCCGGCGCCTGCCGCGGGGAAGAAGGTGAGCGGGACGCTGTCGCCGCTGGGCATCGACCTGCGCCACCACGGCTACTTCGTCAGCGCCGACGTTTACGGTGTGCTGGATGGCAGCGAGCCGCGCCTGGTGCGCGTCACGCTGTCCTCGTACAAGGTGGACGTGGTTCGCGGGTCGGAGATGTGGCAGTGCTTCGGCAAGCCGGCCGAGCCGCTGCTGAAGGCCGTCGCGGACCTGCAAGGGCTCGCCGTCAACGACGCCACGCTGCTGCCGACCGGCGACCTGCTGATGGACGGGAAGGTGAAAGTGAAGGGGGCGGACGCGTCGCTCGACGCGGCGAGGAAATGGCTGGCCCCGGGGGCCGCGCCCGCCTTGCCGAGCGTCGCCGCCCTCGACCGGCATCCGGTGCAGATCGCCGAGCCGATATTGCTCGAAGGATACAAGCCGAACAAGGAGGGGACGGCCCTCGACCTGGGCGACGGCGTCAGCTTGCGCGTGGCGACGGAGCGGATCAGCGGCACGTCGGAGCTGCAAGCGGAGCACGTCGCGGGCTCCACGATGCTGCTCGGCCTGCTGCGCTTCGACGGCGGGGCGTGGGCGGTGCAGCCGCTGGCCGTCGCCGGGCCGAAGGGATCGATCTTCACCGGGATGGGCGCGGCCGAGCCGCCGAAGACGGGCAAGAAGAAGCCGACATTGGTGATCCTCAAGGAACGGGCGAGCCGCCTGCTGCGAAAGAAGGCATGACCATGACGACACCCGCCGCCGACGAAGACGCCCCGAAACAGCGGCAGGTCATCTACTGGCGCCTGCTCGCCGCCGCCAACGGCATGACCGACTCGGCGAAGAACATCGAGGGCATGACCGCCGCCACGGCGCGCGCGGTCGGTCTCCCGGAGATGGTCCTCGACCCGCTGCCGGCCGTCGATACGCTGATCCAACGCTATCCCGAATTGAAGCCCGACTTCGAGGCGTTGCAGAAAGTCCGCGCCCCGCAAACCGACGCCCCGCCGGACGCCGACGACGGCAATCTGCGCCGCGCCCTGTGCTACTCGAAACTTCTGCTGAACGTCTTCGGCCCGAACACGATGTCGGCCAGCGTGACCGCCCAGCAGTACGCGCAGTGGTGCCAGGACGTGGCCCGCTTCGAGGAGTGCTTCGGCTACGCCCCCGGCACCCTGCGCGGCAAGCGCGCCGGCGGGACCGGCGCCCCCGGCGCCTCGACCGGCGGCACCGGGGCGGGACAGCTCATCTCCGAGGAGCAGTTGCAGGGCGGCCTCAAGGCGATGGAAGGCGACCTCATTAAGCGCATGGCCCTGCGCGAGGTGCTCAAGGACGACCAGATGGCGGCGCGCCTGTCGCCGTCGATGCCCCTGGTCGAGCAGCTGCTGCGCGACAAGGGCAACCTGTCCGGCAACGCCCTGAAGAACGCCCGCGCCCTGATTCAGCAGTACATCGAGCAGCTCGCCGAGGTGCTGCGCCTCCAGGTGATGCAGGCGGTCAAGGGCAAGATCGACCGCTCGGTACCGCCCAAGCGCGTCTTCCGCAACCTCGACCTCAAACGCACCATCTGGAAGAACCTCACTAACTACAACCCCGACGACGGCCGGCTCTACGTCGATCGCCTCCATTACAAGCAGACCGCGAAGAAGACGACGCCGACGCGCATGATCGTCGTCGTCGATCAATCGGGCTCGATGGTCGATGCGATGGTGCAATGCACGATCCTGGCGTCGATCTTCGCCGGCCTGCCGCGCGTCGATATGCACCTGCTGGCCTTCGACACGCAGGTACTCGACCTGACGCCGTGGGTCCGCGACCCGTTCGAGGTGCTGATGCGCACCAAGCTCGGCGGCGGCACGCTCATCTGCAAGGCCCTCATCGAGGCGTCGAACAAGATCGAGGAGCCGCGCAACACCGCCGTGGTGCTCATCTCCGACTTCTTCGAGGGGGGCAGCAACCAGGTGCTTTTCGACTATATCAAGGGGCTGAAGGACGGCGGCGTGCGCTTCATCCCGGTCGGGGCGGTGACCAGCTCGGGCTACTTCTCCGTCAACCAGTGGTTCCGCGACCGCCTCAAGGAGCTGGGCACGCCGATCCTGTCTGGGAACATCAAGAAGCTCATCGGCGAGCTGAAAAACCTTCTTTAGCCCCGCTTGCGGTTTCGCGCCGGGGCCGCCCGTGTCCGGGGAGTGGACGGCGCGTACACTGATCGGCAGTGGTCGTCCATCACAAGGGAGGTTCGTCATGCGAATCGCGATCAAGCTGGGGCTGGCGGCGCTGCTGCTGGGTGCCTTCGTCCTGGCGCCCGCCGCGGGGCGCGCCGCGGAGAAGAAGGAGGCCGAGGGCGTGAAGGTCGGCGACAAGGCTCCGACGTTCGAGGCGACCGACGACCAGGGCAAGACCTGGAAGTCGGGCGATCACGTCGGCAAGAAGTTCGTGGTGATCTACTTCTACCCGGCCGACTTCACCGGCGGCTGCACCAAGCAGGCGTGCGCCTTCCGCGACGCCGGCGACAAGCTCACCGACAAGGGCATCGAGGTCATCGGCGTCAGCGGCGACAGCGCCAAGAACCACGAGCTGTTCAAGAAGCACCACAAGCTGAACTTCACCCTCCTGGCCGACGAGGACGGGGCCCTCGCCAAGAAGTTCGGCGTGCCGCTGCGCGACCCCAAGGGCGGCAAGTCTAAGGTCCCGGATTCGGATATCGAGATCAAGCAGGGCGTGCGCATCGCGCGCTGGACGGTCGTCATCGACAAGGACGGCAAGGTGATCCACAAGGCGGAGGTGAAGGACGTGGAAAAGGACCCCATGACGGTCCTGGAAGTGATCGAGAAGGCCGGCAAGTAACGGCCGCGCCGCTTGCGGCTTCGCAGGAAGTGCGAAGCCGCAAGCGGTTCACATCTTGGGGAAGTTCCACTCGACCGCCCCGAAACCGAAAAATCGAGACTGCAGCACGGTCGGTGACAATCTGAGGTAGCCCCGGAGGGGCGGCCGTTGTTAGCCAGGGGTTTCAACCCCTGGGCTCCGGGGCGAACTCCTCGGCGTGGTAGCCCCGGAGGGGCGGCCGTCGTTAGCCAGGGGTTTCAACCCCTGGGATCCGGGGCGAACTCCTCGGCCTGGTAGCCCCGGAGGGGCGGCCGTGGCTAGCCAGGGGTTGAAACCCCTGGGATCCGGGGCGAACTCCTCGGCCTGGTAGCCCCGGAGGGGCGGCCGTGGCTAGCATCGGCGTGCCACGGCCGCCCCTCCGGGGCTACCGGGGACAGCTGGCACCTCC
>DATFNV010000086.1:0-7129 GCA_035266225.1 Gemmataceae bacterium
TTATCATCAGGCGCCGGTGGTTTATCGGAAGCACGGGCGTCCGGTCCCGCAGCGTTGGCATGGGAAGGTGCTGGCTTGCACGGACGCGACGGCGACGGCACGGCAGGTAGTGGAGTGGTATGAGATTCGGTGGCAGATAGAAATATTTTTTAGAGAGTTGAAGAGCAGGATGCAGTTCGGCTGTTACGTGTTGCAGAAGTTCGAGGCGGTGGAGCGCTACCTGGACCTCCTGCTGATGGGGTTCCTGTTGCTGGAGCAAGAGCGCTTGCGTGAGATGAGCGCGGCCGGCCCGCCGCGTGCGCGTGGGGGCGAGCCGTGGGTGCAGGCGCGGACGACCGACCGCTTGCGCTCGCTGGAGTTGTTGTGCCAGGAGTGGAATGTGACGGTGCTGGAGCAGCGCTTGCGGACGGAGCGCGGGCGCCAGTGCTTGCTGCGTGACCTACGAGCGGCACCCCCTTGTCATGTCGCTTGAGAGCGCACACCCAGAGCTGCTCGCAACCGATGACACAGCAAGTAGTTACACAGATAATGGGGCCAAAAACGCAACGGTATAGGGTCGGGAGTCGTTTTCTGATACTATACGCGATCTTAGTAGATTTTTCCGAGAAACGACTTCCGACGCCTTTTCTCTTTCGAGAATAACCGTGCCCAACAGCAATCAGCCAGCCCTCAAGCCGTTGCACGGGGACAGCTCGCTCGTGGGGTCGAAGCTCGACAAGTATGGCAAGCTATCCGATCAGGAGTTGATCGGTTCGCTGAAACCGGGACAGCAGGGGTCGCTCAAGGTGCGACCGGACGGGACGATTGTCGATGGCCATCATCGCATCAAGGTCCTTCGCTATTGCGGCATCGACGTGGATTCCTTGCCGCGGGAGATCATTCCGAAAGACGCCATTGCGGACCCACCGTAGGCGTTGGCGATTCCCTTGAAAAGGATGATACCATGCGAACAGAACTGTACTGGATAGAGGGACCGTGGCCTGGACGTTTGGCAATCATGCCGCGCCCGCGCGGCGGGGACTGGCTGGAGGACGAAATTCAATCCTGGCGCCGATCCGGCGTCGATGTGGTTGTCTCTTTGCTCACGCGCGAGGAACAAACGGAATTAAGCGTGGCCGACGAAGGAGAGTTGTGTCGGGCAAACGGCATCGCGTTCGTTTCATTCCCGATCGTCGACCGAGGTATCCCATCGTCGTTTGAGGCTTTCTCGGACCAGGTGGCCAGGCTCGCTGAGCAACTCGCGAACGAGAAGAACGTTGCTGTTCATTGCCGGCAAGGTATCGGACGGGCAGCATTGGTCGCGATCTGCCTTCTTGCCTTGGCGAGTGTTGAGGGAAGCAAAAGGTGTCAGGATCCTTTTCCAAAAAGGGTCCTGACACCTTTTGCTTTCCGACTGGCTGGACGCCCATCGCCCGTCCGAAACGGCCACGCCGCGCCTGCTCCACCTCGACTTTCACCCCATCAACCTGATCGCGCGCCACGACGGCGAGTGTGTGGCTCTCGACTGGAGTGAAGCCGACGTGGGCGATATCCACGCCGACGTGGCGACGACGATCCTGCTGATGCGCCACGTCACACCCGGTCCGCTGGCGCTGACCGAACGGTTGCTGTCTCCGGTGGTGCGTTGGGTCCTGGAGCGGGGCTATCGCCGGGTCTACTGCCGGAGCACGCCACTGGACGAGGAGCGCCTGCACTACTACCTGGCCTGGGCCTGCCTGCGCCGCCTGGCCATGTACGGCATGTGGTTGAACGCCGGCCCCCAGTGCAACGGGTCGAAAAAGTGTGCCCTGGAGCGGATCACGCCGGAGCACGTGGCGGAGCTGGAAGGGTGTTTCGCGACGCTGACGGGGGTGATGCCTGATCTGGGGCGGTTCTGACGGGAGCGGCTTGGGGCGTGGGGCCGGCGCCGCCGGGTGAGCCGTCCCGCAACCAGTCCCGCAGGTGGCGTCCCTCACAAGGCGTGAGTGCGGCCCGAGCGCCGCCGCAGCCGTTCCAGGGCGGCCGCCGCCTCCCGGCTGAGCGGCGCCTCGGCGGCCCCCTTCGCCAGCTCCGCCAGCACGTCCCGCGCCGCCGGCGTGGCGATCCCCTCCAGTAGCTCGACAGCCCGCATCTGACGGAGACGATCCGGCTTGAGCGTCTCCGGGTCAAACCGGTCGAGGAAGCCCTCCGCCCGCCTGCGGACCTCCGCCGATTCCGTCTTGGCCAACCGCTTCCGCACCCCCGGCACGGCCAATTCGCCGAGCTCCGCTAGCCGGCGCGACGCCTTCTCGCGGGTGGCGAAGTCATCGTTGTCCAGATCGGCGAACGTGCGGTCCAGCTCGGCGTCGGTCGGGGCGGCGGGCGCCGGCTTCAGCTCGCGCCGCAGCAGCGCCACGGCCCGGTCGGGCGCGGCGGCCAGGTCGGCCATCGCGGCGAAGGCCGACTTCGCTTCCGAACCAGCGAGTGCTGCCCACAGCCCGGCCGCGGCGGCCGCGGTGAGCGGTTCCGTCCGCGGTTTCGCGGCCCCGGCCGGCGTCACGTCCCACAGCCAGGCCGACGCATCGTAGCTGGCGGCGAGGAGCCGCTGGCCGCCCGGGGCCATCGCCAGCGAGCCCACGAAGCCACCGTGCCCGTAGAGGTTGCGCCGCGGCTGCCCCGTGGCCACCTCGAAGGCCACGACCTCGCAGGTGTCGAAAGACACGTACAGCGTGCGGCCGTCGGGCGAGAGGACGGCCGCCCCCGTGTACCGGTGGCCGCCGCTTACGAGCGACCGCACCCATCGCGGGGTCACAGGGTCCAGCAGGGCCACGTCGCCCTCGAACGCCTGCTCGGGCCGGCCGCCCTGGGCGGGGACCGTCCCCGTGCCGGGGGCCAGCACCACCAGGCCGTCGGCGGTGAACGTGGCCGTCGTGAGCGACCGGAAGGCGTCGTGCCACTCCGCCAGGCGGCAGACGCGCTGGCCGGTGCCGAGGTCCCACAGGTCTACCGTCCCGCCGGCTCTGGACCGCGGCTCCTTCTCCAGCCGCCACCCGGAACGCTCGGCCACCGTGACCAGCCGGCGGCCGTCCGGCGAAATCGCTAGCCCCTGGCACTCGTTCTCCCCCGGCTGCTTGTCGGGCTTCGGCAGGTCGAACGAGCGCCGGACCTTCATCCCCGGCCAGTCGAGGACGGCGACGTGGGGGCCGGAGGCGGTGACGAGCCGCTGGCCGTCCGGGGTGAAGGCCAGGACCCCGGCCCGCAGCACCTCGGGCAGATCGACCGGGGTGGTCTCGCGCCCCGTGGCCAGGTCCCACGTCCGCAGGCGCTTGTCGTGGCCGCTGGCGAGGATCGTCCGGCCGTCCGGGCTGACGGCGACGTCGTTGACGGCACCGGGAACGACGCGCAGCTCGCGGCCTGTCGCCGTGTCCCACCAGCGGACGGTGTGGTCCCAGCCTGCGGTGACGGCCGTCTTGCCGTCCGGACTCAGGACCGCCCGGAACACGCCCCGGAGGTGGCCAGGCTGCGGGCAGATGTCCTTGCCGGTGGCTGCGTCCCACAGGCGGATCACGCCGTCCCGCGACGCGGATGCGACGGTCCGGCCGTCGCGCGAGAAGGCAAGCGCCTCGGGCCACGAGTAGTGCCGCTCCAGGGAGCGGAGATGCCGGCCGGAGGCCACGTCCCACAGCTTGACCAGGCCGTCGCGGCCGGCGGTGGCCAGCGTCTTGCCGTCCGGGGCGAAGGCGGCGGCAGTGGTGGCGATGAACTGCCACTCGACATTGGTGCCGGCGTACCGCCGCGCCTCCTCGGCGACGTGATTCGTGTCCAGCTTCCGCTTCTTCCCCGTGGCCAGGTCCCACAGGCTCGCGCCGCCGTCCTCCAGCCCGATGGCGAGGGTCGTGTCGGACACAGCCGCCGCCGGGCGGATGTCGGGCTCTCCCGCGATCCCTGTCGGCCGCGGGGTCTTGAACCGGGCGGCTTCCTTGCCGGTGGCCAGTTCCCAGACGACGACCGTCGGCTCGTCTTCGTCCTTGACCTGTTTGAAGGCGACGAGGCGCTTGCCGTCCGGGGTGAATAGCAGCAGCTTGCAGTTGCCGGGCTGCCGGGCCAACTCCTTCGGCGCGGGCAACTCGCTTACGGCAACGCCGGTCTTCAGCGGCCGGAGCAGGATCGCCCGGTCCTTGTCAAAATTGCCCCCCCGGCCGACGGCGAGGGTCTTGCCGTCCGGGCTGACGGCGTAGCACCAATCCGACTCGTTGTCGGCGGACGGCCTAGCCACTGGCTTGCCGGTCATGAACCCCCGCAGGGGCGGGAATTTGGGGGCGACTTTTTCATCGGTGAATTCCCAAACTCGACCCTCCCCGAAGCCGGACTCCTCTCGCAGCCCCCAGCGGTGGGACTCCTGGACCACGGCGATGCCTCGGCCGTCGGCCAGCCACACGAGCGACGCATCGAACCCAGCCCCCGGCAGGTCCACCCGCCGCAACGGGGCACCCGTCCTGGTGTCCCAGAAGGAAAGCGCGCCGCCGCCGAACGCTGCCACCTTGGTGCCGTCCGGCGAGAGGACCAGCTGCGAAACGTCCACGCCGTGTCGCAGCCGGTTGGCGCCCAGACGCAGCACCCCGCCCGCGGGGAGCGCGTCGGCCGGGGCATCGGCCTTTTCCGGTTTGGCGGCCGGCGCTTTGTCCGGCTTCGCCTCCGCGGGCGGCGCGGCCTCACGGGCGGGCGGGTCGGCGAAGGCCCGGTGAATCTGGGTCCCCACGGCCGTGGCCAGGAGGCCGACGGCCAGCAGCAGCGCCGTCGCCGTCTTGATCTTGCTTGCGAACATGGCTTTCGTGACTCCGTTTGCCAGGGCGGCAGCTCGCGCCGGGACGCCCGCCGCTGTGCCCACCCCGGCGCCAAGTGCGGCGCGGACGGTTGTTGTTACCAGGGTCGATGACAGCGCCGACGCGGTGTCGGCCGCGGCGCCGACGGCACACAGGGCCGCAGCGAGGGTCAGCCCGCGCCGGGCCAGGCGCTCCTGCATCCGCTTACGAGCCTCGGCGAGCCGGCTGGAGACGGTGCCCTCCTTCCAGCCGAGCTGCGCGGCGGCCTCGGCCTTGCTCCGGCCTTCCAGGCAGCACAGGACGAAGGGCAGCTGGTACTTCTCCGGCAGGCGCTCGACCTCCTGGGCCAGCACCGCCTGCAACTCCCGCCAGGCCGTTTCGAGGTCGGGTTGCGCGTGCGCCACGTTCGTCGCCCTCCGCTCGCGGGCCTGTCGCCGGGCTGCCGCCCGCCGCGCGTCCCCGGCAACGCGCCGGGCCACGCCGTACAGCCAGCTGGCCAGCCCCGCCCGCCGACGGATCGAGGCGGCTTTCCGGGCCAGCACGAGGAAGGTGGCCTGGAAGGCGTCCTCCGCGTCCTGGTGGTGGCGCAGCACGCGCCGGCAGACACCCATGACCAGGGGGCCGTGGCGCCGCACCAGCGCGGCGAAGGCGGCCTCGTCGCCGGAGGCGCGGAAGCGGTCCAGCAGGTGGGTGTCGGACGCCGCGGCGGTGTCGCAGGGCGCCGCCAGCTTGCGGACCTGGCGCACCACGGCGGAAAGTGATGTCGGGGGCATGAGGTCAAGTCCTCCTCGGGCGGCGGCTCCACGTGAGTATAGTGGCCGCCGAGGGGCCGCCGGGTCTGAAAGTCTGTCCGGCACGGGCGCTGGTCGCTCAAGCTCAGGTGTGTGTCGGTCCGGTCGGCTAGAGCGCGTTTGCGAAAGGCCAGAGAGGGGACGCGGCTCAAATAATACGATTCGTCCAATTCGTATGATTTGAGCCGCGTCCCCTTTCTTGACTCCCTTCGATCTGCCTTCTTACCTTGGCGAGTGTTGAGCCGGCGGCGGCCATTGAGCGGGTCGGCACGGCGCGCGGTTGCTCCGTTCCTGAAACGCCCGAGCAACGACGGTGGATCGCGGATTTCGCAAAGTCACTCGTGACGGAGATCCCCAAGTAATCGAGTTTAAAAGGGTCATCTCGCGAAACGCCGCCCCAAAGCGGCGGCTCACTTCAGACCCCGTCGTGCGTCCGTGTCCCTCGGCGGTTATGATGTCCCCAATCCTGTTCCGCGCCCTGGTGCGGCCTTTTCGGGCTCTGTACCTTCAGGAGCCAACCGTGGCCTCTCCGTTTGCAGCCGAGGACCTGGAGCCCTATCGCGACTACCTGCGTCTGCTGGCGCGTCTGCAACTCGATCCCCGGCTGCGGGCCCGGGTCGATGCGTCCGACGTCGTGCAGCAGACATTCCTCCAGGCGCACCAGGCGCTGGCCGGGTTTCGAGGCAGCACCGACGCCGAACTGGCGGCCTGGCTGCGGCAAATCCTGGCGCGCAACCTGGCCCACCTGGTCCGCGACCACGCGCGCGACCGGCGAGACGTCGGCCGGGAGCGCTCGCTCGAGGCAGCCCTGGATGCCTCCTCGGCCCGGCTGGAGGCCTGGCTCGCCTCCGAGCAATCGTCTCCCAGCCAGCAGGCCCAGCGCAACGAGCAGCTGCTGCGCCTGGCCCACCTCCTCGCCGGCTTGCCCGAGGCGCAGCGCGAGGCACTGGTGCTGCATTACTGGCAAGGCTGGACGACGGTGGAAATCGGCCGCCGGCTCGATCGGTCGCCTGCCGCGGTGGCGGGCCTGCTCAAACGCGGGCTGAAAGAGTTACGCGCGCACCTGCTCGACCCGGAGTGATCGATGACCGAGCCAGCGAACGAACCCGGCAGTCACGAGGAGCGGGTCAACGCGATCCTGGCCGCCTACCTGGATGCGGCCGCCGCCGGCCAGGCGCCCGACCGGGCCGAATTGCTGGCGCGGCATCCCGACCTCGCCGCGGAACTCGCCTCCTTCCTCGCCGAGGACGACCAGGTGCGGCGCTTGGCCGAGCCGCTGCGCTCTGCCGATGCTGCCGAGGCAGCCTCCCTGCCGCTCAGCGAGCTGCCCGCCGGTCCGTCCCTGGGCGTGGTTCGCTATTTCGGCGACTACGAACTGCTGGAGGAGATCGCCCGCGGCGGCATGGGCGTCGTGTTCAAGGCCCGGCAGATCAGCCTGAATCGGCTCGTGGCCATCAAGATGATCCTCGCCGGCGCCCTCGCAGACGACCTGACCGTTCAGCGCTTCCACAAGGAGGCGGAAGCGGCCGCCCAGCTCGATCATCCCCACATCGTGCC
>DATFNV010000087.1:0-5060 GCA_035266225.1 Gemmataceae bacterium
AAAATGGCAGTCGGAAAGCTCACGGATCCTATGCAGCTGCTTTTGTGCCAATCGCGAGAAAAAAACGAATAGGATCGAAAAATTGTGGGGAGCGGCTCAGTGCCCTCCCGCAGCAAGAATTGCGCCGAACACTATTGGGTCCTGACACCTTTTCTGGCCTTTTCTGGCCCCCTTTTCTGGCCCCACATCGGTGGCGTACGAAGTCGTCTCCCGAGAAACTGCCACCTCGCGGCAAGTCCTGCACCTCCACGGGAACGGCTTCATGGCAACCTCCCTCACGACGTTGCAGGGTGCGCATTCAGAAGGGAAACGACGGGCACGTCGGGATCGTCGTCAGACAATGCCATCTGGGCCACCGCCCTGGCGCTCGCGTTGCCAGCCAAGACGAAGGCGGCGGAAGGCGGCGCGGGGCCGAAGCCCTAACGCTCCACGGCCGGGGCCACCTCGGGCAGCGTCGGACTCCCGGAGACCGACGTGCCGGTCCCGGGCGGTTGCAGCGCAGGGTCCGGCTCTCCCTGCGAGCGAGCGAGCAATTCCGTCCGATGACGGCACAGAACGGCGATGAGTTCATCGTCCTCGATATACCCGAGTCCCTTCCCGACATGGGCTTCGCCCAGGAATCCAAGGTGCGCGAACAACTGGCCGAGCCGGACGTCTGGTGACAGCGCCCACACCTCGGCGAGCACGGCCAATGCTTCCCGTTGCGAGTCAGGGGTCATGGGATCAAATCTCCGATCTTGGGGTCCGCGGCGAAGGCGCAGGCAGTTTGCCGATCACTTCGACATCGCGGCAGTCGCCTATCTGGCCATTCTACCCAGGAAAACGACCGCTGGGGAGGCTCCACTTCGCCGAAATCCTTCCCATTTCCATCTCTGATTCGCGCTCCCCTACGGGTCGCCGCTAAACAGACGGCATCACCTTCCAGTGGCATTCGTGCCGGCATAAACTGACGTCTCAGGCTGAGAGTATCAAGTACGAAAGGAGCGCATCATGGCAAGCCGTCGTCGTGGGGCATGGGATCGCAGGCAGTTCCTGTACACGGCCGCCGGCGTGGTCGCCGCCGCGGCCGCGGAACCGGCTCGGGGAGACGAGCGGCCACCCACGGCCATCCCGCGCGCCACCTCCGGCGATGCCGTCGAGCCGAAGTGGGAGCAGCGGCTGACGGTCACCGTCGGCCAACGCGAGGCGGACCTCGTCGGCAAGGACGACAAGGCGATCCAGGCCGCCGTCGATTACGTCGCCCGTCTCGGCGGCGGCACCGTCCACGTCCTGCCCGGCACCTACCGCCTGCGCAACGCCGTCTACCTGCAGTCGCGCGTCCGCATCCTCGGCAGCGGCGCGGAGTCGATCCTCGTCAAGGAAGCCTCGCAGACGTGCAAGCTCGCCGCCGACTCGGACTGGTACGACCAGGAGATCACCCTCACCGACGCCAAGGGCTTCCGTGTCGGCGACGGCGTCTGCCTGCGGGCGCGCAACCCGGACACCAAGGGCCTCACGGTCGCCAAGCGCGTCCTGGTGGCGCGCTCCGGCAACCGCTTCAAGCTCGACCGGCCGCTGCGCGAGAACTTTTGGCTGATGGGCGAGGCGACCGTCTCGACGCTCTTCCCGATCCTCAGCGGCGAGAACATCGCCGACGTGGTCATCGAGGACGTCACCCTCGACGGCAACAAGGACAACAACGAGAACCTTGATGGGAATTACGCCGGCTGCGTCTTCCTGCAAGACTGCAACCGCGTCACGATGCGCAAGGTGACGGCGCGCAAGTACAACGGCGACGGCATCAGCTGGCAGATCTGCCACGACGTCGTGGTGGAGGACTGCCACAGCCACGACCACGCGGGGCTGGGCCTGCACCCCGGTTCCGGCTCGCAGCGGCCCGTCATGCGGGGCAACAGGCTGCACGGCAACGACATCGGCCTGTTCTTCTGCTGGGGCGTCAAGTCCGGCGTGGCCGAGAAGAACGTGATCGAGGACAACCGCAGTTACGGTATCTCGATCGGGCACCGCGACACCGACAACCTCATCCGCGACAACGACGTCCTCCGCAGCGGCAAGGTGGGGGTGCTGTTCCGGCCGGAGCGCGGCAAGGCGTTCGCCCCGCACCGCAACCGGCTGGAGAAGAACCGCGTCGTCGATAGCGGCGCCGACAGCGGCATCGGCATCGACGTGCAGGGGGAAACCGAGTCGATCACGCTGGAGAAAAACCAGCTCCGCGAGACGCGCAAGCCGTCGAGCCGCGTGGGCATCCGCCTCGGGGCCCAGACCCGCGACGTGCGTCTGATCGACAACCAGACGGAAGGGTTCGCCGTGTCCGTGTCGGACCTGCGAAAGCCGTGATCGCGCCGCTTGCGGCTTAGTGACTGTCCCATCAGGGGGTTCGGCAGCTGGTTGGAGTCCCGGCTTTAGCCGGTGTTCGGCAGGAAAACCGGCTAAAGCCGGGACTCCAACCCACACCCGGGCCCTTTTGGGACAGACTCTGAGGACGAACATACCCGCGGGGAGAACGGAATTCAAGGGGCGGCGAGGTCAGGCACTCCCCGTGGCGATCCGGTCGCGCAGCTCGCGGCGCAGCACCTTGCCCATCGCGTTGCGCGGCAGGGCGTCCACGAAGACGACCTCCCGCGGTCTCTGATAGTCCACCAGCCGTTCGTCCCAGTAGGCGCGCAGCCGGCCCTCGTCCAGCGCGGCGTCGGCGCGGACGACCACGGCCACCACGCGCTCGCCGCGCCGGGCGTCGTGTACCCCGAGCACCGCCGACTCGCGGACCCCCGGGCAGGCGTTGACGACGCGCTCCACCACTTGCGGGTAGACGTTGAAGCCGTTGGTGATGATGAGGTCGTTCGTGCGGCCCACGAGCGTCAGGAAGCCGTCGGCGTCGCGGCTGCCCAGGTCGCCGGTCTCGAACCAGCCAGTGGCGAAGGCGGCCCGGGTGGCATCGGGCCGGCCCCAGTACTCGCGGAACAGGTTCGGCCCCCGCAGTTCCACCGACCCGACCTCCCCGGGTGCCGTCAGTCCGCCGTCCTCCCGGGTGATGCGGACCTCGATGCCGGCCAGCGGCGTCCCGACCGAGCCGCGCGGCCAGGGGCCGTCGAGCGGCAGGCTGGTGATGACGTGAGCCTCGGTCATGCCGTAGCGGTTGATGACCGGCCGGCCGAGGATGCCTTCCAGCTCGGGGAGCACGTCCGGGCGGATCGGGGCCGAGCCGCAGGTACACAGCCGCAGGTCTTTCCAGGCGCGAGCCGCGGCGCGGAATTCGGGTTGCCCCAGAAGGCGATAGTAAATGGTCGGTACGGCCATGAAAACCGTGCCCCGGCCAATCACGTCCAGGGTGTCCAGGGGGTGAAAGGAGTCCTCGATGAGTTGACAGGCGCCGGCCAGCAGAGAGAGCAGCGAGCCGAAGCAGAGCCCATGGACGTGGAACAGGGGCAGGACGTTGACGACGACGTCGTCCGCCCCGACCCGCCAGCAGGCCCGCAGCGCGCCGAGCGCGGAGGCCACGTTGGCGTGCGTGTGGACGACGCCCTTGGGCCAGCCGGTGGTGCCGGAGCTGTAAAAGAGGAAACAGGGGTCATCCGCGGCGACCCGGACGGGGCGCGGCTTCCCCTCGGGCGCCTGTCCCACGGCGGTGTCGGGGACCACCGCGCGCAGCTCGGGGATCTCGGGTCGCAGGGCTTCCGCCAGGGGAAGGTGCCCTTCCCCCATCACGGCGACCTTCGGCCCGCTGTCCGCGAGGAAGTAGCGCAGTTCGTCGCGTGTGAAGCGGGGATTCAGCGGCAGGGAGACGGCGCCGGCCCGTAGCGTGCCCAGGTGGCACACCAGGAAGGTGAGCTTGTCGGCGCCGGACAGGGCGACGCGGTCCCCCGGCTCGACGCCGAGCCCTTGCAGCCAGGCGGCACAGCGCTCCGTCAGTGCGTCCAACTCGCCGTAGGTGAGGACCCGTCCGCGATACACCAGCGCTTGCCGGGTCCCCTGCCGGGCGAACGTGGACAGCAGCTCGTCGAGGAAATGACCGGTCACGGGTTCTTGCTCCTTCCGGGGGTGTGATGCCGCCACCGATCAGTCACTGTAGCAGCGCGCGGCGGCCGCCTCCATCCGCGGGTGAGCGATTACCCCGGCCAGAAAGCAGCTCACACAAGAAGCGCCAGCGAAGGGACGCCCGCCACACAAGCCTGAGGCGCCAGCGAAGGACAGCTCGCCCCTTCGCTGGCGCGTCAGGCTTGTGGCGCACGCCAAAGTTTACCGAGTCTCGGCCGGAAATCGTTTGGTGCTACGGCTCGGCAAGCCGGCGGCGGTGGGCGACGGCCTTGTCCCGTTCGCCCTTCTTCTCGTAATAGGCGGCCAGGGCCTCGTGGGCCGGCCGGTAATCCGGGTCGCGCTGGAGGGCTCGGTAGAGCCAGTCCAGCCCCTGGCCGTCCTTTCCGAGGCGCAGGAAGAGGGTGCCGATTTCCCAGGGCCCCTTCGGGCCGCTCGACGGGTGGGCCACCTCGTTCCTGAGCAGGGCGTCGGCCTGTCGGAGCAGTTCCCGGTTCTTGTCGTGCCGCTCCTGCACCTCCGCGGCCTCTTTCAGGCGGCCCTGGAGGCGGAGGCTACCGGCCAGAGTGTGTTCGGCCTCCAGGTCATACGGGTCCACCGTCAGCGAGTGCCGCAACCATTTTTCGGCCTCGACCGCCCGGGGGGGCTCCGCTAGCAAATCGAGCTTGGCCAGGTGGACGAGCAGGGGGGTGTCGTCGGGCAGTTGTTCGACGGCGGCCTCGAGCAAGGGCCGCGCTTCGTCCGGCTGACCTTGCAGGAACTTGCACCGCCCCAGGGCCGCCATGACGTCGGCGCGGTCGGGGAATTGTTTGCGGAGCCGTTCCAGGTGCGGCAGGGCCTCCACGGGAGACGACTGCTCCAGATACATGTCGGCTAACCGCAGGCGAACGTCGGTCAGGTCGGGGTCCAGGGTCAACGCAGACTTTGACGGTCGCTCAAACGGGCATTGGGGCAGTAAGCAGCGTAAATCATTACGCCTCTGGACGTTACAGCAAGGCCTGGCGGTTTTCATCATCTATAGCCATCCG
>DATFNV010000088.1:0-5198 GCA_035266225.1 Gemmataceae bacterium
TAGAACGACGGCGGAACACAACGCACCTTCGACCCCTGCCGGCTTGCCCGGCAGGTGAAGCAGGTCGGCAGCTAGAGTGGGGCGCGGAGAAAGAAGCAAGGCTCCTTTCGCATACGCCGTTTAGCCATTGACCTGCTTCACCTGCCGGGCAAGCCGGCAGGGGTCGAACAAGGACGCGGCGCCGCTTGTCCTCACGACTTCGAGCGATGCCTCAACTTTGCTTCCGTCTGCTGTAGGAGTGCCTATGCCCCGCCTTATCCGTCACTTGTTGGAGAGACACCCGCGCCATGAGGAACTGGTCACGATGCTCGTCAAGGAATTCGCCAAGCCGGGGCGCGGTCCGCAACCGTACATCCTGGAGGAGCATCAGCAGTATGCCAAGACCCGCACGGTCAACGTCATCTGGGACGAACTGGAAGACTTAACCCTTGAGCAGCGCTATGACGCGATATTGGACGCTTACCGCCGTGCTGAGGGCGAGCCGGCTGCGAATGAGATTATCTCCGTCACCGGTTTGACCGGCGAAGAAGCTGTGGCTTACGGCCTGCTCCCGTACCGCGTGGAGCCGGGACCGCTGCTCCCGAACAAGCGCCGCGGTGATAAGGGGACGACCAAGGAGATCCTGGCGGCCATCAAGGAAGAAGCGACACAGACGATCGCGGGACCTTCGGCAAAACAGCTGCGCTACGTTCGGAGGGAAGACGCTGAAGCCGCGTGCCGCCGACTCCGGCAGAAGGTTCCGGGCTATCACTGGGAGGTCAGGGAGGGCGAGGAAGAGCGCGAGGACTGACGGAATGGCCAGGTGATGCGCGAAATCCTAGTTTAGCGGCGAGTCGCAGAGCCGCGCGTTCGGCGGCAAAGGCTAAGGCGCAGATGTCACTCGATGATGGCTTCAACGCAGATGACCCGTATCATTCCGTAGCCATGATCTACGCTGGGTTCCTGTGCGAGCGATGCGGGAACTACTGTCCCGGCGTTCCTGCGGGAGCAGGAGACACCGAGCAGATTCCATACCGCGTCATGGCCGAGTTTGCCCGAGACGTAGGCTGGCTGGTAGAGGACCGTGATCCAGTTCGATATGACTATCTGGTCCTGTGCCCAGAGTGTCGCAAACGCAAGGATGAGTGAGGGTTCAGCCGCCGAACCAGGCCCTGCAGCTAACCGGGGCCGCATTACTGTTTCGCGCGACGTCAAGCTCTTGCAGCGGCCCCGACAGGTGGGCTTGGTGGTTAGCTAACACGCGGCTCTGCGAGCCGCCGCTAAACGGAACCATTGCCACGGGACCGCCATGATGCGCTTTTCCCTCCTCGCCGGGCTCCTGCTCGGCGTCCTCGCCACCTCTTCCGCCGCGCAGGATTACGTCTGGCTCGAAGGCGAAACGCCGACCAAGGCCAACGTGCAATTCCAATCCGCCGGCTGGGGCCACCCGGACTACCTCTCCGGCGGCAAATGGCTCTTCGGCAGCGTCGAGGCGCAAGACCTCGAAAAGAAGGTCCCTGCGGAGGGCGCCCTGCTGACCTACGCCTTTGCGGCGAAGGACGGCGGCGACTACGAGGCGTGGGCGCGCGTCGGTTATGAGTTCGCGCGCTCGCCCTTCTCCTGGCGCCTCGACGACGGCGCCTGGAAGGAAGTCGGCCCCAGCGAGCTGACGACCGACCTCATGACCCTCGCCCCCTGGACCGAGGTCGCCTGGCTGAAGCTCGGCAAGGCACCGCTAGCGGCGGGCAAGCACGCTTTCGAGATAAAATTAGAGCGTAAATATCGGACCAACAACGGCAAGAAGGAGCCGGAGCGCATCCTCTTCGGCCTCGATTGCGTCTGCCTCTGCAAGGGCGAATTCCGCCCCAATGGCCCGCATCAGCCGGGCAGCGACTGGCAGAGCGCGGACGACAGGCGTGCCGGCAAACACGTCTTCGAGGTGAAGGCGAGCGCGGAAAACGGCGAGCGCGTCGTCACGCCGCTCGACGGCGACTGGCAGATTGCCCGCTGGGACGAGCAGGAATTGAAGGACCGGGCCGAGCCCGTGAAGGAATTGCCCACTCCTCTCGACGCGCTGTTCTGGAAGGGGATCAAGGTCCCCGGCAACCGCGACGCCAACCGGCCCGACCTGGAATACGCCCACCGCTACCTGTACCGCACGCGGATCAAGGTGCCGGCCGATTTCAAGGGCCGCTCGTTCGTGCTGCGCTTCCCGTCCACGGCGCTCCTCGCGTCGGCCTTCGTCAACGGCAAGTATTGCGGCGGCAGCAAGGCGCCCTCCGCCCTCTGGGAGTGCGACGCCACGGCGGCGATGAAGCCGGGCGAGGTCAACGAGGTCATCGTCGCCATCAAGGATGGCTATTACGCCATCGCCCAGGATGGCCAGGGACGATCGGCCCGCTACATGTTCAACTTGCCGCACGACATGATGTTCAACTCCGGCGGCCTCAGCTTCATGCGCTTCGCCGACTTCCCCATCGTTCTGCGCGTTCGCCACAACGGCCTGATCGAAACCCCGTCCCTCGTCGTGGCTGGCCCGGCCTACGCCGCCGACGTCTTCGTCAAGCCGTCGGTTCGCAAGAAGCAGCTCGGCGTCGAGTTGACCTTCCACAACTCGAGCGCGCAAGAGATCAACGCATCATTGACCCTGGAAGCAGTACCGCTCGCCAAGGACGGTCGCACGCCGGAGGGCAAGGCGGTGCCGTTCAAGACGACCGAGGTGCGCCTGGGGCCAGGGGAGACGACGACGGTCGAGCGCACCGAGGACTGGGCCGAGCCGAAACTGTGGTGGCCGGACGACCCGCGGCAGTACCAGCTGGTGACGACGCTGAAGGCCGGCGGCAAAGCCATCGACGTCCAGCGGACCAAGTTCGGCTTCCGCGAATGGGAGTGGAAGGGGCAGCACCTGACGCTCAACGGCGTCCCGTGGCACCTGCGTGCCGACACCGACGAGCCGTCGAAGGACCCCGACGAGGCGGTGGCGATCTGGAAGAAGCGCGGCCAGAACATGGTCCGCTACTGGGGCGATCAGCCCTGGTTCGGCCGCACCCAGGAAGAGTCTCTGGACCATTTCGACCGGCTGGGCATGCCGGTGCGGCGCTCGGGCATCTTCGACGGCGAGGCCGCCAGCTACCTGCTCCTCGACGACAAGGGCAAGGCTCGCCGCGACCTGTTCGACAACTGGCTCACGCAGCTCAAGGCATGGGTCAAGTCCGAGCGAAATCATCCGTCGATTTTCATCTGGTCGATCGAGAATGAGATCACCTACATCAACGCTCGCAATCTCGGCTGGCTCGACGCGGAGGAGCCGGAGATCAAGCGCGCCGTCAAGGAAGTGATGGCGCTCGACCCGACGCGGCCGGCGATGATCGATGGCGGCGACGCCCTGCGCGACCAGTCGCTGCCGATCTACGGCAACCATTACAACGAGGCCGCCCTGCGCGAGTACCCCGACGAGGCGTACACGATGAAGATCGCCTTCTCGCGCCACAAGGAGCCGCGGGCCTGGGCGCCGTGGCCCATTGGCGACGACAAACCGCTGTTCCTGGGCGAGAGCTTCTACGCCTCGGGCGGCACGCCGTCGATGTACGCTCAGTTCGGCGGCGAGAGCGCTTTCCTCGGCTGGCCGCAGGCGCGCGAGGGCGTCGGCCTGATGGCCAAGATGCTGGCGGAGGGCTACCGCTGGCACGGCGTGGCCGCGATCCACTTCTGGATGGGCAGCGAGCGCGCCGACCTGCATTACAACTCGTTCCAGCCGGTCTGCGTGCTGTGCCGCGAGTGGAACTGGACCTTCGCAGGCGGAGAGGTGGTCAAGAGGACTCTGAAGGTCTTCAACGACACCCGTTTCGACACGCCGATTGAGCTGCACATCAAAGATACCTTTGGCGGCAAGGTCTTCCCGAGCAAGAAGGAGTTCCTCGTCAACTCCGGCGAGGCGGCCGAGCAAGAGTACGCGTTCTCCTGGCCGAAGGTCACCGAGCGCACCCGCGGCGAACTGGTCCTCACCTGCGTGCGTGACGGCAAGGAGGTGTTCCGCGAGGTGAAGCCGTACTGGGTCATCCCGGCGGACGGCAGCCCGAAACCGGCGCTTGCAAAGGAAGAACTCGCCGTCTGGGATCCGGAGGGAGTCGTGAGAGAGCGCTTGCAGAATCGCGGCGTCTCTTTCTCCAATGTGAGAGGCTTCGACAAGATTCCCGCGAAGGCGAAGGTCCTCGTCGTTGGCCCCAACGCCCTGTCGCCGCGCGAGGCGACCGACCCCAAGTGGCAGGCGCTGGCCGCGGGAGGGACGCGCGTCCTGGTCCTCGACCAGAACAACCCGCTGCACTACACCGCCGTCCCCGCGGACCTGGCCGTCACCGACCACGCCGGCCGCGTCGCCTTCTCGGAGAACCTGGAGCACCCCGCCTTCGCCGGCCTCGGCCAGCCGGACTTCTTCTGCTGGTCCGGCGACCACGTCGTCTACCGCAACGCCTACCGCAAGTCGGCCAAGGGGGCGCGGTCCCTCGCCCAGTGTGACGAGGAATTGTCGCACACCGCCCTGGCCGAGTGCCCGGTCATCGACGGCCTGCTCGTCCTCTGTCAGCTGGCCGTCGGCACCAAACTCGCCGCCGACCCGGTGGCCCAGCGGCTGTTCGATAACCTGCTGAACTACTGCGCCGGCTACCGGCCACCCGCGAAGACGACGGCGGTCGTCCTGCCCGAGGGCGACGTGCGGCTGAAGCTGCTCGACGCCACGCGGCTGAAGTACCGCAAGGCCGCCAACCTCGATTCGGCCCTGGCCGACAAGACCAACGAGATCGTCGTGGCCGACGCCAGCCCGGCGACTCTGAAGGCGCTGGCCGGGTCGCGCGACGCGCTGAAGGCGTTCGCCGCCCGCGGCGGCTGGCTGATGCTCTGGGGCCTGACCCCCGACGGGCTCGCCGACTTCAACAAGGTCGTCGGCCAGGAGCACGTCATTCGGCCGTTCCGCATGGAGCGCGTCACCTTGCCGGCGCTGCGCGACCCGCTCATCTCCGGACTGACGATGCGCGACGTGGTGCTGGAATCAAACGAGAAAATCTATCCCTGGTCGGGCGACCGCTACCCCGCCAAAGACACCCTGACCTACGTTGTCGATCTGGACGACGTCGCCCCCTTCGTCCGTTCGGAGAAATACGCCTACGCCTGGTCGCAGATGACCAACGGCCTCACCTCGGCCGATTCGTGGAAGTTCATCTTCT
>DATFNV010000089.1:0-10443 GCA_035266225.1 Gemmataceae bacterium
ACAGCCGAGGCGCTTGGCCGCGGCGAGAATGGCCGCGTCCCAGTAGCTGACCTGAAAACGCCGCTGAATGTTCATCGCGTCGCGAACGAGATCGGGAGTACCTGGCAACGTGGGCTAAGCGAGCCAAGTCTCGACCAAGGCGGCGGCGTCGGTGCTGGAGAGCCGGAACGGCCGCTTCGGCGAAGTGGCATTCACGAAGAACTCCGCCGCGACCTGCCTTCCCTCGCCATCGGCCCGCCCTTCCACCCCTCGCCCTGCCCCCTCATTTCCCTGAAGCCGGCAGTCCGTTCGTGCCGATCAAGCCGTCTGTAGCGGCGCGGATTACTTATGGGAATGACTGTTGTCTTGCCTCGCGGGGACCGGCCACCCAGTCTCGGACACTTGCTAGCCACCCTCCCCACCAGCGGCTGGGCCCCGGCGGACAAAGAACCATCGCCGCCCCCGGCGTCGGGAATGCCCTTGGCCGCGCGAGAGACCCCGGCCACAATGAACGGCGGGAACAGGCCCCGACCGTGGAGGTGCAAGGCGATGAAACCTCGTAGCGAGCAGCTGCCCGACAGAGAACCAACCCCACCCGGCATCACGTCCCCCCGAGAGGGGCTGAGCGGTCAACCTGCCGCCGGACGCGCGTGGGCCGGCTCGCCCCAGAGCCAGGCCTGGGAAGCCTTCGCGCGTGACCTCGACGAACTCCTCCGCACCCACCGCGGGAAATGGGTGGCCTACCGTGGACCGCAGAGGGTGTGTGTCTGCGACAGCGAACCTGACGTTTACCGGGAGTGCCTCAAGCGCGGCTTGCCGGTGGACGAACTGTTTATCGACAGGATCTACCCCGCCGCCACCGAGGTCCCCGAGGTCTTCCTCCCTCCGTCTGAAGGCCCCCTCCCGGACCAGTCTTCCTAGACCGACACGACCTCCGTCACCCCACGCCCGTCGCAGTCCGGAGTATGCCGTGCCTGTGTACGTCCGCGACATGCCGTTCTCCGACCGACCGCGTGACTTGACGGTCCTGGGGGTGAAGGTAAGGGCCTTTGCCTACGAGCCGATCGTCTGGGTGAGCCTTACCCCCCACGAAGTCACCGTGTTGCCCCCCGACGCGCCGCGCTTCCCCGCCGTCGTAGATACCGGGAACACTCTCGCCCTCAACATCCGGGAAAGCCATCTCACGGCCTGGACCCGGCCTGGTCTCCGGGCGGCCGACCTGCCCCTGGCCGAGCCGCCCGCTCCCGTCCACGATGCCAGCGGCCGCGTCGTCCCCCTGCCGCGCTGCCGGGCCCGGGTATGGCTCTACCCCTACCCCGAAGGTTCTGATCTTGCCCCGCTGGACCTCCAGCCGGACGGCGGCATTCTCGTCTACGAGAGCCCGCCAACGCCTCGAGAGCAACCGGCTGGGTCGCCGCCGGTCGGCCCGCACTTGCCGCTCCTGGGGGCGCGGGGGCTCATCCCGAAGGGCCTCGCCGTGTGCGTCGATTACAAACGCCTCCGGGTCACGGTCAGGAGCGATGACCCGCCGCCGACGGGCGGTTGGCTCCGCAAGGTCTGGCGGAGGATGTGGCCGCGAGGGGTCACATAGCCGGCCCGAAGCGGCCGCTTCCGTGACCGACCCTGGAAAACAAAGAGGACGCAGCTCGTTAAGACAAGTTGTCTTAACGAGCTGCGTCCTCTTTCTTCGTTGGGAAAAGGTATGGGACCAATCCTCATGCGATTGTCCGATATCCTACGGGCGCGGTAAAGATTTTCGCGAATAGCAGTGCGGTAGGTGCCGCACGGCGGTTGGATGGATTATTTTCCTCCGCACTTGCCGGCTGCGGGTACTAATAGGAAGAGAGTAGACCCGTTGCGGAGAACCGGCTCATGGCGACAACACACGGCGCAATCCTGCTACGGCACATTCGCAAGCTGGCATCGGCCCCGGATGCGGACCGGCAGCTCGATGGCCAACTGCTCCAGCGATACATCGGCTACGGCGATGAAGCCGCGTTCGCCGCCCTGGTCGAGCGGCATGGGCCGATGGTGCGCAGCGTCTGCCGCTCGGTGCTGCGCCACGAACAAGAGGCCGAGGACGTGTTCCAGGCGACGTTCCTGGTTCTGGCGAGAACGGCGCCCTCCATCCGCAAGCCGCAAGCCGTCAGCAGCTGGCTGCACGGCGTCGCCTACCGCCTGGCCCTCAAGGTGAAACGGCGGACCGAACGGCAGCGCCGCCACGAACAGCAAGTGCCTCCGCCTGCCTCGGCAGGCGCGATGGACGATGTCACCTGGCGCGAGCTGCGCGCGATTCTGCATGAGGAGCTGCACCGGCTCGCCGAGAAATATCGGCTGCCGCTGCTGCTCTGCTACTGGGAAGGCAAGACGCGCGATGAGGCGGCGGCCCAGCTCGGCTGGACGTGCGGCACTCTCAAGGAACGGCTGCAGCGCGGCCGCAATTTGCTGCGCGGCCGCTTGACGCGGCGCGGCCTGGTGCCGTCGGCCGCGCTCTTTGCCGCGTTTCTAGCGGAGCGTGCGGCGGCGGCCCTGTCCGCTGCGCTGGTTCAGCAAACTGCTCGGGCGGCGCTGTGCTTCGCCGCCGGTAAGACGGCTTCGGCCGGACTTCCCACGGCCGCAGTGGCTTCCCTCGCCCAGGAAGCTCTTCCCGCCGCGCGGCTGACATGGTGGGCGCTGACCCTGCTCATCCTGGTCGGCCTGGGTGCATCGGGGATCGTGATCTATCACGGCCTGCGCGCCGGCGCCCCGGATACGGTGGAAGCGGCCCAACCCGAGGCCGGCCCCACGGACACCAAGCCGGAGAGCGCCGTGCTGGCCGCAGGCTTGCCGCTGAAGGCGGGACCGGCGCCGGCTCAACCGCGACCGGACTTTCCCACCGATCCGCTGCCGGCCGGCGCCGTTGCCCAGTTCGGCAGCCCTCGGTTTCAGGACGGCGACATGAACCGCTGCGCCAGCTTTTCGCCCGACGGCAAATGGCTCGCGACGGCGGGGAATAATGGTCCCATCACCATCTGGGACGCCGCTACCGGCAAACGGGTTGAAACGCATCAGAATCGCGGCTCTGTGTTCGACCTGCGCTGGAAGGCCGACGGCAAGCTCGCCGCGCTGGTCGCTTTTGGCCACGACAACTTCCTGATGCAGGAGTTCGTTGCCGGCCAGAAGCCCGATCCGAAAGAGGACGAGCGACTCGACGAAGAGGCCCGCGAGCTGGCACGCCGTCCCCCGGCGGAGGTTCAAGAGCGCGGCCGCCTTTACGGTTGTTCCCTTTCGCCCGACGGCCAGTCGGTCGTGGCCATTCGCAACCGTGCCGACAAGCCGGTGCAATGGACCGAGGTGTGCCGCTTCACACCGGGCCAGACGTCGCAGACCGTCAAGCCCGTGGCCCGCATCGACAAGGCGACCGGTTACGCTGCCTGGCTCAGCGGCGATGGCAAGGTCCTGCTGAGCCAGGTCGCGGCAACGATGAATCAGCCGGCCCAGCTCCTGGCCTTCGACCTGGCCGCCAAGGACAAAGACAAGCCGGCCTGGGCACTGCCTTTGCCCGGCGGCAACGATCGTAAGCCGGTCGCTTGCTTCAGCCCGCACGGCAAGGAAGTCGTAATGCACTTCGTTGAGGGCAGCGTCGAGTTGTGGGACGGACCGCTCGGCAAGCGTATCCGCGCGTTTCCCAAGGTGGCGATGTTTTACCACCACAACAACGGCGAGTGGGGTGGCGTCGATCTGACCGCGGACGGCAAGCGCCTGGCCCTCTTGCACCGCGGCGCCGACGGGGCTGTCGGCGGCCGAATCGTCGATGTCCAGACCGGCAAGGATCTCTGCACGCTCGTGCCGCTGCCGATGCCGCGCATCAACTTCGGCATCTGTTTCAGTGCCGATGGCAGCCGCGTGGCTCGTGTGGCCTTCGGCGTGGTGCGGATCTGGAATGCCGACACGGGAGCGGATGCGTGTCCCCTGCCCGGTCATCGCGGCGCGGTGACGTCGATCGCGGTCGTCGGCAACGGCAAGACCGTCGTGACCACGGGGGAGGACTTTACCGTTCGCGCCTGGGACCCCAAGTCGGGCGACGAACTTTGGCGAACGGTATTGCCGGATTTTACTACGATCAAGTTCGCAACCGCCGATGCCGTGGTGGTCGCCCAGGACGAAAACTGGGGCTTGGACTCTCCCAAGCCGGGGCTGCGCATCGAGCTGGCAACCGGTCAAAGCAAGCCGCTGCCCGGTCAGCTCGGCAAAGCGAAGCGGACCCTGCCTCTGGCGGTGTCGCCCGACGGCAAGAAAGTCGTAACCCTCGCGTTCGACGCCAAGAAGCCCGCTTTCGAGGTGTGGTCCTGGCCCGCTGGCGAGCGCCTGGCCCAGGTGCCGCTCGAGCCGCCGGGAAAATTCGGGCTGCGCTACTGTGCCGCGGCTTACTTCACGCCAGATGGCCAGCAGCTCGTCGCCGTGCTGTATTACGACGATCCCGCCGAGCAGGAGGCGATGCGCCGGGTCCCCGCTCACCCTTTCATCGAGCGGTGGGACCTCGCGGCCGGCAAGCTGCTCGATCGTTCCAAACCGGGCAAGGGAAATGAGCCGCAACTGCTGCCCTGCGGCAAAGGTCTATGGTCGTGGACCGCGGAGAACGAGATCCGTGACGCCATCACCGGTGCGCTCCTCGTGAAACTGCAGTTTCCCGAGGACGAAGCGATCGACGTTTATAGGTCCCGCGCAGCAGCACTATCGGCGGACGGCAAGTCGCTCGCCATCGCCGAGAACGTCCCTGGCCGGAGTTCGGGCAATCGGATTGTGGTTTTCGACCTCGGTACTGGAAAACTCGCTCGAACGTTCCCCGCAAATTCTTCGATTCATGCACTCCATTACCTGCCCGACGGCCGGCTCGTCTCTCTGGGGGACACCGCCATCCTCTGGAGCGTCACGGCTGGTAAGCCATGACGGTGCCGCATATTCAACGCGGTAGGCCCCGCGAGCCGAGCGGGGCCTGGGGGAAAGGCCCCGCTCGGCTCGCGGGGCCTACTGGAGTGTCACCCGGATTTGAACCATGCCGGATACGGCCGGGCAGGCTTACCGCCCGCCGCCTTATTCGTGCCCGCGCCTCAGCGCCTCCTGCACTTCGGGCAGCGGGTATTCCAGAAGGGTCAGCCCCAGCCGCGGCAACTCCTGCAAGCGCCGCCAGCCGCGCGTCACCCGCGCCTCCTCGTCGGCGACGTGGGCCGGGTCGAGTGTCCCCTTGGCGAACGAACCGTCGCAGTGTACCGCGTCGAACGACGGATCGACGATGAACTGGGCCAGCACCGGGTTGCAGCGGACGTGGCGCTCGGGCAGCCGATGCAGCATCTCCGGCGGCACCTCGCCCAGAACGTAGCGCAGGTAAAGGTCCGAGACCGTGATCTCGGCGACCTCCTGCCCGCACACCTCGCAGAGGTAACCGCGCTCGCACTTGGCCATCGCAGACCTCCTGGCCGCTTGCGGCTTAGCGTTCGCGCTATCGAGGGATAGCGCGAACGCTAAGCCGCAAGCGGCCAAGCGTCGATGTTACCGGATCGTCACTCGGCACGGCAGCACCACCCACACCGGCTCGCCGCGCAGCCGCAGCAGGGCATCGACCCCCCGCAGCGACCCCGCCAGCTCCGGGAACTCGCGCAGCAGCGGCGCCAGCAGCCGCGCCTCGGTGTCGGAGTCACTCCGCGATTCCAGCAGCGCGTCGAGGAACGACCGGCTCTCCGGCAGCTCCAGGATTTCCAGCGCGTCCCCCTCGGGTACGCCGGCCATCTTCCGCGCCGCCAGGATCGCGTCGCCGACGGTGCCCACCTCGTCCACCAGGCCGTTGGCCTTGGCCTGCCGGCCGGTCCAGACGCGGCCGCCGGCCAGTTCCAGCAACTGCTCGCGCGTCATGGCGTGGCCGGCACGTTTGCGGCCTTCGAGGGCCTTGTTCACGAAGCCGTCGTAGGTGTCCTTCATCAGCCCCGTCATCGCCTTGCGCTCCGAGTCGCTGAACGGCGTCGTCGTCGAGAAGATGCCGGCGTTGGCGCCGCGGGTGATGACGTCGGTGGTCAGGCCGACCTTCTTCTCCAGGCCGCCGAGGACGATCTTGCCGCCGACCACGCCGATCGACCCTGTCAGGGTGCCCGGCTCGGCGTAGATCTTCTTCGCCGCCATGCTGATGTAGTAGCCGCCGCTCGCCGCCGTGTCCGACATGCTCGCCACCACCGGCTTCTTGCACTTGACCAGCTCGTTCCACATCAGGTCGCTGGCCAACGCGGAGCCGCCGGGGCTATCGACGCGCAGCACGATCGCCTTGACCGTCTTGTCGTTGTCGGCCTTGCGGATGGCCTCGATCATGGTCGTCGAGCCGCACGTCTCGCCGCCGAACAGGCTGCCGCTGCTCTTGCCGCTGGTGATGACGCCGGTCGCGTAGATGACCGCCACCTTGGCGTTCTTCGACTCCTTGGCCTTCGTGGGGCTGAGCAGCTTCAGCAGCTCGAAGGGGTTGGACAGGTTGACGTCCTTCGATTTGGACTTCTCGTAGTCCTTGACGATTTTGACCTCGTCAGCCTTCAAGGTCGCCTTGAAGGACGCCTTGAAGTCGGCGGCGTAGGCGACGCGGTCGATGAGGCCGACGGCCGCCGCCGACTTCGCGCCGTACGGGCCCTCGTCGATCAGCTTTTTCACCTTGTCGGCGGTGAGCCCCTTGCCCTTGCGCGCCTCGGCGATGGCGCCGACGAGGCTCTTGTCGAAGTAGTCGTCGAGGACGCTTTCGAGCTGCTTCTTGAACTGCGGGCTCATCTCGCTGCGCGTGTACGGCTCGGCGGCCCCCTTGAACTCGCCCATCTGGAGCATGTCGGCCTTGACGCCGAGCTTGTCGAACAACCCCTTGTAGAACGACACCTCGGCGCGCATGCCGGTGAGCATCAGCCACGCCGACTCGGGCATCGCCACCTCGTCGCACGACACGGCCAGCAGGTAGTCCTTGCTTTCGCCGCCTTCCAGGTAGGCGAACACCTTCTTGCCCGACTTGCGGAAGTCGGCGAGGGCGTGGCGCAGCTCGTCGAGCTTACCCCAGCCGGTGCCGATGCCCTCGATTTCGAGGTAGAGCGCCTGGACGGACTTGTCGTCGCGGGCCTTCTTGATGCGGTCGAGCTTCATCTTGAGGTTCTCGGCGCTGTGTCCGAAGATCGGGTCCTCGGCGGCAGGCGCCTCATCCAGCCCGCCGGAAAGGCGGATGTGGGCCACGGTGACGGCGGGCTCGGCGGCGCGCAGCCGGGCTCCGGCCGGGACGAGCAGGGCCAGCGCGGTCAGTGCGACGATGCGACGGAACGGCATGAGTGTCTCCCTGACGAAAGCAGATCGGTGCGGGACAGGCACGGGAAGCTGCGACGAACGAGGCGGATCGACAGTACCTGACAACGGCAGCGAGTCTAGGCCAAGCAGGCGCGGGTGTCAAGAAGAGCCGAGGCTTGCGCCGAACAAACGCGATCGGCGGCAGGAATTGGCATGGTTCAAATGCGGGCGCGCCATGCCCGTGCCCGTGCCCATGCCCGTGCCCGTGCCCGGTCTGGAATCGGGCACGGGCACGGGCACGGGCACGGGCACGGACCCGCGCCACCTGAAATGGCCTGTTTTTGAACCAGGCTCAGGAATATCCTTGCTTTTCGGGACGTGATCGATTACGTCTGATTGCTACTGGTTGCTTCGTGTCCCGTTACCACGGTCTGGATCGTTTCGTGCCTGGGCAGCCTTCTCCCTTCCGCCGGACTCACCGGCTCTGGTTGACAATCCCCCTCGCGATCGCGGGGATGCTGTTGCTCGCCCCGGGGTCGGTTCGGGCGTCTTGCGGCGACTACGTCCAGGTCGGCGGACGTAAGGTCGCTGACGTTGACCACCCGACCCCGCCGACCCCCGCCCGGCCGTCCGTCCCGTGCAAAGGCCCGCACTGCTCGCAGGGGTCCGAGCGCGTTCCGTTCGCCCCCATCGCCCGGCCCCTCCCCGGCATCGAGCAGTGGGCCACGCCGCTGTCCCGGGTCAGCCTGCCCGACCCGGACGACAGCCAGCTCGCCGCCCCCCCGGGCATGGTCCGCGGGATCCGGCCCACGTCGCCCCCCGTCCCACCGCCTCGACTCCTCTTCGCGTAGCACGCGGCAGCACCGCTCTCGCTACCCCCACGGTCTCCGGGGCCCTCGTTGCGGCAGCGGGGCTCGACGGCGGTTCGTCCGCGTTGCCCTGCGCACCGATCCTCGCCCCTTCCTCGTCTGGTGAATCATGGCTCTCCCCGCGCCGTTACGGCGTCCGATCGTACACGTTCTCCTTGTCGCCGTCCTCGCCGGCGCCGGCACGGGGTTGTACTTCGTCTTGCGGAGGCCGCCGTCGCCGCCTCCGCCGTTGCCCGGCCCGGACACCCCTCAGTACCAGGACTACGTCGAGGCGTTCCAGGTCGGCGTTGCGGCGCTGGACGCGGGCGAGTTCGGCCTCGCCCTGGAGCGGCTCACACGGGCCATCGAGACGATCCCCGAAGAGCCGGCGGGCTGGGCCAACCGCGGCTTGCTCCACCTTCGCCAGAACGAGCTGAAGGAGGCGGCCGCGGACCTGCGGCGGGCGCACGAACTGGCGCCCGAGAACAGCGAGGTCGAGAACCTGCTGGGTCGGCTCGACGAGAAGCACGGGCGCTTTGCGGAGGCGGCGGCCCACTACCGAAAGGCTTTGGCGGACGACCCCGATGACCTTCAGACGCGCTTCGCCCTGGCGAAGGCCATCGAGGAGCAAGGCGGGCCGGACAGTGACGCGGAATACGAAAAACAGATGGAGGAGATCCTCCGCGCTCAGCCGAACAACCTTTTCGTGCTCAAAGAACTGGCCGGCGTGGCCGCGCGCCGGGGCGACGCGGAGGCCCTGCGGCGCGTCCTCGACCGCTTCCGCACCCTCGCCCCATCCTGGACGCCGGACACCCAGCGGCGGCTGCGCGAGCTGGAGGCGGCCGCCGCGGGTCCGCTCCCCGGCCAGGTGCCGTTCGCCCTCAACTTGTTCGACATTCTGTTGCGCAGCGAGCGGGGTTACGCCCGCAGCAAGAGCGCCGTCGAAGGGCGGAGCGACCTCAACCTGATCGGGACGTCGGTGCAGCGCTTCCTCCGCCTCCAGCCGATGCGGGCAACGCCGGCCCCGCCGGACACGGGGCTGACGTTTGACACGGAGCCGCTGCCCGGCGGCGCTCGCGGGGACACCGTCCGGACCGTGTGGCTGACGGACCTTCCCGGCGCACGCGACCCCGGCCCACCCCGGCGGGCGTGGAGCCCGATCGGGAAGGAGTGGGTGCCGGACGGCCCGGGCCCGGCCGTCCTGGTGGCGAATGGGCGCAAGGTGTTGCAGGTGGGCAATGACGCCTTCGCCCTGGAGTTTCCCGGCGGGCCGGCGGCCAAGCCGCCGGCCGCCGCCGGCGTCGTCGCCATCGACTGGAACAACGACCACCGGACCGACCTGCTCCTCGCGGGCGCCGGGGGGCTGCGCTTCTACCAACAGGGGGAGGACGGCAGTTTCCTCGACGTTACGGCCAGGACGGGCCTCGGGAAAGAGATATTACAGGGCGACTACTTCGGCGGCTGGGCCGCCGACGTCGAGATGGACGGCGACGTCGATCTCATCGTGGCCCCGCGCGAGGGGGCGCCCGTGGTCCTCCGCAACAACCGTGACGGTACGTTCACGGCCCTGCGCCTGTTCCCCGGCGTGGAAGCGGCCCGGGACTTCGTCTGGGCTGACCTCGACAACGACGGCGCCGCGGACGCCGCCTTCCTCGACGCCAAGGGGCAGGTCCACGTCTTCGCCAACGAGCGCCTCGGACAGTTCCGCAAGCGCGAGGGGCCGTCCGGGGTCGGCAAGGGACTGGCCCTGGCCGTCGCCGACGTCACGGACGACGGGGCGCTCGACCTGCTGGTGTTGCAAGCGGGCGGCGGAGTCGTGCGGATTTCGGACCGAGACAAGGGGAAATCCTGGGACGTCGCCCCCGTGGCCGCGGGGCCGGCGTTCACCCCGCCCCCGGAGCCCGGCTCGGCCGTCCTGCTGGCCGCGGACCTCGACAACAACGGCGGCCTCGACCTGGTCGCCTCCACGCCGAAGGAGACCCTGGTCTGGCTCAGCGACAGCGAGGGCAAGTTCCAGCCCCGGCCGGCCCTCCCCCCCCGCGTGGCCGCGGCCGTGGATCTGACCGACGACGGCCGCCTCGATCTGCTGGCCCTGTCCGACGACGGCAAGCCGGTGCGCCTGACCAACCGCGGCACCAAGGAGTATCACTGGCAGACGATCCGCCCTTCCGCCAGCCGCAAGGAGAAGCCCAAGCCCGACGAGCGCGTCAACTCGTACGCCGTCGGCAGCGAGATCGAAGTGCGGACCGGCCTCGTCGTCCAGAGGCAGGTGACCACCGGGCCGGTCGTCCATTTCGGGCTGGGCGAGCGGCGCCAGGCCGACGTCGTCCGCATCGTCTGG
>DATFNV010000090.1:0-11212 GCA_035266225.1 Gemmataceae bacterium
GAATGGCAGCCATTCAAACGCGGACGCAGGATTGGGCGCCGTCCTCGACGCGGCGATCGAGGGCCACGCGCGCTGGAAAATGCGGCTGAACGCCGCACTGAACTCGGGAGACGTGCCTGACCCGAAGACTGTTTGCGTGGACAACGCCTGTGCGCTGGGGAAGTGGATTTACGGGGATGGGCAGCGGTACGAGGCGGACGTGCGCTTCCAATCACTCAGGGAGGAACACAAGGCGTTCCACAAGCAGGTCGGTCAAGTCATCAACCTCATCCGAAGTGGCAAGAAAGAGGAGGCCAAGAGGGAGCTGCTCGAAGGGGACTACAAGCGCATCTCCCAGGAAGTCATCACTTCTCTTTATGCGCTGAAGGCGGTCCAACTCTAGGCGATCACTGCGGCGGGGGGTGAAAGTACACGGGACGTTCTCTTGACTCGCAGCGGCGGGGGAGGGGTACAAGGCGAGTCTGCGGGCGCGCCTCATTCCTCCGCCCGGTGGCCCTTGCTCCGCACACCCTCCGAGGGCTTACTCGATGTCGGCCCAGCTCTCTTCGTCCTTGTAGTAGTCGAGCAGGTACTGCAGCTCGCGGACGAGGATCGTCCGTTTGTGCTCTTGTGTCAGGTCCCCAAACACGAACTCCTCGCAGATCTCCAGGAGCCGCTCGTGCAGCTGCCGTGACCGCCCGCGCAGCGCCTTCCGCAGTTCGTGCAGCTCGTGCTTCTTCGCTGCCACTCGTGGCGCCTTGGTGTCCATGGCACTCCCCTCCCATCTGTTGACATGCCCAGGTATCGACAACTCGCTATTCTTGCAGGACGTAAGCCCCCGGTGCCGGCGCCAGCGGGGGGTAGCCGCGGTCGGGTGCCCCCAGCCCGGGGACGGGCGCGGGGCCGCTGGAATGTCCTTCCAGCCAGCTCTGCCAGGCCGGCCACCAGGAGCCTTGCTGCTTGGGCGTGACGGCCTGCCAGGTCTCAGGATCGATGTACGGGTCCCCTTGCGCCCGGCTTGCCATCTGATAGCTGCGATGGGGGTGGCCGGGCTCGCTCACGATCCCAGCGTTATGGCCGCCGGCGCTCAGGACGAACGTGAGGTCCGTATCGGTAAGCAGGTGAATCTTGTGTACCGAGCGCCAGGGGGCGACGTGGTCCTTGACCGTGCTGACCACGAAGACGGGCACGCGGATGTCCGCCAGCGTCACAGGCCGGCCCAGCACCCGATACCGTCCTTCGGCCAGGTCGTTACTGAGGAAGAGGCTCCGCAGGTACTCCGAGTGCATGCGGGCCGGCAGGCGGGTGCCGTCCGCATTCCAGGCCATCAGGTCCGTCATGGGCCCTCGGTCGCCCAGGAGATAGTCGTGGACCATCCGGGACCAGATCAGGTCATTGGAGCGCAGCAGCTGGAAGGCGCCGGCCATCTGCCGGGTGTCGAGGAAGCCCTGGTCCCACGTGAGGTCTTCGAGGAAGGTGACCTCGGTCTCGTCGATGAACAGGCTCAGCTCACCCGGCTCCGTGAAGTCGGTCTCCGCCGCGAACAGGGTCACGGTCCGCAGGCGGTCATCACGATCCCGGGCCAGGGCCGCGGCCGCGATCGCCAGGAGCGTGCCGCCGAGGCAGTAGCCCACCGCGTGGACCTTGTGCCCCGGCACGATCGCCGAGACCGCCGCCAGCGCCTCCATGAACCCAAGCGTGCGGTAGTCCTCGAAGCCGAGGTCGCTATCGTCCGGTCCCGGGTTCTTCCACGAGATGATGAAGACGGTGTGCCCGTGATCGACCAGGTACTTGACGAGCGAGTTGTGCGGCGAGAGGTCCAGGATGTAGTACTTCATGATCCAGGCGGGCACGATGAGGACCGGCTCGGCCTGGACGGAGTCGGTGGTCGGGGCGTACTGGATCAGTTCGATCAGCCGGTTGCGGTAGACCACCCGTCCCGGGGTGACTGCCACCGCCTGGCCCACCGGGAAGGCCTCGGCGCCGGCGGGCTTGCGGCCTAGCACGGCCCGCTCCCAATCCTCCAGGAGGTTCGCCGCGCCTCGGCCGAAGTTGGCGCCGCCCTGCTCCCAGGTCGCCTTCAGGACCTCGGGGTTGGTCCACGGGCAATTCGTCGGCGCGAGGACGTCGAGGAGTTGCCGTCCGACAAAGGTGACGACCTGCTCGGAGTGGCGCGAAACGCCGTGTACCCCGGTGGTGGCGTTGTGCAGCCATTGCTGTGCGAACAGGAACGATTGCTGGCACAGGTTGAAGGGCCAGTGCTGCCAGGCGGGGCCGGCGAAGCGCTGGTCCTGCGGCAGCGGCTCGATGGCAGGCGGGGCGTCCGGCCGGGCCGCGGCGCGGGCGGCGTAGAAGCCGAAGCGCAGGCCCTTGCGCAGCAGCTTCCTCATCAGGTCCAGTTGCTTGCCCGGGGAGAACCCCAGGTGAACCAACCAGTCGAGGGAATCCAACAAGAGGCCGGGCGGAGAGAGGCCGAAGCTGAGACGGCCGACCCGGGCGCGAAGGAGGCGGTCCCAGTTGGCGGCGCTGTCCGACTCAGGGACGGATGGCTCCGCCGCGCGCACCGTCATGCCGGCCGGGATAGGAAGGCTGCCGGCAGTCGGTCCGTAAGACGACTTCGCTCTCAAAGAGTTGTCGCTCGCGGCAGGCGAGCCAGGCAGCGCGGATCGGCTTGCTTGGACCTGGGCTGGTGGCGGCATGGTCACATCCCTCTCTCCGACCGATTTCGGAAGGGCGCGACCACCGTGCCACGGTGCGACGTCGGGTGGACGCGCGAGCAGCTGGTTCTTGACCACGAGGCACATCGACCGGCCGATGCGGGACACTCCGGTCCCTCATCTCGCGGTGATGCTTGGTCCCCTCCGGCGGCCTCAACGTCCGTGCCGGGTTCGGCCCCGCCGGTGGCGGGTCATTGTTCGTGCTCCTGGGACGCTGTTTGGGCCGCGCGGGCGACAGCCGCGACGACATCGGTGCTGCTGACGATCCCACAGGGCCGGTTGTGTTCGCCCACCACCAGGACGCGGTGAATGTGGGCATCGACCATCTTCTGGGCCAGTTCCCCAACGGGAGTCGTGGGGAGGACCGTCACCGGCTGCACCGTCATGTAATGGCGGATTTCGTTGTCGGGGGAATCCTCGACGCTGATCATCTCGCCCCACGGGGCGATAAAGCTGATCTCTTCTCCTTCTGCTCCCGCCCGGGTGACGAAATCGCTCGACGAGAGCACGCCGATGCAGCGCCCCGCCGGGTCCACGACGGGCGCGCCGGTGATGTTGGATCGGGACAGCAAGCGGGCCGCGTCGCGAAGCGACGTGCCCTCAGGGATGGTCACCACGGGACTCATCATCAGGTCGGCGGCGGTCAAGGCCAGAAGAGATTTGGCCGCCGCGCGCTTGGTTGCTGCTCGCACGGTTGGTTTCCTCCGGGGCGAGTTGTCGATGGCACTGAGTAGGCTATCTCTTAGGCCCGCAAACCATGTGCCAGCCAATGCCTTGGCCCGAGCAGAATTATTTCCGTTTAGCGGCGGGTCGCAGACCCGCGCGGGTCTGCGACCCGCCGCTAAACAGCGAACTTGTGAATCGATTGCCTCTAAGGGTGCGCGGAATGGCCCCAACTGGTGTGCCGAATCGCACAGCTCCCTTGTCGATGGGACTTCTGTAGAGGTGGAACCGTCCCTCGCGGACCCGGTTAGGCGTTCTGGCACCTGATTTGCCAACTCTCCGATGCCATCGAGTTGAAACAAGGGGGATTGACGGCGTGACGGCCAACGACCGAGTGCCGAATGCGGCCACGCCCGCGGCGCTGCCCAGGCCCCCTGAGCCTTCGCAGCCTGCCCCCGGTGCGGTTCAGGCGAGCAGCAAGCCGGTTGTCAAGACACACATTGTCGAGGAACTCGGGGAGAAGGCGTTGCTGCTGCCGGCCCTGGTCAACGAGGCCCTCGCCGCCAACGACCGGGCCAAGTACCGCATGACGCTCCTGCAAGCGGCGCGGACGCATGCGGACCAGCCGGACGCCACCGTGACGGACCTCCGCCCCGAGCGGCTCGCCTGTGGCATTACCGACGACGAGTTGGACGGCGTCGTTCGGCGCTGCCGCAAGGGGGACGAGGATTACCTCATCCCCCTGGCCCACCGCCTTCACGACGGCCTGATCCAGGACGTCCGCCGAATGCTGGCCCCGCTCGGCGCCCGGGACGGCTCGGAAGTGCCGAACGGCCCGGCGTCCACCGCCGACTACGAGGGCCGCTTGCAGACACTCCTCGCCGAGGCCCCTTCCCTGGTCGAGGACTCGATCCCCGGGGCCTACATTACCCGCCTGACCTCGGGGCAGCGGGGCGCGGGGGACAGCCTGCACCTGCTCATTATGGACCTGCACAAGGAGTTGAACCGGCTGCAGGAGCGACTGGCCACCGAAACAATCGACGGCGCCCAAGTCTACGGCGTGGAAGCGGACGACCGCCCGCTGATCGCCGCCTTCATGAAGGGAGTCAACCAGACGCGGCGGCTGAAGTTCGACCACCCCGGCCTGGGCACCACGGCCACCCACAGCGGCGGACGGCTCGTCATCCAGAACGACATCGGCCTGACTGACGCCCACGTCCTGGTCGTCCACGTCGAGGGCCGGCGTGTCACGCTCACCTACACCGACGTCCACATCGAGCGACTGGTGTTCTTCCAAAACCTCTTCGACCGCTTTGGGGTGTCCTGGGCCGACACAGTTTCGAGGCGGGCGGCCGGGTTGGAGGAAGATCTGTACCACCTCAGCGTGGGGACCTACACGGCGCCGGACCGGGGGGCCCTGCTGGCCTACCTGACCTTCCTGGGGTCGCAGCTGGTCTTCCTGATCGACTGGAACCGGGCCCGCAAGCGGCTGCGGAAGTTCGCCCCGCGGCGCGTGTGCCTGGAGGTGCTGCGCTGGGCGGCCGACCAGAACCAGGGGCACCGGGGCTTCCTGGCCCTCGGGGGGGAGCAGCTGATCTTCGACGCCCTGCAGGCGGCCGGCCGCCTGCCGCTCCCCCCGGGCGGACAGCTATCCGACTTCCTCGGCCGGGAGCGGACGGCCGAGTTCCTCAAGTTCACCCTGCAGGCCGCCAGCGAGGGATTGCGCGCCGGGCAGTCCGAGTTCCTCATCCGCGACGAGATCAGCGCGGAGCTGCGGCGCTACATCGACACGGTCCACCAGGGCCTGCTGGAAGTGGCCGCCGAGCACGCTTCGCTGATCGTGGAGTTGGCGACAGCCGCCCGCGACCTCCTTGTCGGCACGGCCCCGGCGCCGGACCTGATTGAGCGCGTCGTGCGGCGGGCCCGGCGCTGGGAGCACCGCGCCGACGAACTGGTCAACCGCTGCCGCGCGGCTCGTCAGGACGACGAGTCCCGGCCCATTCGCGATCTGCTGGTGACAGCCGATGACGCCGCCGACAGCTTGGAGGAGGCCATCTTTCGCCTGAGCCTGCTGCTGGGTGCGGCCACGGCGTCGCCGCCCGCGCCGCTGGGGGACCTGGCGGGGTTGGTGGTGCAGGGGGCGCAGGAGCACCTCAAGGCGGTCGAGAGCGCCCGCCACCTACACCGCGGCAGCATGCGGGAACAGGTGGACGACTTCCTGCGCGCGGTCGATCAGACCATGACCGTGGAGCACCAGACCGACGACGCCCACCGCCGCGCCCAGGCCACGGGGTTGAGCTTCCCGGGCGACTTCAAGCAGTGGTACTTGTTCAACGGCGTCGCCGACAAGCTCGAGGAAGCCGCTGACGCGCTGCTGCGCTCCGCCCTGGCGCTGCGGGACTACATCCTTGGTGAAGTGCTGAGGCGCTAGTACGGCGGCAAAGGAGGTCTTGTTCGACCCCTGCCGGCTTGCCCGGCAGGTGAAGCAGGTCGCCAGCTAGGTCCGACCCCTGCCGGCTTGCCCGGCAGGTGAAGCAGGTCGCCAGCTAACCCGGCCATCGGCCCTCTCCCCGACCCCTGCCGGCTTGCCCGGCAGGTGAAGCAGGTCGCCAGCTAGGTTAGCCGCCGACCTCCTTCACCTGCCGGGCAAGCCGGCAGGGGTCGAGGCGGGTGCGCCGCGCCCCGAGGTTAGCCGCCGACCTCCTTCACCTGCCGGGCAAGCCGGCAGGGGTCGTACAACAGGTCGCTTGAATCTGCACTAGGGAGGGATGAGGATGGCCGCGGCGGTGCGACCGGAGGGGTTGTACCTGTTCGGCTGTGGGGCCCCGCTCTCTGCCAGCGCGACGGCCGAGGTGGTCGGGAACAAGGCGGCGGGCCTGATCCGCATGGCGGGGGCAGGCTTGCCCGTGCCGCCCGGCTTCGTCCTGCCGACGGCCCTCTGCCGCGCCTACCTGCAGCAGGGGGGGCGGTTGCCGGATGAGACGGTAGACCTCCTGCGGTCGGGCCTCGGCGAGCTGGAACGGGTCAGCGGCCTGGGCTTCGGCCGCGATCGGCGGCCACTGCTGGTCTCCGTGCGCTCGGGGGCGCCGGCCTCGATGCCGGGCATGCTGGACACTGTGCTGAACATCGGGCTGTGTGACAGGACCTTGCCGGCCCTGGTGCGCCTGACCGGCAACCCGCGTCACGCCTGGGACTCCTACCGCCGCCTGATCCAGGCCTACGCCGAGGTCGTCGGCGGGTTGCCGGCCGTGCCGTTCGAGCGCGTCCTCGAGGAGCACCTGCGGCGTGAGGCCGTCCCTTCGGTCATCGAGTTGGACGTCACCGCCCTCAAAGGTGTCTGCCAGGAGCTGCTGGCGCGGTACGAGGCAGAGGCAGGCGCACTTTTCCCGCAAGACCCGCTGGCCCAGCTGACCGGGGCCGTGGCGGCGGTATTCCGCTCCTGGCAAAGCGCCCGGGCGGCCGAGTACCGCCGCCTGCACGGGCTGGACGACCTGGCCGGCACGGCGGTGACGGTACAGGCAATGGTCTTCGGGAACATGGGCGGCACGTCGGGAGCTGGTGTCGGCTTCACCCGGGACCCGGCCACCGGGGAGAACGAGCTCTACCTGGACTTCCTGTGGAACGCACAGGGCGAGGACGTGGTGTCCGGCCGCTGTGCCGTGCCGGGCGCGGTCGGCCTCCGGCGGCCCGCGCCGGAACTGTACCAGCAGGTGCGGCAGGCCGGCGTCCGGTTGGAGCAGTTGTTTGGCGACGCCCAGGACTTCGAGTTCACCGTGCAGGAAGGGCGCCTCTACCTGCTCCAGTCGCGGGCCGCCAAGCGGACGGCATGGGCGGCCCTGCGCATCGCCTGTGACCAGGTGGCTGAAGGGCTGATCGACGAGGCAATGGCCCTGAAGCGTCTGGCGGGGTACGACCTGGCCTCGATCCGCACCACGCGGCTGGTCGTGCCGGAAGGCTGCCGGCCGATCAGCGCGGGGGTGCCGGCAAGCCCAGGGGTGGCGGTCGGGGAGGCCGTGTTCGAGCCGGAGGCCGCCGTGGCGCGAGCCTCGTCCGGCCGCTCCGCGATCCTGGTACGGGCCGACATTGCTACGGAAGACATTGCCGGGCTCGCGGCCGCGGCGGGTGTGCTGACCGCTCGCGGCGGACGCACCTCGCACGCGGCCGTCGTCGCTCGCCAGCTCAACAAGGTCTGTATCGTCGGCTGTGGCGACCTGGTCTTCCTCGGCGGCGGCCGGGGTTGCCGCATCGGGGGGGAGGTGATCCGCGAAGGGGCGGCCCTGTCACTGGACGGGCACTCCGGCCGCGTCTACTGCGGGCGACTGGAGTACATCGAGGAGAAGCCGACACGCCTCGTGGAGGAGGTGAATCGTTGGAGGGCCCGTTCTCCCGGGATTCCGGTGCCAGTCGGCCAGGTAGAGGCTGGACTCCTGATCAAGAATAGAGGCGATAAGTAAAACCTCCAAGGCGGCGAGCGCTTCACCTCCCGGCCGTCCCGATTCCCTGGACGATCAGTCACATGTCCCTAATCCGCACAGTGTCTGGCCCGAGTCGCACAGCGAATGCTCCCAGCCGGTGGGGCAAATCCGAGCGGAGGCCCCTGCGTCACGAAACCTGCAGCGCGTCAGCGCCTGGCACGCGCTGCGGCATGGCGAATGCTCCTCGGTGCCCAAGGGGCTGCCCCGATTGCAGTTCGAGCAAGGCAACATCAAGGCGCAGACACAGGAGGGCACCGCCGTGACTCACTTCACAATGCCGGGCGACCCAACGCCCCGCGTGCTGATCGTCGAAGCCGACCTCGACACCCTAGACCTGCTGGCCAGTTGCCTCCGGGGCCACGGCTACGAGGTCGAAGGCGCCTGCGACGAGGAGGCGGGGCTGGACTCCCTGCGCGAGCGCGGGGTGCCCAGCCTGCTCCTGCTGGACCTGAACCTGCCGGGGATCGACGGCTGGGACTTCCTGGACGCGGTCGTCAGCGAACCGGCGTGGTGCGCCGTCCCGGTCATCGTCCTGACCGGGGACCCGGAAGTGTCCCAGCAAGAAGCGAGCGCTCTGGGAGTCGATGGCGTGCTTCTCAAGCCGGTGGACGCCGACGTGTTGCTGGCGGCCGTTGGTCGCTGCTGCGACGCCGGGTGTGTCACCGCGTGAGCCGGCACGACGAGCCTTCCCCGGTCCGGGGCCGGTGGTAGACCGCTTCCGGCCACGGTGCTGTCGAAACGCTTGGCCGCGTTTTCGGGTATGATAGGACACCGAACCTGTCACGCTTTTCCCGAGGCGCAGCACATGACTCGTCGCGGACCGTTGGTTGGCTACCTGTCCCTCGCGTTCCTTCTCGCCACCGGCCTGTCGGCCCCGGCCGCGGACCCGCCGAAAGCGGCCGCCGTCGGCGACAAGGTCCCCAACAGCAACTCGCTGCGCGACCTGCGCGGCAACCGCCGGGCCCTGCACGATTTCAAGGGCCACAAGGCCGTCGTCATCGCCTTCGTCGGCGCCGACTGCCCGATTTCCAACCTCTACCTGCCCGGCCTCGTCGCCCTGGAGAAGAAGTACCGCGCCAAGGAGGTGCAGTTCCTGGCCGTCTACGCCAACGAGCAGGAAGACCTCGACCAGGTGGCCGGCCACGCCTATGACCGCGACGTGCCGTTCCCAGTCCTGAAGGACTTCGGCCAGAAGTTCGCGGACCTCCTCGGCGTCACCCGCGTTCCGACCGTCGTGGTCCTCGACGGCGAGTTTGTCCTGCGCTACCGCGGCCGGATCGACGACCGTTACGGGGTCGCTTCCCGCCGCGACAAGGCGACGCGCGACGACCTGGGCTTGGCCGTCGAGGAGGTGCTGGCCGGCAAGAAGCTCGGCGTGGCCGAGACCGAGGCCGACGGTTGCCTGCTCGACCGCGGCCAGAAGAAGGCGGACAAGACCGGCGTGACGTACACCAAGGACGTGGCGGCGATCCTCCAACAGCGCTGCCAGGGCTGCCACCGCCCCAGCCAGGCGGCGCCCTTCTCCCTTTTGACCTACGACGACGCGGCGAAGCACGGCGCCATGCTCCGGGAGGTCACGTCCCAACGGCGCATGCCGCCCTGGCACGCCGACTCGCGCTACGGCCACTTCCGCAACGACCGCCGGATGACCCGCGCGGAGATCGAGACCCTGGCCGCCTGGGTGGACGGCGGGATGCCGAAGGGGGACGACAAGGACCTGCCAAAACCGGTCGCCTGGCCGGAAGGTTGGACGATGGGCAAACCGGACCAGGTCTTTGAAATGCCGGAGGCGTTCGACGTCCCGGCGACGGGCGTGGTGCCCTACAAGAACTGGGTCATCGACACCACGTTTACCGAGGACCGCTGGGTCCAGGCGGCCGAGTGCCGCCCCGGGGCGCCGGGCGTGGTGCATCACATGGTCGCCTACATCCTCAAGGGGAGCGGGCGCGGCGGCCCGCTGGGGGTGGACGGGTCGATGTCTGTCCTCGTCGGCTGGGCGCCGGGCGACCTGGGGCTGAGCTGTCCGCCGGACACCGCCCTGCGCGTCCCCAAGGGGGCGCGGCTGCGGCTGGAGATGCACTACACGCCCAACGGCACCGCGGTGAAGGACCGCTCGGCCATCGGCATCACGTTCGCGCCGAAGCCGCCGAAGTACGAGTTGCTGATGAGCGAGTTCGCCAACATGGGCATCGCCGTGCCGCCCCACGACCCGCACTACCGGGCCGAGGCGACGTTCCGCCTGCCGGCCGACGCGCGCGTCCTCAGCTTCGTGCCGCACATGCACTGGCGCGGCAAGGACTACTTCTACGAGGTCATTTACCCGGATGGGAAGAAGGAGACGCTGCTGTCGGTGCCGCGCTGGGACTTCAACTGGCAGAGTGCCTACCGCCTCAAGGAGCCGTTGAAGCTGCAGAAGGGGGCGAAGCTGCACGCCGTGGCCCACTGGGACAATTCGGCGAACAACCCGCTGAACCCCGCGCCCGACAAGACGGTCTACTTCGGCCTGCAGTCGTGGGAGGAGATGATGGTCGGCTGGGTCAGCTACGTCTGGGAGCGCCCCGAGACCGCCGCGGCACTGGCCAAGAACCCGCCGCGGCCCTCCGACCTGATGTTCGACCGCCTGGACGTCAACGGCGACGACGTGATCACGCCGGACGAGATCCCGGAGCGACTGCGACCGCTCCTGCTGGTCGGGGGCATCAAGCTGCCGGAGAAAATGACGCGCGAGGAGTTCGCCAAGCTGTTCGAGCAGATGCGCGGCCGCCTCGGCCCGCGGAAGCCCCGCGAGGAAGAGAAGAAGCCCGCAGACGGGGAGAAGAAGCCGGAGGGGCAGGGGCTGACACTCTACGAGGCCGAGAAGAGGGCCGCGGACAAGGAGGAGAAGGGCGCCGCGGAGGTGAAGGTCGGCGGCAATTTCGAGGTGAAGGAGGTCAAGGACATCGCTTATTACGAGGGCGATGACGCCGACCCCAAGAAGCACAAGCTGGACCTCTTCCTCCCCAAGGGGCAAAAGGACTTCCCAGTGCTGATCTTCGTCCACGGGGGCGCGTGGGTCTTCGGGGACCGCAAGATGTACGGCAGCCTCGGCAACACCTTCGCCAAGAACGGCATCGGCACGGTGGTCATCAGCTACCGGTTGACGCCGCAGGTGCAGCACCCGGGGCACATCGAGGACGTGGCGCGGGCCTTCGCCTGGACGCACGAAAACATCGGCAAGTACGGCGGTAAAGCGGACCAGATCTTCGTCTCGGGCCAGTCGGCCGGCGGCCACCTGACGGCACTGCTCGCCACTAACGAGACCTATCTGAAGGCCCACAAACTGTCGCTCAAGGACATCAAAGGGGCCATCCCGATCAGCGGCGTCTACACCATCGTGCC
>DATFNV010000091.1:0-11393 GCA_035266225.1 Gemmataceae bacterium
AGAGCCGCGCGGCTCTGCGAGCCGCCGCTAAACGGAGCGGGGGTCGTCATGGGCGTTCACTACACGATCTACTGCAAGAAGAGTCTCGCCCAGGTCAGCCCGAACGATCTGCTCAAGGGAGTGACGGCCACGAACCTGGCCGCCCGCGCCCAGAAGGAGGGTGTCGCCGAAGAACAGATCGCCCTCGCCCTCGACGTGCTGCGCATCGAGAACCTGAAGCCGCCCGGCTTCGTCCTCTATCGGCTGTTCCACCGCCCCGGCGCCATGCGCCAGGTGGAGGTCGAGTGCTGGGAGTCGAAGGACGACGTGCAGGCCGTCATCGACGAGGAGCTGGAAGAATTGGCGGCCGAAGGGCACCCGCACTTCAAACAGATCCGGGCCCACCTCAAGCAGTGCGTCGATGTCGTGGACTCGTCGTCGGCGGCGCCGAGCGAGCCGATGGCGCGCGTCCTGGCCCGGGAGGTGGCGTGCTGGCTGGCGGGGCGGTTCGACGGCATCATCCGCACCGCGGACGAAAAGTGGTGGCGGCTCGGCCCGAAAGGCGATCTGCAACCGCTGTGATCCCCAGCCGCTTGCGGCATCGCAGGACAGATTGCGAAGCCGCAAGCGGCTCAGGCGATGGCGGCGGCCGGCCGGCCGTTATTGGCGTGGGCCGCTTGCCGCAGCCGCCGCAGCGAGCGGTCGAAGATTTGCCGCACGCGCTCGCCGCTCAGGCCGACCTGGGTGCCGATCTGGGCGAACGACATATCATCCCAGAAGTACATCTGGAAAATGGCACGCTCCCGCGGCAGCAGCAGCCGCATCAGTCGTGCGACGCGTTCCTTCTCGTCGGCGAGGATGGCGGCGGCGTCGGGCGGCACGGTGTGCCGGTCCTCCGGCTCGATCAGGGCGCCGTCCTCGTGGGTCGGCAGCCCCCGCGTGGCGTGGTAGCGCCGCGTGGTCAGGACGTTGTGCAGGTGATGGCGAACCGCCACGCCCGCGTAGCTGCTGAACTTGACCCCGACCGCAGGGTTGAAGCCACGGCTCGCCCGCAGCAAGGCGACGACCGCTTCCTGATGCAGGTCTTCCCAGGTCACGCCGAGGGCGCGGGCGCGGCGAAGGTAGATCTTCGCCACGTGGAACGCTAACTCGACGTTGCCCGCGGCCAAAGCGGCCGGGGCCATTGGGACGACCGGTGCTTCCGGCAAGGTGGCTACCATGATTCGCCCTCGCCTGCCTGAGACTTGACGCGCGCCGCTGCGCACAGATCGGTCATCGACCGGTCGATGTTCGTTTCGCATTCGGAGCGTTGGCTGTTCGCAATCACAACGCCTCCACCTCTTCGACGTTTCCGGCCCCGTTTCCGTTTTCACACCCGACCCAGCCGACGGTGTCTGATCGCTCGCCCGGCGATGCCGGTCCTACGATGCGGCTAAAGAAACAGACACCGACACCCGAATTGTGAACCACGACCCTGCCCGCAAAGTAGCGCAAATCCACAGGGGAAAGATTCGCGTTCCTTTTGCACTTCGGCAGTGGGGAGTGACGCAATCGCCGCGCCAATGCGCTTCGCGGGGACGATTCCCGGCGGGCCAATGCTGTAAATACAGAAACGATGGGAGGTTGTGTCGTCAGAAGGGCGGCACGACGCGGCAGGCCCTTCCGCGGAGCGGTCGGCAAAGGTTTGACCGCGCGACGGGGAAGCCACCGACCGTCTCACCTCGCTGTGCGGAATCAGAGCGCCACGCCCTGGTACTTGGCAACGCGCTCGAGGTCCTTGAGCATGTCATTGACGTCGCCGAGCAGTCCGTCTCCGCCCCGTAGCGGCAAGCTGCCAGCTTGCCAGCTCGTCCCCGCCCCAAGCCGGCAATTTGCCGTACCCGCTGGCCGAGAGGGGACATATACTGAGGCGCGATGGACCGGTCTGGCCCGGCAGGCCAGACCTACCGCGAACCCACCCAGCCACCCTCCCCGCCGAGGCAACCATGCGCATTGCCATCATCTTGCTCGTGAGCCTGTCCCTGGCCGTCGCCGCGCTCGGCGGGGACAACTGGCCCCGCTTCCGCGGCCCCCACGGCGACGGGCACTCCGACGCAACCAAGCTGCCGCTGACCTGGAGCGAGAAGGAAAACGTCGTCTGGAAGACGCCCATCCACGACAGGGGCTGGGCGTCGCCGGTGGTCTGGGGCGAGCAGGTGTGGCTGACGACGGCCACCGCCAAAGGCCACGAGATGTTCGCCGTCTGCGTCGATCGCGCCACGGGCAAGGTCATCCACGACCTCAAGGTCTTCGACGTGGACAAGCCGGAGCCGCTGCACAATCCGATGAACACCTATGCGTCGCCGACGCCGGCCATCGAGGAAGGGCGCGTTTACGTCCATTTCGGCAGCTACGGCACGACGTGCCTGGACACGAAGACCGGCAAGGCGTTGTGGACGCGGCGCGACCTGGAGTGCGACCACTTCCGCGGCCCCGCCTCGTCGCCGATCCTTTACAATGACCTGCTGATCTTGACCTTCGACGGCTTCGACGTGCAGTACCTGGCGGCCCTGAACAAGACGACCGGCAAGACGGTGTGGCGCAAGGCGCGCAGTTTCGACTACAGCAAGGTCAACGGCGACAACAAGAAGTCGTACTCGACACCGTCGATCATCACGGTCAACGGCAAGCCGCAGCTGGTCAGCCCGTCGGCGGTCGGCACCGCGGCCTACGACCCGCAGACGGGCGAGGAATTGTGGAAGGTCTACCACGGCGGCATGAACGTGGCGGCGCCGCCGTTGTACGGGGCGGGCAAGGTGATCCTCTGCACCGGCGACGGCGGCGATCGGCTGCTGGCCGTGCGCCCGGACGGCAGCGGCGACGTGACGAAAACGCATGTCGATTGGACGCTGAACAAGAACGTGCCGTCGCGCTCCTCGCCGCTGCTGGTGGGCGATCTGCTCTACATGGCGAGCAACGACGGCATCCTGTCGTGCGTGGAGCCGAAGACGGGCGAGGTGGTCTGGAAGGATCGCCTCGGCGGCTCCATCTGGGCGTCGCCGATTTACGCCGCGGGGCGGGTGTACTTCTTCAACGACAGCGGCACGGCCTACGTCGGCGAGGGCGGGCGGTCGTGGAAGAAGCTGGCCGAGAACACGCTGGACGACGGCTGCATGGCCTCGCCCGCCGTGGCCGGCGAGTCGCTCTTCGTCCGCACCAAGACGCACCTTTACCGCATCGAGGAGAAGAAGTGAGGCCCCGGGCCGCTTGCCGGTTCACCGGTCGCTGTATGGCCAGTCCACGAGCACGACCTCGCCCCTGTTCATGGCGTCTTGCGGTACTGTTCATACACATCCAGGGCGGGATCATCCCAGCCCTTGTTCAGCGGCGCCAGGAACTTTCGCATCCTCTCAAAGACCTCCTTGCGCACCAGCACGAATTCTTCCTGCGTCTTCGGGTTCAGCAGGACGGGGTTTCCCCCCTGCTCAACGGCCCGTGTCTGTTCAGCGGTCAGTTCGATCATCGGGGTTTTCCTTCCGCCGCATTCTAATTGCCGGAGCCGGAGCGGGACAAGCCGTCCGGGAATACAACACTCGACAGCGTGATTAATCCCCTGCGGCATGCGGCAAGTACGCTGTCTCCTTTCTGCCTTCGTGTGCTCAGCCGTTCGCTTACGGCGAAGGTGCGAGGCCCCGCAGTTCCTGGAGTAACTCGGCATCCTTCACGACGCGGATACCCCGGGCGAGGCACTGCGCGGTGATGCTGGGGTCGTGGATGTGGCGATCCCACGTGCAGAGGACCTCAGCCTGGCCAGCGACCGCGGTGGCGATGACGAGGTCGTCCGCCGGGTCGCGGGTGCGAATGGGGGGAGGCGAGACGGGGATTACTACCAGTGCCGCTGTCTGCACCGCCTGGAGGTACGCCTGAATGCCGGCGTCATCGAGGCCGTGCAAGGCGCGCACGCGCGGGTACTGGAGGATCCGCGCCAGTTCCGTGAGAAGCGGGGCCGACGTGAGGAGGTGGTGCGGCGACTGGGCGAGGAGGAGCAAGACTTCGCGGGCGGCGCTCGTCTTCCCTGGGGTCGCCCGCGCCAGGACGTTACTGTCGAGCACCACGCGCATTAGTCCGTCCCTGGGCGAAGGTGGTCCGTCGCATCCTGGATGGCGGCGTCGATTTCCGCGTCCGTGATGCCGTGCTCCCGCGCGTAAGCATCCGTCTTGCGGAAGGTCGCTTCGAGGGCCGTGCGCGCCTGGCGGCGGGCCTCTTCATCCGGCGCGCGACCGGGCGAGAGGACCATGATGAAGACCTGTTGGTGTTCCTGGAGGTGCTGGCCGAGCACGTCCTCCAGCCAGCGCCGGCCGCCGGCCTGGATATCCCTCACGTTCTCGACGGTAACGAGTTCGTGTTCCATGCCTGGATTCTACGCCTCCCGGGCACGCCCGGGGAAGGGGATTCCTCGGACTGCGGTGGATGAAACGAATTGCTGCGAAGCCGCAAACGGCCGACCCCTCTACTCCCGAGGCTGCGGATCCGTCTTCCCTCCCAGGAACGTGTTCACGCCGCGCTGCGACGCCTCCTCGTAGATCGGCTCCAGGACATCCCGCAAGTGCGACTCGCCGCGCCAGAAGGGGAAGTTGCCCAGCCGCTGCAGCCAGGCCGCCGACACCGGCGGCGCCTGCACCTCGCCGAACACGTCGTCCGGCAGGCTGCCCCCGGTCCAGAACGCGCTCGGGTCGGCCGGCAGCGGCGCGGCCGGTTCCCCCGACGCCTCGGCCGGGGCTTCGGCCGTCGCCGCAGCCGTCACCGCGGCGGGAGTCAGCCGGCCCAGCCGCTGCAGCAACTCGTCGCGCCCCAGGCCGCGCAGCCGGAACAGCAGGAACGGGTCGCGGTCGAACTCCTCGCCCAGCAAGTAGTACACCGCGGCCACGTGCTTGCAGGGGTTGGACCAGTCGGGACACGAGCAGTCGGTCTTCAGGTCGGCCTTCTTCTGCGGGAATAGCGACACCTTCGCCTTCTCGAAGACCTGCTCGACGTCCTGCGGCATTTCCCCCGCCAGCAGCTTCGCCACGAACAGCGCCTGCGCCGACAGGGCCTGGATCACCTGCTCCCACTCCCCGGGCGACAGTACCTTCACCTCGATCGTCACGGCGTAGGGCTGCGGCCGCGACCCCTGCACCTTCGCCGTCACCTTCCCTTTCTGGACGTCGATGGCCAACACCTGCCCGTTGCGGGCGTAGGACCGGCCGCGGCCCAGGCGGGCGCCGATGTCGAAGCTCTCCAGCACGCTGATCCAGCGCTTGGCCCACCAGCTCTGGCCGAAGCCGCCGCGCTTCGACTGCGCCTTGATGCCGCCCTTGGCCGCGCGCGGCCGCGACTTCGGGAAGCGCGGGAAGTAATCCCACCCACCGTACCGACGATATCGCATGGCTATTCTCCGATCGCCTCTTCGATACTCCTCCCCTCGCCCCGGAGTACCGGGGCGAGGGGAGATCGAACTGGGATGGCTATTCTCCGATCGCCTCTTGCCGCAGGGCGAAGAGATCCTTCAACTGCTCGTTGGACAACTCCGTCAGCCAGCCCTCACCGGCGCCGACGACGCGCTCGGCCACCTGCTGCTTGCGCTCGATCATCTCATCGATCTTCTCCTCCAGCGTACCGACGCACAGGAACTTATGCACCAGCACGTTCTTCGTCTGGCCGATGCGGAAGGCGCGGTCGGTCGCCTGGTTCTCCACGGCCGGGTTCCACCAGCGGTCGAAGTGGAAGACGTGGCGGGCCGCGGTCAGGTTGAGTCCGGTGCCGCCCGCCTTGAGCGACAGCAGGAAGACGCGCGGGCCGGCCGGGTCGTTCTGGAAGCGTTCCACCAACCGATCGCGCTGCTTCTGCGGCACGCCGCCGTGCAGGAACAGCACCTCGCGGCCGAACTCCTCCTGCAAGTGCCTTTGTATGATGTCGCCCATCTCCTTGAACTGCGTGAAGACCAGCGCCCGGTCGCCGGCCTGCAGCACCTCGTCGAGCATCTCCGTCAGGCGGGCCAGCTTGCCGGAGCGGCCGGGAATGGGCGAGTTGTCGCCGAGGAATTGGGTCGGATGGTTGCACACCTGTTTCAGCTTCGACAGCGTCCCCAGGATCATCCCCTTGCGCTGGATGCCCTCCGCGCCCTCGATGGTCTTGCTCGCCTCCTCGACCACGGCCGCGTACAGCGACGCCTGCTCCCTTGTGAGGTTGCAGTAGACCTTCATCTCCAGCTTGTCGGGCAGGTCGGCGATGATGCTCTTGTCGGTCTTGAGGCGACGCAGGACGAACGGCCCGGTCAGTCGCTTCAGGCGCTCGGCCGCCTCCGCATCATGCTGCGCCTGGATGGGGACGAAGTAGCGGCGGCGGAACTCACCCTGCGTCCCCAGGAAGCCGGGGTTGAGGAACTCCAGGATCGACCACAGGTCGCCGACGTGGTTCTCGACCGGCGTCCCGGTCAGGGCGACGCGGTAGTCGGCCCGCAGCGCCCGCGCCGCCTGCGCCTGCTTCGTCTCGGGGTTCTTGACGTTCTGCGCTTCGTCGAGCACCACGCCGGCCCAGTCCACCTTCTCGAACACCTCGCGGTCGCGGTGCAAGAGCGCGTAGCTGGACAGCACCAGGGCGCACGGCTGCACCTTCTTGCGGAAGCTGTCGCCGCGCGTCCGCTGGCCGCCGTGGTGGATGAGCACGGGGAGGTCGGGTGCGAAGCGCTCAGCCTCCTTCTTCCAGTTGCCGACGACCGAGGTGGGGCAGATCAGCAGGACCGGCCGCCGCTCGCCGGTTTCGCGCTCGCGCTGGATCTCTGCCAGCATCTGGACCGTCTTGCCCAGCCCCATGTCGTCCGCCAGGCAGGCGCCCAGCCCCCAGCGCCGCAGGAAGGCCAGCCAGGAGTAGCCGCGCACCTGGTAGGGCCGCAGCGTGCCGCGGAAGCCCCCCGGCGCCGCCAACTCCTCGAACGAGGCCCGCCCCTCGAGCCGGCCGAGGAACTCCTCGACCCACCCCTCGGCCGTGACGCCGCTGACGTACAGGCCGCCTGCCTCCCGGGCACCCAGGGCCATCTGCACGACCTCGCGCAGGGTGCCCTGGGCGGCCGCCTTGTGTTTCCAGAAGTCGAGGGCGGCCTGGATCTCGTCGGCGCTGACCTGTACCCACTGGCCGCGCACCCGGACCAGCGGCACCTTGAGGCGGGCCAACGTCTCCAGTTCCTTCAGCGACAGCACCTCGTCGCCCAGCGCCACCTGCCAGTCGAACTTGACGATCTCTTCCAGCGACAGCCCACTGCCGCCCTGCATCGCCGGCGTCTTGACGTGGGCGCGGGCGCTCAGCCGCTGCTTGGTGCCCTTGCGCGTCCACCACGCCGGCAGCAGCACGCCGAAGCCCGCCTGCTCCAGCAGCCAGGCCGTCTCGGTGAGGAACTGATGCGCCCCCGTGGCGTCGAGGACGAAGCCGGACGGGGCCGCGCTCTTGAGGCTGGCCTCGACCGGCTTGCACAACCCCGCGGCCTGTCCCAGGGCGGTCAGCAGATATTCGCGAGCGTTGAAACCGCGTGCCTGGAGGACGGCGGCATAGCGGCCCTTCGCCGTCCAGGCGTCGGCGACCGGGATGAGCAGGCTGGGATCGTCCGCCGCCTGGAGGAGATAGCGCACCTGCCATTCGCCGTCCTCCTGGGGTGGTGCGGGACCGTCGCCCTCCGCGGGCGGCTCTTCCAGGCGGAAACAGAGGCGGAACGGGGCGCCGGCTGTCACCGCGATGGGCCGCTGCCAGGAACGAACCTGCTCGGCCAGTTGGCCCAGGTCGGTGGCCGACCCGACGAGGGTGCCGTCGGGGCCGCGCAGGGCGTGCAGCCACTGGTCGTGCAGGCTGGCGAAGGCAGACGCGGTCTTGCGCCCGCGCCGGACCGGGAGGGCGAGCGGGGCGGTGCCGGCCGTGGCCAGGCGGACCAGGGCATCGACCATCGTTTCCAGGAAGGCGCCGAGCAGTGCGTCGGCGGATTGCCCCGGCGGGGCGGCGCCGTCGGCGCCGAGGGCGCGGGAGGCCGGCGGCATGGCCCGTGCCATCTGGCTGTGGCGCTGCGCATCGGCCCCGGCCAGCACCGGCCGCCAGCGCGCTTGCCACGCCTGCCCCGTTTGCCGGACGTCGGGGACGAATTGTTCCCGGGCGACCAGGGCGCCGGCCAAGCGCAGGGCCCGGGCCCAGAAGGCGAGGGTCGGGCCGACGATCACGCCGGGGGCCAGCGTCTCCCGGTCGGCGCAGGCGGAGAGCAGGTCAATCGCCTGGTTCGGGTCGAGGCGGAGGACGACCGTACGCCAGGGCACCAGGGCCGCCGTCTCGCCCGGCTCCGGCGGCTCGGCGACAAGTGCGCTGGACGGGACGGGACGGTCCTTGACCGTGGGCAGCCAGAGGACGCGCTCCTCCGCAGGGAGTGATCGCCGGGACGTGTCCGGGAGGGTTCCCGCGAGGGCAGCTGTGAGATACTCGGTGCCGGGGTGGAAGGGAAAGCGCCTCGGCTGGGGGACCTTGGGTTTGCGACCGCGCGGCGCCGCCGGGATCGGGTCCGCAGGGGGACTTTCCCCCCACAGGAGGAGCTGCCCGTCTTCCAGGCCCGCGTGCAGGATGATCATCGGAGGTCTCAGGTACGAAGAGGACCGGGCCGGGCGAACACGTCCGCCTGAAGATCATGATAGAATAACCATTCGGAGTCCGGCTGCAACGCCCCCTTGGTGAGATCACGACCATCATGTGGTACCCCAATTCGAGTCAGCAGGAGCCGCGGGCCACCCACGAGAGAGCCTGGAGGCGCGTGGAACTCGTCCCCTGGGAGGAGAAATGGCGGACCCTGTCCCCGCAGGCGCGCCACGCCTTCGTGACCCAGACGAAGTCCCCCGTCCATCAAGGAAGTCGCTCGACGTATAAGGTGCGCCCGAATCGCTTCCCGCCGGAGGCGCTGGAGGAGCTGCGCGCCGCGGGCTTCGTGGAGCTTCAGGCCGACGGCCGATCGGGCCAGCTGCAGAACGTCGTCGTGCCCAGCCCGGTGTGGACGTTCGCCCATTACCTCCGCTCGCTGCAGCGCTTTCACCTCCTCGACCCCGCCCGGCCCAGCGAATTGCAGGCGTACGTCAATACCGCCTTCGCGCCGGCCGGGCTGGTGTCCAGCATCTCCCAGGTGATGCGCGGTGCCGGTCTCCGCGGGCAGACCAATCCCTACGAGGTGCTGCAGCGCTACGTCGTCAGCCACCGCTGGCCGGGCTGGGCCGTGGCCGGCGTCACCGACGCGCTGGCGCAGCCGATCATCGACGCGCTGCGGGCGCCCGAGGCGCCGCTGACGCTGCCGGAGTTGGCCGAGCGCGTGAAGCCCGATCACCCTATGGAGTTGCGGGCGACGCTGGATCGGCTGATCGCCCGCCTGGCCGTGTTCGAGGACCTGCGGCCGCAGACGGGGGAAGTGGTGTTCGGCCTGCTCCCCGCCGTGCGCGAGGGGCTGGCGCGCGGCGCGGTGACCCGGAACCGACCGGTGCTGCTCCCTTGCGCGCAGCCGCGCGAGGTTGCGGCGGAGGGCGGCTGGCTCGTCAACGCCCTGCGCGCCTTGCTCCTGGAGGTCGCCGCCGAGCCGCCGCGCCTCAAGCAGGGAGGCCAAATCTTCTCGAAAGAAGAGGAGCGCCTGCGAGCGGCGCTCGGGCCGGTGCCTGCCTGCCTGCACAACCACTTCGACCTGAGCGCCGCCAAACAACTCGACCAGGCGGTCTACTGGACCAAACACTTCGGGTTCGTCCGCAGCGGCGGCGCGCACAAGGAGAAGCGATTGCACCTGAGCGAGCGCGGACAGAAGTGGCTCGCCGCCGGTGTCGAGGAGCAGTACGCCGCCCTGTACAAGGGGGTGGGCGTGCTGCCCGGGCCGGAGGGAAACGAGGATTACCTCTACTACGGACAGGAGGACTGGCGATTCCTCGGCGAGGTCGTGCGCGTCGAGCGCGCCGCGGCGAGGCCGCGCCTGGGTGCCAATTGGTGGGAAGCCAGCGCCGAGCGAGCCCGTGACCTGCGCACCGCCCTGCGCGAGGCCCTGGAAACGCTGGTGGCGGGGACCTTCTACGACCTCGAGAGCGTGCTGGCGCACCTGACCTTCGGGGCGCACAACCCGCTGCTGCTCGGCCGCAAGGCGAACGAGGTGCAGGTGACGGTGCGCGGGCGTGACCTGGCGCCGCTGGAGGAGGAACTGGAGCCGGCCGCGCGGCTGGTGTTCGCCACCTTCCTCAAGGACCGACTGGTGCCGTTCGGCGCCGTGCAAGCCGGGGTCGATGACGCCGGCCGGCCGGTGGTCGCCCGGTTGCCGCGACTCGACGCCTATTTCGGCGGAAAGGTGGCCGCCGCCGACATGGCCGGCGCCGCGTCCGGCGAGGCGCGCGTCGTCGTGCAGCCGGACTTCAGCGTGACGATCATCGGCCTGAACCCGGCCGTGGCCGCCGAGTTGGCCCCGTTCTGCGAGCGCGTGCGCGGACACGCCGGCGAAGGCGCCCTGGTCCTGCGGATCACGCGCGACTCGGTGGTCAAGGCGGTCACGCACGGCCTGGCGGCCTCCGAGGTGCTGGCCCGGCTGCAGCGCCACGCCAGCACGCCCGTGCCCGCCAACGTGCTGCGCGAGGTGCGCGACTGGTGCGACTGGGTGCGCCAGGTTTCTACCGCCCACCTGCTGGCCATCCGCTGTCCCGACAAGGACACCGCCGACCGCGTCGTGTCCGCCCTGGGCAAGCGGGCGGAGCGCCTTACCGATACCATCGTCGGCGTCGCCGAGGACAAGCTGACCACGGCCGACCGCAACAAGCTGCTCAAACACGGCATCATCACGAACAAGGTGCGCTAATGCGGCTTCAAGGGACCTGTTGTTCGACCCCTGCCGGCTTGGAGATCGTCCAGGTAACTGCTCAGATTGTGGGTCCGAGCGAGGCTCAAGGTGTCCGTCCACGCTCGCGCCGTCGTTTCGCCGTCAACGATCACGGGAAGCGATGCCAGGTAGTTGAGCCATTTCGTCCCCTGCGCCAGCGTGCTCCGCTTCCGCCGCTCCCCCATCGCCACCGCGTTGGCAATCTCCAGGTGCCACAGGGCGGGGACGAACACCTCGACCCGGGGGAAGAGGGCCGCGATGGCATCCGCGTAAGCGTTGGCCTCGTCCGCAAAATACCACGACAGCGTGACAGAGCAGTCCAGGACGAATCGTGGCCCCTTCTTGGTCATTGCGACTCCTCGCACACGGCGCGGGGGCCCCGGATCACCGCCGCCCTTCTTCAACGAGGTCGCGGACGGTCAAGCCTGCGCCCAGGGTCGGGCCTTCCTTGTCGCGGAAGGCGAGCATGGCCTTCACGACACCCTTGACGTCCGGGCGAGACTCCGCCGGGGGCGGCACCAGCATGGCCACCGGCTTGCCGCGC
>DATFNV010000092.1:0-16218 GCA_035266225.1 Gemmataceae bacterium
GCGACCCGGACGAGCCCAACAAGGCCGCCCAAGTAGCCCGAGGGTGAGCCAGGCACGCAAAATCGCTTAACTTGACGCGCATGGGGCTATCCCCCCACACCCGTGGCACGTGGCACACACCTCATTTGTTCGCCGTAAACTGAAGGCCAACAAGGGGATAGTTCTGTGCCAGGGGGTGGCACAGACCTCGGGCCCGCTGGCACACACCGGCCCCGCACCGACCCCGAGACCCTTACCGCCGACTCCCTGGCCGTGTGACCCCAACACCCCCGGAATTGAACCAGGCCCCGGATTTGATCCGTGCGACTTGACCGTAAGCGGACGTCAGCGCTTTCCCGTGGTGTCCGGCCTGGTGAAATCGATCACCGCCGTCTTTCCGGGGCTGACCCGGACCGTGCGCTCCACGGTTACGGTGTCCCCGCCTCGACGGAAGGTCGCCTTCACGTCGTAGGTCAGCGGCTTGTCCCCGGGCAGGTCGGGAGTCACGTAGTACCGCGTGGTGCCGATGCTGGACGTCTTGACGTCGTCGAAAGAGACTTCGCCGAAGCGATCGGGGATGTAGAGCCGGACCACGGCCGCGTCCGGCGGCGGCGTGGTCACGCCGCCGCTCGGGTGGGGGACGAGCACCTGCTGCGGAGAGTCGATTGCCCCGTAGAGCGGCTCCTGCTCGGGCGGCTGCACGGGAACTCCGTAGGGCACCGGGTACGGGGCCACGTAGGGCGGGTACACGATGGGGTTGTAGGGGTTGTTGCCGTAGTTGTAGGGACTCCAGGGGTAAATCCGCCACCAGTCCCAGCCGGGCATCCGGTTGGGCGGGTAGACCGGTCGCCGCATGACCCGCCCTCGGAAGCCCCTGTACTGGGCCTGGGCCGGGGCGGCCACGAAGATCAAGGCGAACCCGCCGAGCAAGGCGATGATGAGGGGACGCACGAACCGGGTCATGGGTGACTCCTCGCGAGGTGAACGGCAAAGCATCCAGGGGGCACGATAGTCGCGCCGCCAAAGGTGGTCAAGGAAAATGGGAGACGGCGGAGGAAAATCAGAGGGCGATGTCGGGTCGCCGGATTCCCGATTGCAATTGGCGCCGGTTCGGTTACAGTTGACCTGGCCTCCCACCTATCCCGGGCGCTCGCCGTCACGGCGACACCGGGACCGTCGCCTTCCGCGTTGGTCCGAAAGGAAGTCCCGCCGATGCTTCCCTCCCTCCTTCTCGTCCTGGCGCTGCCCAACGCCGAGCCCGCCAGGGCCGACCGCTTCGCCGACGCCCCGAAGGTCGCCGCCAAGATCGACGAGTTCCTCGGCAAGCACTGGCAGGCGAATGGTATCAAGACCGCCGACCTCGCCGACGACGCCTCCTTCCTCCGCCGCGTCACTCTCGACCTCGCCGGGCGCGTCCCCACCCGCGACGAAGCGTCCGCTTTCGTCCAGGACCGCTCGCCCGACAAGCGGGCCAGGGTGATCCGGCGCTTAATGGAAGGGCCCGAGTACGCCCTCGCCCTGGGGCGCGCCCTGGACGATTCCATCCAGGGCAAGTACGCCGGCGACGCCGAGTTCATCGAATACCTGCGCGCCAGCGTCGCCGAGCGCAAGCCGTGGGACGCGATGTTCCGCGACATGATGCTCGGCCCCTGGGACACCAAGGAGCGCAAGCGCGCCGACCGCTTCCTGTCGCGGCGGCAGAACAGCCTCGAGGATCTGACTGCGGACAGCGCCAGCGTCTTCTTCGGCGTCAACGTGAGCTGCGCCCGCTGCCACGACCACCCGCTGGTCACCGACTGGACGCAGGACCATTACTACGGCATGGCGTCGTTTTTCGCCCGCACCATCGAGGGGGGAAAGGGCAAGAAGAACGGCGAGGTCGGCGAGAAGCCGGTCGCGGAGATCACGTACGTCACCACCAAGGGGGAGCGCCGCACCGCCAAGGTGATGTTCCTGAGCGGGCAGACCCTCGACGCCGCCGCGGCCCAGGGCCGGCGCGAACAGCTGGTCAAGGTGGCCCTGGAAGAGAAGGCGTTTTTCAGCAAGGCCATCGTGAATCGGCTGTGGGCGCACCTGTTCGGGCGCGGGCTGGTGCATCCGCTCGATCAGATGCACTCGGCCAACCCGCCGTCGGTGCCCGGCGTGCTGGAGTGGCTGGCCGACGACCTCGTCGCGCACGGCTACGACCTCGACCGGTTGGTGGCCGGCATCGTCTCGAGCCGGGTCTATCAGCTGAGCAGCGCGAAGCCCGGCTCCGGCGACCCGCCGAGTGACAAGGACTTCGCGCGGGCCCTCCTCAAGCCGCTGACGCCGCAGCAGTATGCGATGTCGTTGCTGCTGGTCACCGGCGACGGTACGTTCGACGAGGCGAAGACGGCCGACGCCCGCGGGAAGAAGTACCGCGAGCTGGAAGGCCAGGCGGGCGGCCTGGCGCGGCCGGGCGTCCTCGACGGCCGCACGGAGAAGTACCAGGCCAGTACGGGCGAGGCGCTGTTCCTGTCGAACCGTGCCGAGGTGCAGAAGCTGATGGCCCCGTCGGGCAAGAACCTGGTCGCACGGCTGACGGCCACGCCCGAGAATGGGGCGATGGTCGAGACGGCGGTGTGGAGCGTCCTGGGGCGGGCGCCGGAGAGCGACGAGCGCACTTACCTCGCCGAGTGGGTCGCCGGCCGCAAGGGCGACCGGGCCAAGGCATGCGGCGAGTTGGTGTGGGCGCTGGCGACGTCGGCGGAGTTCCGGTTCAATCATTAAACATCGATTGATCGTTTCGCGCGAGCGCGAAACGATCAATCGTCGGGGGGGGGATTCGTCATGGCACGCAAGCAGTTCTGCGGATCGCCGGAGCACACCATCGACCGGCGCCTGTTCCTCCAGGGCGGCCTGGCCACGGCGCTGGGCGTCGGCCTCGCCGGGTTCGAGGCACCGGGACACGCCCTGCTGGCCAGCGAGGTCGCCAAGCAGAAGAAGCACGTCCTCCTCCTTTGGCTGGCGGGCGGGGCGAGTCAACTGGAAACCTGGGACCCCAAGCCGGGCCGGCCGACCGGCGGGCCGTTCAAGTCGATCTCGACCAAGGTGCCCGGCGTGCAGATCAGCGAGTTGCTGCCGAAGATGGCGAAGATCATGGATCGGGTGGCGCTGGTGCGCTCGCTCGACACCAAGATCGGCGACCACGGGCAGGCATCGACGCTGATGCAGCTCGGCCGGCGGCCGGCCGGCGAGGTTGCCTACCCCGACCTCGGCGCCATCGTCGCCAGGGAACTCGGCGAGCGCGACAGTGCCGTACCCGAGTACGTCTCGATCTACCAGGCGACCGAGGGGCAGACCTCCGGCCGGCCGACGTCGGGGTTCCTCGGCGGCCGCTACGCCGCGATGAGCCTGGAGCGCTCGCTGCGGCCGGAGAACCTCGACCTGCCGGCGGGCCTGTCGGAACAGGAGCACGACGAGCGCGAGCACCTGCGCCAGTACCTCAGCGACCGCTTCAACAAGGCGCGCGACTCCGCCGAGGTGCAGGGGTACAACAGCGCCTACGCCCGCGTGAAGGGGCTGATGCGCTCCGACGCCCTGTTCGACCTGGACAAGGAGCCGGCGTCGGTGCGCGACCGCTACGGCAAGACCGACTTCGGCCAGCACGCGCTGATCGGACGGCGGCTGATCGAGGCGGGGGTGCCGATGGTCAAGGTGGCGCGGGCGTGGTGGGACAGCCATCACGATAACCACGAGAGTCACCGCGAACTCGTCTCCGAATTGGATCATGTGATGTCCACGCTGATCCTCGACCTGGAGGAGCGCGGCCTCTTGTCCTCGACGCTGATCGTGACGCTGAGCGAGTTCGGCCGGACGCCGGGCATCAACAAGGACGCGGGGCGCGACCACTTCGCCAGCGCCTGGTCGTGCAGCCTGACCGGCTGCGGCATCAAGGGCGGCAGCGTCCACGGCAAGACGGATGCGAACGGGAACACCGTCGCCGAGGGGAAGGTCGGGGCCGGCGACGTGACGGCGACGATTTTCAAGGGGGTCGGTATCAACCCGAAGAAGACTTACCACGTCGGCCTGCGGCCCATCCCGCTGTCGCCCGAGGACAGCAAGCCGATCGCGACGGTGCTGGCGTAGGACCGGATCGTTGAGCGGCGGGTCGCAGACCGGCGCGGGTCTGCGACCCGCCGCTCAACGGGTATTCATTGGGGAATAATGCCATGCCCGCCATCGACCCCGTCAAGGCGAAGGTCAAGACCACCTACGCCCACCCCGCGGCCTTCTACGGCCTCTGCGCCGACCCGTCCGGCAAGCGCCTCTACGCCGGCAGCGAGGATTACGGCATCTACCTCTTCGACCTCGAAGGGGCGAAGAAGGAGCCTGTCGCCAAGTGGGCGAAGCACGACAACTACGTCTCCGCCCTCGTCGCCGTCGCTCGGGCGGGGAAGACGCTGGTCGTCTCCGGCAGCTACGACCGCTCGCTGATCTGGTGGGACGCCGCGAAAGGCGAAGTCGTCCGCACGGTGGAAGCGCACGCCGGTTGGCTGCGCAACCTGGCGGCGCTGCCCGACGGCAACCGCCTTGTCTCGTGCGGCGACGACATGCTGGTGAAATTGTGGGACACGGACAGCGGCAAACCGATCCGCACTTTCCAGGGGCACGAAATGAAGACGCCGCAGGGGCACGTCACGGCGCTGTACGCGCTGGCCGTGAGCCCGGATGGCAAACACCTCGCCAGCGGCGACCGGCACGGCACCGTCATCGTCTGGGAGACGGACACCGGCAAGGCGGCGCAGAAGTTCGAGGTGCCGACGCTGTACACCTACGACCCGAAGCAGCGCAAACGCTCGATCGGCGGCATCCGCTCGCTGGCCTTTTCGCGCGACGGGACGTTCCTCGCGGCCGGTGGCATCGGGCAGGTCAACAACGTGGACGGCCTGGAGGGGCCGGCGCACGTGGAGGTGTGGGAGTGGCGCAAGCCGCAGGTGCGCTTCACGGCCGGGGCGCAGGGGCACAAGGCCCTCATCAACGACCTGCTCTGGCACCCCGACAAGACCTGGCTCATCGGCGGCGGCGGCGGCGGCGACGGCGGACTCGTCGCCTTCTGGAAGATCGACCCGATGCCCGACGCGCCGAAGAAGGATGCCGTTGTGGGGCAGCGTGTGAAGGTCGATGGGCACGTTCATCGTCTCGTCCTCGGGGCGGCGGGGATGGAGTTGTACGCGGCGGGGCATCGACGGCTTGACGTGTGGTCCCTCGCATGAAGAAGCTTGCTGAGACAGAAGGGGTCGGGTTCCTTTTCACCTTTCGACAGGCGAAAAGGAACCCGACCCCTTCTGCACTTGTTCGCTTCCGGGCTAGCGGAGGTGCCGCGAGAGATGGCACAATACTTGAACGGACTCGGCTTCACGAAGAGAGAGGTGGAAGGGGGTTGGAATGAGCGCTATCAAGGCGACCTGGAAGAACGGCCAAATCGTTTTCGACGGCCCCGTGAACTGGCGTGAAGGCTCCCGGTTGGTGGTCCGCGAAGAGGCGCCGGCCGCAATGGAGTTCATGACCGAAGAAGAGCAAGGCGACGATCCGGAATCGATTCAGCGCTGGATCGAGGAACTGCGTGCGATTCCGGCCTTACCCATAACGCCCGAGCAGGAAGCGGCACTGTTCGCCTGGCGGCAGAAGGTGAAGGAGTTCAACGTCGAGGCGGTTCGCCGTCAGATGGAGGAGGGTATCCGGTGACCCGGCGCTATCTGCTCGATACGGGGCCCGCGTTCGACTTCCTGTTCTCCCGAAGAGGTGTCGATCTCCGCGCCGAAGACGCGCGGCGCAGTGGTGCCAAGATCGGCATCTGCATGCCGGTCCTGGCGGAGATCGGTGCCGGGTTGGAGGCCAGCGACAGCCGAGAGGCGTCGTGGGAGGTCGCCCGCCGACGGCTGGGGAAACTCGTCTGCTGGCCGTTCGACAAGGCGGCAGCGTACGAGTACGGCCGGGTGTTCGCGGAACTGAAGCGGCGGGGTCGCCCCATGCAGCAGGTGGACATGATGCTCGCCGCCGTCGCGCTGACCCTCGGCAATTGCACCGTGGTGAGCAGCGATAGCGACCTCACCGCTGTGCCGGGGCTGACAGTCGAGAATTGGGCCTCGTAACGCGGCGAGCGGCTTTGCCCTTCGCCCCGTGGCACCTCAAGTCGTACAATCACCTCTCGATCCGTAGCATTCCTCTCCCGCCTCATCGGAGTTGCGCCATGCCATTGTCGCGCCGCGTCCTCCTCGTGTTCGCGCTCCTCGTCGCATCGCCGGCCGTGGCGAAAGCGAGGTCGGCCCCGTCGAAGGACTTCGAGCCCGACCCCGCGTCGGTGAAGCGCTACGGCCCGGCCTATCGCTACCCCCAGGCGGGGTGGGTCGTGCTGCACATTGAGGGGGAGCCCTACGAGCGCGGCTACCAGCACGGTCAGCTGATGTCGGCGGAGATCGCCGATCACGTCAACACCCTGGCGACGGCCCGCAGTCCCAAGGCCCCGGCCGATGGCTGGCGCGACCAGCGACTGGTCGTCAACGCCCTGTTCCTGCGCCGCTACGACAAGGAATTCCTCGAAGAGATGAAGGGCATCGCCGACGGCGCCGCGGCGGCCGGGGCCAAGTTCGACGGCCGGGCCATCGACCTCATGGACGTCGTGGCCCTCAACTCCGGTATCGAGATCGACTTCCTGGAGGCCAACCTCGAAGCGACGCCGCACGGCCTGGAAGGGACGAAGTTCAAGGAGCCGCAGTACCCGGGCACCAAGAAGAAGAAGCCGGCCGAGCACTGCAGCGCCTTCGCCGCCACCGGCCCCGCCACCGCCGACGGCAAGGTGGTTTTCGGCCATATCACGATGTGGAGCCTCTACCACGTCCGCCATTACAACGTCTGGCTCGACGTCAAGCCGAGGAGGGGCAACCGCGTCCTGATGCAGTCGTACCCCGGCGGCATCATGAGCGGCCTGGACTACTACATGAACGACGCCGGCCTGCTGGTGGCCGAGACGACCATCAAGCAGACACGCTTCGACAGCAACGGCGAGTCGATGGTGTCGCGCATCCGCAAGGCGCTGCAGTACGGCTCGACCATCGACGAGGCGGTCAAGATCCTCGAAAAGGCCAACAACGGCGTGTACACGAACGAATGGCTGCTGGCCGATACGAAGACGAATGAGATCGCGATGTTCGAGCTGGGCACGCACAAGAGCCGCCTGTGGCGGTCGTCGAAGGACGAGTGGGTCGGCGGCACCCAGGGGTTCTACTGGGGCTGCAACAACGCCAAGGACCTGCAAGTGCGCCTGGAGACGGTGCCGAGCGTGGAGGGCAAGCCGGCGAACATGGTCTTCGCCGCCTCCGACCGCGACCAGGCGTGGCTGAAGCTGTACGACAAGCACAAGGGCAAGATCACGGCCGACTTCGGCTTCGAGGCGTTCACGATGGCCCCGCTGGCGGCGTTCCCGTCGTGCGACGCCAAGTTCACGACCTCGGCGATGGCCAAAGACCTCAAGACGTGGGCCCTGTTCGGGCCGCCGCGCGGCCGCACCTGGGACCCGTCGGAGTCGGAGCGGACGAAGTACAGCGACGTCCGCCCGCTGGTCAGCAACGACTGGGCCGTGCTGACGGCGGCGGTCCCGAAGGAAAGCGCCAAGGCGCCGGTGGCGGCCGACCTCAAGAAGCCGAAGGTCGCGACCTTCGAGGCCTACAAGGCCGAGGAGGCGGACACGCTGCCGGCGGCGTGGCACGGCACGGTCCTGCCCAAGAGCGACGCCGACGCCTGGCTGGCGGCAGCCTTCGCCGATTACGAGAAGATCGTCGCCCTCGAAAAGTCGCTCAAGGCGAAGGCGACCGAGGAGAAGGCCGACGACGACGAAAAGGATCGGGTGGCCGTGGCGCGCTTCGAGCCGCGCTCGCGCTACCTGACGGCGGTGCGGCGCCTGGGTCGCGACGTGCCGCTGGCCGAGACCAGGGCGGACCCGAAGTGCGGCGACTGGTACGACCTGGCCTCGGGCAAGGGCATGCTGCTCCTGGCGGACTTGCGGACACAAATGGGAGACGAGAAGTTTGAGGAGATGATGGACGCCTTCGGCCGGGCCAACGCCGGCAAAGAGGTGACGACGGCCCAGTTCCGCGAGCACGCCGAGAAGGCGTGCGGCAAACCGCTGGCGTCGCTCTTCGACCCCTACGTCACCGGCAAGGGCCGCCCCGACGCGCACCCGACCGGGTACTGGTCGATCTTCTCGTTCGAGAAGGACCCGGAAAAGGCGTTGATCGTTTACGGCACCCTGAAGGACAAAAACGCCCAGCGCGAGGCGGCCGGCCACCTGGCGCGCAAGATCCAGCGCCGCTGGTGCAACCACGACGTGCCGGTCAAGGCGGACACGGACGTGAGCGAGGCGGACCTGAAGGGGCATCACCTGCTGATCATCGGCCGGCCGGAGACGAACGCGGTCGCGGCGAAGGTCGCGAAGGGACTGCCCGTGACGTTTGGGGCGGCCTCTTTCGTCCTGCGGAAAGATACTTACGCCCACGCCGGCAGCGCCGTGGTCGCGGCGGGGGAGAACCCGCTCAACCCGCGCTACTCCGTCGTCGTCTACGCCGGGCTGAGTGCGGAAGCGACGTGGCAAAGCGTGCGGCGACTGCCGGAGGAGGAAGCGCCGCTGGTGACGGAGGCGCTGCTCATGCCCGCCGGCTCGGCGCCGAAACCGGTCATCGCCTCGGCGCCCCAGGAGAAGCCCGCCACGGCGGACGAGGAGAAGTCGGACAACCGTTGACATAAGATTCGTTCCGAGAGGAGCTGCCGTGGACCTGGGACTGGCGGGCGAGGTTGCGGTGGTGGTCGGCGGGGCCAAGGGCATTGGCCGGGCCATCGCCGCCACTTTCGCCGAGGAAGGGGCCGACGTCGCGCTCGTGGACCGCGATGCGTCCGTCGAGGCGACGGCCCGCGAGATTGCGGGACGGCACGGGGTGCAGGCGCTGCCCGTGGTCGGCGACGTGACCGACTCAGCGGCGATGCAGTCGGCGGCCGGCCGGGTGAAGGAGCGCTTCGGCCGGTTGGATCACGTCGTCTTCGCGGCGGCGGTTGGCTCGGGCAAGTTCGGCTTCCCCTTCTGGAACCTGGACCCGTCCGACTGGCCGCGCGTTTTGCAGGTGAACGTGGTGGGCGGCGCCAACGTCGCCCACGCCTTCACCCCGGCCCTGGTCGAGGCGCGGTCCGGTACGATGCTGTTCATCGCGTCGATTGCCGGACAGATCGGCTCGCAGACCGACCCGCCGTATAGCGCGTCGAAGGCGGCGGTCATCAACTTCATGCAGTGCTGCGCCAAAGACCTGGCGCCCTTCGGGGTGCGCGTCAACGCGCTGTGCCCGGGGATGGTGCGGACGGAGCTGAACCGCTCGGTGTGGGCGGCGTGGGCGGCGCGGCAGACGCCGGAGGAGCGGCAATCGTACGAGGAATGGGCGGGGGAGAAGATTCGGCGCCTGGTGCCGCTCGGCCGCTGGCAGGAGCAGGAGGACGTCGCGGCCATGGTGGTGTTTCTGGCGTCGAAACGGGCGAAGAACGTCACGGGCCAGACGATCAACGTCGATGGCGGGATGGTGATGCACTGGTGAGCCGCTTGCGACTTAGCGTTCACGCTAAGCCGCAAGCGGCTTGAGCAGCTGCCCCGCCTTGACGACGCCGCCCTGCATCACCGCGATGAAGCGCGAGCGGTCCTCCAGGATCGCGATGTCCGCCAGCACGTCGCCATCGACCACCAGCACGTCCGCGAGTTTCCCCGCCTCCAGTGTCCCGAATTCGTCGCCGCGGCCCATGATCTCGGCGCCGGTCTTCGTGGCGCACCGGATCGTCTCCAGCGGCGAGAAACCGACGTACTTGACGAAGAAGGTCAGCTCCTTGGCGTAGGTGCCGTGCGGCGTCCAGGCGAAGCCGTAGTCGCCGCCCATGCCGAGCCGGCCGCCCGCCTTGAGGATCCGCCGGGCGCTCTCCGCCCCGCCTTCGAGCGTCTCCTTGTGGCCGTCGATGACGCGCTGGCCCATGCCGAACTGCGGCCCGTACTCGATGCTGGCCCACTCGAACTGCAGTGCCGGCACCACGGGCGTGTTCCGCGCCAGCAGCATGTCGAGCGCCTCGTCGTCCATGAAGGTGCCGTGTTCGAGGGTGTCGTAGCCGGCGCGCAGGGCATTCTTGATGCCTTCGGTGGCGCGGCAGTGACCCGTCACCTTCAGGCCGTGGTTGTGCGCGGTGGCGACGACGGCGTGCATCTCCTCGAAGGTCATGCAGAGGGTGTGATGGTCGTTTGTGTCCGGGGCCGCGGCGTCGCCGGTGGGGTAGGTCTTGACCTATTCGACACCGTCTTTGACCAGTTTGCGGACGGCGGCGCGGGCCTCGTCGGCGCCGTTGACCAGGAGGACGAGTCCCTCCATGCCGATCTTGCGAAAGTCGGGGTTCCAGTCCATCAGGCCGCCGACGCCGCAGATTTCACGGCCGCTCGCCGCCAACCGCGGGCCGGGCACAAGGTCGTTCTCGATGGCCTTCTTCAACCAGTGATCGATGTTGAACAGGCTGCCGCCGCTGCGCGCCGACGTGTAGCCGCATTCGAGAGCGAGCTTGGCGTTGCAAGAAGCCAAGAGCGTGACGTACTCAACGGGATACTTGATGTCGAGGTCTTCGAGGGCGGCGACGTTGAAGTACGTCGGGTGGTAGTGTGCCTCGACGAGGCCGGGCATGATGGTGCCGCCGCGGGCGTCGATGCGGCGGGCGTCCGGAGGGACCCGCGCGGCCGAGACGACACGGCCGGCGTAGGCGATACGGCCGTCGGCGATGACGAGGGCGGCGTCGAGGACGGGCGGCGCGCCGGTGCCGTCGATGAGCTGGCCGTTGCTGATGATCGTGGTGCCCTGTGCGAGCTTCATGGGAGCGGCCCATCGGGGGTGGACAAGAGGACGGATGGAGTTTACCCTGCCTGAACCGGACACGCAATAACGGCCACGGGGAGCATGTGTGATGGCGAGGCCCAAGGTATACATTGAGACGAGCTTCGTGAGTTACCTCACGGCCTGGCCGAGCCGTGACGTCATCATGCACGGTCACCAACAGGTCACGAGGGAGTGGTGGCAGAAGCGGCGCGCCGATTTCGATCTGTACACGTCGCAACTCGTCATTCGTGAGGCCAGCCAGGGCGATCCTGAAGCGGTCAAGGCGCGCCTCGACGTTCTCGCGACGATGACGGCGTTGACGCTCGACCCGGAGGCCGACGCGCTGGCGGCGGAATTGTTGCGCGCCGGCGCGCTGCCGGCGAAGGCGAAAGAGGATGCGTTGCACATCGCACTCGCTGCGGTCTACGGGATAGAATACGTCTTGACGTGGAACTGCCGGCACATGGCCAACCTGGCGATGCGCGGCAAGATCGAAGCGGTTTGCCGGGCCGCTGGCTTCGCGCCGCCGGGTATCTGTACGCCAGAAATGCTCCTTGGGGAGGCCGCCGATGACCCGCGATCCGATCGTTGAGGAGATTCGCAAGTTCCGGGAGGAAGACGCGGCCCGCCACGGCGACGATCTCCACGCCATTTGCGAGGCGATACGCGAGGAAGAGAGGAAGAGCGGACGGACGTTCGTGCGCCTGACCATCCGGAAGTCTGCCCCGCCGCCGGTTGCGCCGGAAGCACCTGCTCCCCTGGAGCAGCCGCAGCCCAATTGATACCCTGGCGAACGCGCATGCCGAAGAAGAAGCCGACCGTCTGGGTCGTCATGCATTATGAATTCACGGGTGTCGAACCGTGTGTCCATATCGACTCCGTGCAGTTCCACGTCTCCTCATCGCGCCGCAAAGCCGAAAAAGACATCCACGGGTGCTGGGTCTCTCCTTTCTCTTGGTGGCAGGTGCATCCTCACGTTCTTGATGCCCAAGACGACGAACGGGAGGGGGAAGAGATCTACTACTACAGCCACAAAGGGACACCACTGACCCGCCCTCCCTACAAGCGGGCACAGAAGGCATGGGAGCGAGACAAGATCAAGAATCCGCACCTGCACTGAGATTTGCCGCTTTCCCGGAGCAAGTCCCTCCGCCATTCCTCCAGGTGATCGCACGATGAAACACGTCATCCTCGCATTCGCCGTGCTGCTCGTCCCTTCGTTTGTCCTGGCGGCCGACTCCCCGAAGAAGGTCCTCCTCATCGCCGGCACCAAGAGCCACGGCCCCGGCGAGCACGAGTACGAGAAGGGCGCCCGCCTCCTCGCCCACTGCATCAACACATCGCCGAACCTCAAGGGCTTCAAGGCCGAGGTCCACACCGACGGCTGGCCGAAGGACGAGAAGCTCTTCGACAACGCCGCGACCGTCCTCCTCTTCAGCGACGGCTCCGACCGCGACGAGACGGCCCATCCGCTGCTGCGCGAGAAGCGCCTGGCGGCGATGGCGAAGCTGATGGAGCGCGGCGTCGGCTTCGTCGCCATCCACTACACCGTCTTCGTCCCCACGAAGAAAGGCGGCGAAGAGTTCCTCGACTGGTGTGGCGGCTACTTCGATTACGAGAGCGGGGCCAAGCCGCGCGGCTGGTTCTCGAAGATCAAGACCTGCACCGGCAAAATCGATCTTGCGAGTCCGAAACACCCCGTCAGCCGCGGGCTCAAGCCGTTCGAGCTACGCGAGGAGTTCTACTACAACATGCGCCTCGCCCCCGCCGAACGGAGCCTAAGTCCGATCCTCAGCGCCACCCTCCCCGACGAGAAGGAGCCGCAGGTCGTGGCCTGGGCCGTAGAGCGGAAGAACGGCGGCCGCGGCTTCGGCTACACCGGCGGACACTTCCACAGCAACTGGGAAAACGAGAACGTCCGCCGCATGGTGCTCAACGCCCTCGTCTGGACGGCCCACGGCGAGGTGCCCGAAGGCGGCGTGAAGTCGTCTCTGCCCGAGACGGAGAAGAAGCCATCGGCTCCGGCGAACAACGCCGGGCCGAATTCCGACACCGATCTCGACTACCGTCCCGCCGACCCGCGACTGAAGGCGATCCTCATCGACCGCTCGCCCGACGAGTCATTTGTCAGCATCAAAGCGGACACGATGGGTCGGCTGTTCGTCGGCGGCCGCGAGGCGCTGTTCGTCTACGAGCCGGACGACAAGGGTGGTTACAAGGCCCGCCGCGAGCTGTTCCGCTTTCCGCCCGACGCCTGGGTTGCGGGAATCGAGGTTTACGGCGACCGGTGACACGTTGGATCTCGAAAAGCCCTCATGCCGCCTTCGCTTTCGTGTTCACGGTTTCGCCTTCTTCCCGATGCAATAAAGATAGCGGTCGGAGCGCAGCAGCAGTTGCCCGCTGCTCACAGCCGGATTGCCGTTGCAGACGCCGGCGTCGGCATCCAGCGTGTTGTGCGCCAGTTGCTTGAATTTCGGGCCGGCTTCAAGCACGAAGTTACCTTTGCCGCGGCTAACGCAATAAATCTTGCCGTCCGCCACCAGCGGCGAAGCATAGCAATCCCCCGGTCTGTCGATGTCACTCTTGTCATCGGGGTTCGGCTTCGCCACGAGACGCTCTCTGTACATCTCCTTCCCGTCGTCGGCCTTGACGCAGAAGGCCACTGGGCCATCGGGAAAGTAGAGATAATCCTCATGGTACACCGGCGATGTGAGGCAATGGTGACCTTTCTGCCACAGAGTATGCGTCGTGGTGATGTCCCCCCGGCCGCCCGCCCGGATCGCAACACTGTTGTGCGCGAAGGCGTAGACCACTCCCTCGTGGGCGACTGCGCTCGCGCAGCCATACCAGGGGTGTTGATTGTAATTGACATGCCACAGTTCCTTGCCGGTATCCGGATCAAAGCCCAGGACTTTCTTCGCTTCGCTGACGACCAACTCGGTCCCACCTTTCGGGATTTCCACCAGTAGCGGCGTGCTCCAGGAGTCCGAGAGACTCGCCGCTCGCCACATCTCCTTGCCCGTGTTCTTGTCCAGGGCGACGAGGGCGCCGCTTTCGATGTTGGCGTTGACGATCACCAAATCCTTGTACAGCACCGGCGAGGCGGCGCTCCCATAGCCATGGGTTTTCTTGCCCACGCTGGTCTGCCAGAGTTGCTTTCCCTCCAGGTCGAAGGCCAAGACCCCCGATATGCCGAAGAAGACGTAAACGTTCTTGCCATCGGAGGCCGGGGTGCTGGTGGCGTAGCCATGGAGCAGGAGTTGATCGTCGTAGCGCGCTTCGGGTAAGACCGCTGCCACCTCGCGCGTCCAGAGTACCTTTCCCCTTGCGCGGTCCAGGCAGACCAGATGCCTTTTCAGATTCTTCATGTCGCCCGGGTTCTTCAGGTCCAGACCATAGCCGCTGAAGCAGGTGAGCAAGATCTTGTTGCCCACCACGATGGGGCAGGAAGAACCTGGGCCTGGCAGTTTCGTTTGCCAGGCGAGGTTCGTGTCCGCGCTCCAGGTCACCGGCAGTCCCTTGTCCAGAGCAATCCCCAGGCCGCCGGGGCCGCGATACTGAGGCCAATCGGCGGCCAGGGCCAAAAATGCGGCCAGGATCGGTGGCATCAGAAAGAGCCGTTGTTTCATCGGTGGCTCCCTTCGGTTCGGGTCGGGTAAGGAGGTGACGTTGCCGGCACCCCCAGGGCCTACGCATTACAGCCTGCCTGAATTATCTATGGCACAACGGCCGGCTACTGGAGGAGCAGGCGGAGTTACCGCTCGACGTGCAGCCGGGGAGCAACGACGTGCTGATCCGGGGGTCCGCGACCGGGGGGAGTGTCATCCTCCGCTATCGGGGGCGGGTCGGGGTGACGGCGACGCTGCCGGAGAAGGTCGGCAGCGCGACGCTGGCGCAGCGGCTCAAGGAAGGAGCCGGCAAGGGGGACGCGGTGCCGCCGGAGTTCCTGAAGTTCGACTGGCCGCTGGAGGCGAAGAAGGGCGATGCCGAGCAGGGCCGCAAGCTGTTCGGCACGCTCGGCTGCGTGAAGTGCCACGCCATAACCGCTGATCAGGCGGGCGGCGGCGCGCCCAGTCTGACCGACGCCGGCAAGCGCTTCAACCTCGCCTACCTCGTGGAATCGATGCTCCTGCCGAGTCGCCAAGTCGCGGAACAGTTCCGCACCACCGTCATCACGACGAAGCAGGGACTGACCCTGACCGGCCTCGTCGTGAGCGAAACGGGCCGAGGTCATCGAGGTGCTGCAAGCCGACACGACGCGGAAACAGGTACACAGCAAGGACGTCGAGTCGCGGACGACGTCGAACGTGTCGCCGATGCCGGCCGGACTGGTGAAGAAACCGGAGGAGCTGCGCGACCTGCTGGCGTACCTGCTCAGCGAGAAGACGCTGCCGCCGTGAGGTGTCTGCTGACCTTTACCCGAAGAGTCGTCCGGAGTATCCTGGGATGAGTTGGAGTGAAGCGGAAGACTCCCCGCCGAACGTGACAGGTTAGCCGACCCATGAACGCACCCATCAATCCGGTCCTGGTGATCGATCCCCTTTACCCCGACAGCGATGGACTGCCCATGTCGGACAATACCCTCCAGTGGGAATGCATCGTCACCATCAAGTGCGGGCTGGAAGTCCAGTACCAGGACGATGAAGACGTCTTCGTCGCCGGCGACTTGCTCTGGTACGCGAAGGAGGGGTATCCCAAGGTCCGCACGGCTCCCGATGCCCTTACGGCGTTCGGTCGCCCGAAAGGGTATCGCGGCTCCTACAAGCAGTGGGAAGAAGGCGGCATCGGAAAAGAAAAGGGAAAAGAAAAGAAAAGGGAAAAGAAAAGAAAAGGAAAAGAAAAGAAAAGGGGAAAAGAAAAGGGGTCGGGAGTCGTTATTCTAAGGACTATCACGGTCATCTTCCTGGTCTGAAAACGACTCCCGACCCCTTTTCTTTTCCCCTTTTCTTTCCTCAGGGCTCCCCACACCGGCGCCTCAGCGACGAGCGGCACGGCCTGGCCCAGGCCGTACGCCGGGTAACTCGACCAGGGATAGTCCGCCAGGTCGGTGACCAGACCGGCCCGCAAGGGGTTGGACTCGACGTAACGCATCACGGTCAGCAGGTGCTCGTCGGTCGCGACGGCGGGACTTTTGAAGCGCCCCTGCCAGACGTGGCCGGAGGTGCCCAGCGCCTTGTGGTAATGCCAGGTGTGGGCGACCGTCAGCGACTGCAAGATGCGGCTGATGTTCTGGCCGGCGTCGGGCTCCACGACCAGGTGGAAGTGGTTGCTCATCAGGCAATAGGCGTACAGACGGAAGGGATAGCGCTCCTGGGTCTGGCCCAGAGCTTTGAGGAAC